>JBEHYY010000005.1:0-111128 GCA_048497935.1 Verrucomicrobiota bacterium
CCCTGCACCGCTTGGAATCGGCAAGATCTTCCTTGCAGGCGGAGAGAGCGTGCCCGGTTTTTTGTGCGAGTCAATCGGTGTCCAGGGCGCGGCGGCGGCGGGGCGGGCATATTCAAGAGAGCGAGCATATGCTCACGGTCGGCCTTCGTGGGCGGTGCACTGGGGCCGCCGTTTCGGACCAGGTTCGCGCTGGCCGTGCCAACCGGTGGCGCGCTTTGTGCATAAGCCGAGGCACCCAATAATGATGCCAAACCGGCGGGCAGGCACGCAGCACAACGAAGCAGAAGGCGAGTCTTCATGGCAGAGGGGATGGTGGGGATTTGGGGAGAATGAACCGACTGGCGAAAATCACTTCAGCGACTGCAGGCCCGCGGCCAGATAGCCCAGAGCGTGGGCCATGCCGGCGTGCCAGGGGGCGGCGCAATGGACTTGGGGGGTATGATCGGGGATGATGACGCCATCAAAACCGCTTTCCTTAAGGATGCGCAGCACCCGCAGCATGTCAACGTCACCATCGTCCACGAACGTCTCATGATAGTTCGGCACATGGCCGTGGATGTTGCGGAAATGGACGTAGCCCAGGCGGCCTTGCTTGGCATAGCGCGCGACGGTCTCGTAAATATCGCCGTCCGGCATCTCCGCCAGCGTGCCGATGCAAAATTCGAGCGTGTTGGAGCGGCTGGGCGAAATATCAAGCAGGCGCTGGTACAACTGCGGCTGCCAGACGAGCCGGGGCTGCCCGCGCATGGTGGGCAGCGGCGGGTCATCCGGATGCGCGGCGAGCTTGACGCCCGCCTGCTCCGCCACCGGCAGCGTCTCCTTCAAGAAGAACTCGACGCGCCTCCACAGTTCATCGTGGGTGGCCGCCGGCACATTGCCGGCCGGCGCATTCGCATCATAAATCATGTTCCAGGCCATGCCCTGGGGCATCGGCTCATCAAACCCCGAAAACACGCCCACCGACTCCGCGCCCCCACGCGCATAGGGGCCGTTCGAACGCCCGCACACTCCCGCGATGCTGAAGTTATACCCCATGATGGGGATGCCCGCCTCACCCAGCCGCCGGATGATGGTCTTTACATTTTCGATTTGCCGGGCCTTCTGCGGCCCATCGAGCAGGACATCATGCCAGTGCGCGGGGTCGAAATTTTCAATGGCCTCCAGCTTGAGTCCCGCCGTCTCCACATTTTTGCGCAACGTGACAAGCTCCTCGACCGTCCAAAGCTGGTGGGGATCGCCCGCAAAACCCCACGCGCCCTTGGCGCCGGTCGGCTGGTTGTCGCGCGTGGTGTGCGCGCCGCCTTTGAAATAATCCACCAAGTGCGCGATGATGTGCGTGGCCCCGATCTGCCGCGCGAAGCGGAAGGAATCAGGCGTGAGCATATGCCGGTAAAGTCCGAGGCCGAGTTTCATGGATGATTATTGTGGGCGAAAAAAATGAGGTGTCACAATGAAAATGGCGCGGTGGGCGATTCCGTCCCTAAAGAGGGTGCACGCAAGGCACAGTTTAACGATTGGCCACCCGAAACCAGTCAAAATCAGCATGACCGGGAGCGCCGGAACCGGCCGGGGCGGCGGCGAAGAGGCCGACCTTTGCCCCCACCCAGCCATAAGACGTGGCAGTAAACTTGGGGCCGATGTCGGTGAAGTGCTCGCCGTCCTCGCTCCAGGCGAAGGAGCATCGCGCATCCTCCGCGACAGAAACGCGCAGGAAAACAACCCCGTTTTTGGGCGCGGCCGTGGCCGCCACAGTTTCCTTGCCATTGCCATTCTGGCTGCTGGTGACCAATTCAAGCCGGGTCTGTTCGCCCGTTTTGCGCAAGCCGAGCCAGGCGTAGCTCCGGCCAAAAACAATCAAGCCGGCGCGGTCGCCATCTTCTTTGGATGAAAAGTTAAGGACGGTGGTGGCCGTGAAAGTGGGGGCGGAAAATTTCTGCATCAGCAGATTCGGAGCTTCGCCCAGCACGCCGGCGCTTGCCAACGGCACGCAATTCAGTCGCAGATTGCCGGACGCGGCACCGAGGCTCCACCACTCGGTGCGGGGATTGGCCTCCCACTGCCATTGCAGGCCGAGTTCCGGCTTGTCGAATTCGTCCGAAGTCGCTGGCACCGCCACGGTCTGCGCCGGAAGCGCCGGGTTGGCGTGCGTGAGCACGGGCTCGCCCTTGCCGCTGTTGGTGGGATCGCTGCCCATGACGGGCCAGCCGTCCTCGCGCCATTGCATGGGTTCGAGGTGAACCACGCGACCATAGGCGCCAAGTTTCTGGAAATGCAGGAACCAGTTTTCACCCTTTGGCGTATCCACCCACGCTCCCTGGTGCGGGCCATTCGTCTTCGTCGTCCCCTGTTCAAGCACGTTGCGGTTCTCGTAGGGACCCCAGATATTCTTGGAGCGGAACACGCCCTGGAACCCGCCGCCCACGCCCCCGGCCGGGGCGAAGACCCAGTAGTAACCTTCCCGTTTGTAAAGCTTGGGCCCTTCCAGCGTCTTCCAGCCGATGGTGCGGCCATCAATCACGGTCTTGGCCGCGCCAATCATCTTGGTGCCCTCCGGACTCATCTCCTGTAGCGTCAGCCGATTGGCGGACCCCACCCGGCTGCCGGCCCAGGCGTAGATGAGGTAGGCTTTGCCATCGTCATCCCACAACGGGCACGGGTCAATGTAGCCCTTGCCGGGCTGGATAAGCACCGGTTCGGACCATTTCCCAGCCGGATCTTTTGCGGTCACGACATAAATCCCAAAATCCGGATCGGGAAAAAATATCCAAAACTTCCCATCATGATACCGGATCGACGGAGCATAGACGCCCAGCCCGTGCCTGGTGGTGGAATAATAATCGAGCGGCGGCAGGGCAGGCAGCGCGTGGTTGACAAGTGTCCAATTGACCAAGTCCCGCGAGTGCAGGATGGGAAGGCCCGGTATCTCATTAAAACTCGACGAGGTGAGCCAGTAATCATCGCCCACACGGATCACATCCGGATCGGAATAATCGGCATACAGCACCGGGTTGCGGTAGGTGCCATCGCTTTGGGCCGGCACCCAGGGTCCCGGCGCAGTATCGGCCGCCTTGGCCGCCAGCGGGTGGAGAACCATCGCCGCGACTACAGACGCTGCGAAGGCCAGGGAATGTGTGTTGCTGCGCTTCATAGGAGATGTGTTTAAAGCCTGCCTGGTCAGCGAATCCTAGGGGCTCATCAGCGCCAACCCATTGGTAATGGCCACCGGCTTGGAATCGACCGTGGCCGTCGCATCTTTCAGCCCTTCCCGCCTGGCCTTGAGGGTGATTTCGCCCGGCTTAAGCGTGGAGCGGATGAACACGCGGTTGATGCCGCATTCTGTGTTCAAATAGGTGTTGTTGATGGTGCCGGGCGTGTATTCATTCACGCCGCCTCGCCAGAGGGCCGGCCCGGCCAGCTCGAAATCAATGCGCGCCTGGTCGGTCGGGCAGCGGTTGCCTTCGGCATCGACCACTTCCACGTCGAAAAATGCGATATCGGAGCCGTTGGCCTGCAACCCCTGCGGGCTGGCGTGCGGCGTGAGGCGGATGGCCGTGGCCGGGCCCGCGGTTTTGAGTTCATGCTGCGCGAGTACTTGGCCGTCCTTGCCATAACCCACGGCCTTGATGGTACCGGGCGCGAAGGCGACATCGGGAAAGGCGTAGGCAAAACCATCGCGGGGCTGGCTGTTTTTACCCACCGACTTTCCGTTGACGAAAAGTTCCACTGATGCCACGTTGCTGGCGGCGACGTACATGGTCTTTTGCGTGCCAGCCGGATAAGTCCAGTGCCCGATGATGTGAATGTCCGGCTGTGGATTTTGCATCACCCGGGCGGCGAAAAAGACCTGCTTCGGCAGGCGCACGCCGTCCACCTTGCCGCTGGAACGCGCGGTCTCGGTGTCCGGGTTGCGGCCGAGCTGAAGGCTGTCGGCCCAGACAATCGAGGCATAGGCAGACCACCGGGCGTTCTCCTGGTCGTTGAGGCTGATGCGGTGCGACCAGTAGTCGTTGTAACGTTTGATCTGGGCGAGGCAGAATTGCTCGGAATCCAGGTCATATGTGTCATTGGGGCCTTTCTTAAAACCGAAACTCGGCGGGGAATATTTGTCCCAGTAAGTGCGCAGGGATTCTTCACGAAAATCCTCGCACTCGATGATGGGTGCCAAGTCACGCCGCTGGAAGCTGAAGGCCCGGAAAAGCGCGGTGGGCGTCCGCAGGTTTTCGACGGGGCGGTCCTGGGCGATCATGACGCCGAAATACTCCGCGATGTGCGCATTTTCGTCCGACTGGCCCGGGCCCGCGCCGGGATCCCGGTCGGCGGGGTTGTTCACATTGTTACCCTGCGTGGCTGGCAGGGAACGGCAGCCCATCGCGCGGCCGCCGGAGGGATCAAGCTCCTTGCGGATGTCGACCATCTGCTGCATCCGA
The DNA here is from genome assembly GCA_048497935.1 of Verrucomicrobiota bacterium. Lineage (GTDB taxonomy): Bacteria > Verrucomicrobiota > Verrucomicrobiia > Opitutales > JABDGR01 > JABDGR01. Next base: position 4,428 of record JBEHYY010000005.1, read on the forward strand.
TTGGCGGGAATGCCGTTGTTGCCGGCTTCCCAGAAGAGGATGCTCGGACTGTTGCGAAAATAGACAATGGTGTCCCGCATGACTTGCACGCGCTGGTTCCACTGCACCGGGTTGGTTGGGTTGACCTCCTTGTCGCCCGCCGGGCAAACCTGGACGATGCCGACCCGGTCGCAGGCATCGGAGGATTGCTTCGTGGGCGCGGTGTGCATCCAGCGCACATAGTTTCCGTGGGTGGAGGCCATGAGCTGCATGTCATAATCGTGCAGCCAATCCGGAAAAGCGCCCCCAATGGCCGCCCATTCATCAACACTGCGCTGGGCCCAGCCGGTGAGCCAGGTGAATTGGTTGTTGAGGTACACGCCACCGGTGCCGGCCCCACCCTTGAATTCTGTTTTGCGGAAACCGGTGGTGACCTTATTCACGTCAACGACTTTGCCGCCCACGGTCAGGATGGTGTACACATCATAAAGATTGGGATGCTCCGGGCTCCACCATTTGATATTGGCCAGCGGGCCGGAGATTTTTGCGATGGCTGTCTCGCCATCGACGGTGTCCACCGGCTCGCCCTGCAGCCGGGCGATGGGGGTGCCGGAGGCATCCACCACCACGGCGGAAATATCGATGGCCGCCTGGTCTCCCGAGGTGTTGCGCAGCTGGGACTCGATGTTGAGCGTCGCCTTGCTCGCCGGGATGTCAAAGTCGCTGGCGTAGGTGTAAACGCCGAGGGTGCCCAGGCCGTTCAGCAGCGGCAGCGTCTGGTATATCTTGGGCAGAATATGCAGCCGCACGTTGCGGTTGATGCCGCCGAAGTCCGGATTGAAATCCTTCGATTCCCACTGGTAAGCCACGCCGGTAGCCTCCTCCTTGTAATCGGTGACGTTGGTGATCCAGACGGCGAGGACATTTTCCTCATCGCCAAAATGTACCGCGTCTGTGATGTCGATGCCGCAGGCGGTCACGCCGTCCTCGTATTTGCCGACGGGCTTGCCATTCACCCAGAACTTCGCCGCCTGCCGCATACCCTCAAACTCAATCACAATGCGGCTGCCCTTGGCGGCGGCGGGCAGTTTGAAGTGCTTGCGATACCAGGCCGGGCCCGTGTACAGGGTCTTTTCGCCCGCCCGCACGATGTATTCGTCATAACTATCGGTGTCATTCCACGTGTGCGGCGTGCTGACAGTCTCCCAAGCTTTGTCGTCAAAGCCCGGTTGTTCAGCGCCTGCTACATCCTTTTTAATGAACTGCCAGGCGGGGTTGAAGTCGTAGGTCGCACGGCCTGAGGCGGGCGGCGTGTAAGGAGCGGCGGCGCCGGACAAAGGCGCACAAAGGGTGACGAGGACGCACAGAATTATCCGTGCAAACTGCAAGTGAGTTCGTTTCATGAGGCCGAGATTGGGGGAGGGGTGCGATAGGCTATTTTAGGTTCATTAAGATTGCGCTCAACGATATACTTGCGAAATATCTATCAAGAAATGCGCAAAAACACCTCACGCAAAATCGCCATCCTCTACCCTGCCTCGGTGCCATGGTTCGCGCGCTGTCTGGACGGCATCCGCCGCTATGCGCGCCAGCATGGCGACTGGCACCTCATCAGCAGCCCGCCCACGCTGAGCGGCGCGGAAGAATCCGAGCTCACCCTGCGCGCCTTGCAGGGTTGGGATGGCGACGCCCTCATCATCGCCACCAACAGCAGACAGGAGCTGCGCCTGGCCCGCGCCATGCGCATACCGGCCATCAATCTCGCCGGTGGGCTGCGGGAATCGCACGGCATCCCCCGCGTGATGGTGGACCACTTTCTCGCCGGGCGCATGGCCGCCGACCATTTGCTCGAACGCGGCCTGCGCAGCCTCGCGTTTTTCGGGTGGAGCTCGCTGTGGTATTCCGAGCAGCGGCGGCGGGGCTTTGCCCAGCGCGCGGCTGAGGCGGGGGTGCGGTGCGGCGAGCTGCTGCTCACCGCGCGCGCGGAGTCGCGGCTCAGCTGGCCCCAACGCATGGTCGGGCCGGCAAAATGGCTGGCGGGGCTGCCGCGCCCTTGCGGCATTTTTGCGGTGCATGACTACCGGGCCCAGTTTCTCATCGAGGCCTGCCGGGAGGCGGACCTGCGGATTCCGGAGGACATCGCCCTCGTCGGCATGGACAATGATGAAACGATTTGCGAACACTCGGCGCCCAAAATCACCAGCGTGTCGCGCAACTCCGAGCAGGTGGGCTGGGCGGCCATGGCGTTGCTGGATGGCCTTATGCAACGCGAAAAGCCGCCGACGGCAGACCAGTTGCTTGCGCCGGACCGCGTGGTGGCGCGCCAATCCACCGACCGGCTGTATTGCGCCGACCCGCTGGTCCAGCAGACGATGGATTACATCCGGCAGCATCTCCCCATGCCGCTCAAAGTTGCAACCATGGCCGACCATGCCGGAGTTTCCAAGCGAACGCTCGAAATGCGTTTCCGCAAATTCGCCGGCAGTTCGCCGCACGAATTTGCCACCCGGCTGCGCATCCAGCAGGCGCAGTCCCTGCTGCGGCAATTTCCCAAGCGGCCCATCGAGCAGATCGCCACCGAGTGCGGCTTCGGCACCACGGCCACCGCCTATGCCGCATTCCAGCGTGTCACCGGACAGTCGCCCGCCAACTATCGCAAACAGGCCCCCTGGCTGACCACACCCTAGCTTTTGCCTTTCGACCAAGCGCCAAATCGTATAAACGAATTTCCCACCCCACCCTACCCCCTCGCCTCCCATGATCCCCGCCCCTTCTGCCCCTTTGCGCATCTGCGCTTTTCCTTTAGTTGCGTTGTCCTGCGCTGCGCTGTTTTTTTCCGCACCCGCAGCCCAGGCCCAACCAACTGATGCATCTGTAGCGCCCGCCGCCACCGCCACCCCCACCGCGCCCTCCACGCCCACGGTGCAGGTCGGCGGCTCGCCCATTCGCCCGCAAAATGGCGATTATTATTCCCAGGTTTATAAAATCCCGACGGCGGCGGAAATCACCACCGTGCTGGAGCGCGTGCGCGGCTACCTCGACACCGCCACTGCCAGCCGCATCGTCGCCGGGCGCGGGGGCCAGGAGATTACCGATTTTTCCCAGCCCGTGACTGGCGCTGGATTTGAAGGTGTCGGCCGTGGCGGGCAAGGCGGCATTCGCTTCCAAGCGATGGCCTACGAGCAAGGAGTGGTTTATTCCGGTATGCTCGCCGCCACCGCCGCCACCGGCGACACGGCGTATAACGATTATGTCATCAAGCGGCTGACGGGCATGGTCCACGGCCTCGCCATCACCCCGGCGCCCACCCCGGCTGCTCCCGCTGCGGCCACGGGCGCGCGCGGAGGAGGCCCGCGCGGTGGCTTTACCAGCCTGTACATCCCGCGCTCGCTCGACGACTGCGGCGCGATGTGCGCCTCGCTCATCCAAGCGCGCCTGGCCAACGTCGGCCCCGACACCACGCCCATCATCAACAATTGGATCAAATTCATCGACACTGTCGTGCCCCGCCTGCCCGATGGCACCATCTCGCGTCATATTCCCATGCCCGAAACCATCTGGGCCGACGATATGTACATGGGCGCGCCGGCGCTGGTGCTCATGGGCAAACTCACAGGCGACAAAAAGTATTATGATGACGCCGCCCGGCAAATCCTCCAGATGTCCGCGCGGCTGTATCGCCCGGAAAAACACCTCTTCGCCCATGGTTGGATTTCCACCAACCCGGACACGGTCGATAACCATTGGGGCCGCGCCAACGGCTGGTGCGCGCTGGCCATGGCCGACGTGCTCGACCTCCTGCCCGCCGACCACCCGGCGCGCCCAGCGATTCTTAATCTTTACCGCTCATTCATGAAAGGTCTGGCCGAACGCCAGTCCGACACCGGGCTATGGCACCAACTGCTCGACCGCGACGATTCGTATCTCGAAACCTCCGCCTCCGCGATGTTCGTCTATGCGCTGGCGCATGGCATCAACCAGGGGTGGATCAGCCCGGCGTATGGCACGCAGGCGCTCATCGGCTGGAAGGCCGTGGCCACCCGCGTGAACGACAAAGGCCAGGTCGAAGGCACGTGCACCGGCTCCAACTTTGACCTCAGCCCGATGTATTACTATGCGCGGCCCGTGAGCGTGGACGCCCTGCATGGCTACGGCCCCGTGCTGCTGGCCGGCGCGGAAGTGTTGAACCTGCTCAAGAACCCCAACATCACCATCGCCAACTCTGTGGGCAGCATCTACGTCTCCCCCAAGCCGGATGCGCCCATGCCCTGGCTTTCGGAAGCGCGTGAGAAGGCGAAATAATCACCGCGTAATTTGTTTATAAAAACAGCCATCCGACCATCAGCAGCACGGGCAGCAGCACCGGCAGGCTATAGTGCGTCAGATAGCGGTGGAACGTCGGACAGGGGACCCCGGCCTCCTCGGCAATGGCCTTGACCATGAAGTTTGGGCCGTTGCCGATATAGGTCATCGCGCCAAAGAACACCGCGCCAAGGCTGAGGCTGACGATGTATTGCGCGTATTCCGGATGCCCAAGCAGCGCGGGCAGCGTAAGCGCCGGGTCATGCACGGCGGCGGTCGCCTGCGCGAGCTGGAGAAAGTTCAGGTACGTCGGCGCATTGTCCAACACGGAGGACAAGCCGCCGCTGGCGAAATAATACTGAAGCGGATGGGTAAAGCCCAGCGATGGGCCCTGCGCGGCCAGATAGTCCAGCGCCGGCATCATCGTGAGAAAGATGCCGCAAAACAGCCAAGCGACTTCCTGGATGGGGCCGAAGTTGAAGGCGTTTTTTTCACGCACTTCCCTTTTCGTCAGAGCAAAACTTGCCGCGGCCAGGGCCAGCATGACGCCTTCGCGCAAGGGGAATAACCCCTCCGGCAAAAATACCGCGCCCACCACTCCCAGCAGAAAAATTCCATTGGCCCAGCCCTCCAGCCGCCAGCCGTGGACATCCGGGGTGGCCGCTTGCTCCAGCTTTCGGGGCAAATTGCGGAAATGCCGCGCATCCCATACATAAAACACACCCAGCAAAACTCCCAGGGTGGCAAGCCAAGGGGCGAGGACGCGCGGCAACAGCCAGAAAAACGGCACGCCGCTCAAATAACCCAAAAAGAGCGGCGGATCGCCAATCGGCGTCAGCGCACCACCAATGTTGGAAACCAAAAAGATGAAGAAAACCACCGGATAGGGACTGAGGCGGTCTTTATTCAGATGGAGCCACGGACGGATGAGCACCAAGGATGCGCCCGTGGTGCCGATGATATTCGCCAGTGCCGCGCCCAATGCAAGAAACACCACATTGCCCGCCGGAGTCGCCCGGCCCCGCACCCGGATATGGATGCCGCCGGCCACGACATACAACGCCGCCAGCAGACTGATGAAGGAAAAATATTCCCGCAACGTATGCCCCACTGCCGCTGCTCCACCAGCATGGGTGAGATAGCACAAGCCCACGAATGCGCCCAAACCAACTGAAACATAAGCGTAATTCCTTTCCCACCAGTGCTTCGCCGCCAGCGGCATCACCGCAATCAACAGCAACAGCAAACCAAAGGGCAGCACCAGCGCGGGCGGTGTGCTGTTCACACCGTCCACTGCCGCCAATAACTGGGAGGCCAAAACCATCGGCCAGAGCATAGCAGCCGAACCCTGCGACGCAAGGGCGACCGCCGTCCATCCCTGGCCCTGCAAAAAAGAAGCGCCAGGGTGCGGAGCTTGTGCGGCCCCACGCCCTGGCGCTTGAATTAAATCCCTGGGATACGGAGCGCGCTTAGAGCGCCACGTCGCCGTGCTCTTCGGTGCGGATGCGGATGGCTTCCTCCACCGTCGAGACGAAGATTTTGCCGTCGCCGATCTTGCCGGTCTTCGTCACCTTGACGATGGCGGCGATGGTCTTCGACGCGAGGGCGTCGGCCACCACGATTTCCATTTTGATCTTGGGGCGGAAGTCGATCACGTACTCGCTGCCGCGGTAGGTTTCGGTATGGCCCTTCTGGCGGCCAAAGCCCTTCGCCTCGAGCACCGTCATGCCGACGACGCCGATGCTGGTGAGCGAGTTCTTGACGTCGTCGAGCTTCGACGGATTAACAATGGCTTCGATTTTTTTCATGGGAAAGGAAGTTGGAAGTGAGGGAGGTTGATGACCGGGAGTTGAAGAACACCCGCGCCGGGGGCTGGTTGGGAGCAGCGCTCTCGCGCAGCCACCCGGCGCCGGGGCTTCGGTCCCCGTTTAGTCGAGGACGTAGCCTTCTTCACCGTGGTCGGTGATGTCGAGGCCCTGGTCTTCACCTTCCGCTGTCGGGCGCAGGCCGACGGTGAACTTGGTGATGTAGCCGATGATGACGGTGGCGACCACCGCGAGCACCAGCGTGATGGCGGCGGCCTCAATCTGCGAGAGCCACGCGCCATGGTTGGCGATCTTGTCGGCCAGGCCGTTCTTCTTCGTCACATCGGTGACGAGGTTGCTGTTGACCCCGGAGTCCACGAGGACGCCGGTGATGATGGCGCCCAAGGTGCCACCCACGGCGTGCACGCCGAAGGTGTCGAGAGCGTCGTCATACTTGAGCAAGGGTTTGAGCTTGGTGACGGCCAGGTAGGGCAGCACCGCGGCGAGGACGCCGATGATGACCGCGCCCGTGGTGTTCACAAAGCCGCAAGCCGGGGTGATGACAACCAGGCCGGCCACCGCGCCCGAGCAGAAGCCCAGCACGCTCGCCTTGCCCTTGCAGACCAGCTCGATCATGCCCCAGGTGAAGCACGCCACCGCGGTCGCAATTGTCGTCGTGGTGAAGGCGTTGGCGGAGATGCCGTCGGCGGCCACCGCGCTGCCGGCGTTGAAGCCGTACCAACCCACCCAGAGCATACCGGTGCCAATCATGCAAAGCACCATGCTGTGCGGGGCCATCGGCGTCTTGCCGAAGCCGAGGCGGGGCCCGATGATCAGGCAGAGGATCAAGGCCGACCAGCCGGAGGACATATGCACCACGGTGCCGCCCGCGAAGTCCATCGCCGGGATCTTGGCATCACCGTTCCACACGCCGTTCATCAGGCCGTTGCCACCCCAGACCATGTGGGCCAGCGGGAAGTACACGATGAGCATCCACAGCGTCATGAACACCAGGATGGCCGAGAACTTCATGCGCTCGGCGATCGCACCGACGATCAGCGCCGGGGTGATGATCGCGAACATCAGCTGGTACATCGAGAACACGTTCTGCGACACCCACGACGCGTAGGTCGTGTTGGGCGCCGAAGTCACGCCGTTCATGAAGAAGTATTCCGAACCGCCGAAATACGGGCTGTTGAAATTAGAGCCGAAGACCAGGCTGTAACCCACGGCCCACCAGAGGATGGTCACTAAGCCGGCAAGACCCAGGCACTGGGCCATGACGGAGAGGATGTTCTTCCGGCGGACGAGGCCGCCGTAGAAGAGCGCCAGGCCGGGCAGCGTCATGAACAACACGAGCGCCGCGCTCGTCATCATCCAGCCATTGTGACCGGCGCCAGGGACGCCCTCCACGGGAGTCGTCAGGCCATCGGGCACATTGCCCTTGGCGTCCTTAAGGGGCGCCAGCGGATCGGTGTTGGAGAAGTAGGCCTCAATCGCGGAGACGCGCTGGTCGAGCGTGGGCGTGGGCGGCGTTTTGGCCGCGGTTCCGGAAGCTGCGGCCGGCGCGGCGGCAGCGGAAGCCGAGGCAGCCGCAGGAGCAGCTGCCGGAGCGGTCTGGGCGTGAGCAAGATTGGCCAGCGCCACGGCGACAAACAGGCCGAGGCAGGTGACCGAATTACGAAGGAGAGAAGACATGGCTAAAAAAGGCGGAGATGAGATTTGTTTTGCTGAAGACACCCTGGAGAGGGCGGGTGGGAAGCGGCCCGGAGGCCGTCCGAAGGGGCAAGGTTACTCGCAGCGCAGGGCAACCAGTAACACGGGATCAACCCGTATCCGGCGGCCCACAACTGCGCACCGCCAAGCCTGGCACGGGCCGACACGCGCGATGGGAAGATTTCGAGAGCATGGCGCAGAATTAAGCAGCCACCATGCCACTTCTAAAACCTTTACCGCCTATTTATTAACGATTCCGCAACTCGCTTATTATCAATGCCAAGAATCGTCGTCGCTCGCAATCCTGCCGCCTGAATTTTACAAATTAATCTTGGCTATTCCGTCGTTGCGCAGGGCTGCTTTCTGCACCACCCCTGTAGTCTATTTATAGCCGGCGGTGTCCGGCACCGGGCTAGTCTTGCTATAAACGGCATCGCCCACGGGAAGCGACTCGGCGGGGATAATATTGTTCGGCCAACCGTCTTTACCCGGCTCCTGGGTTGTTGCTGACTGGAGCGACCCAAATTTGCGCACCTGCGGCCAAGCCACGGCCACGGCCAACACCACCACCAAGGTGCCGGCCCCGCCGCCCACCACGGAAACCACCGGACCAAACAACGCCGCCGTCAGGCCGGACTCCAATGCACCCAGACCATTGGAAGCCGAGCTGAACAGCGACTTCACCGCCGATACCCGGCCACGCATCGCGTCAGGCGTCAGGCATTGCACCAGCGTCTGCCGGATGATGACTGAGGTATTGTCGCATGCCCCGACCAATAAAAGACACGCAAAGGACAGATAGAAGTTTTGCGACAGCCCAAAGACGATCATCCCCACACCAAAGCCCGCCACCGCCAGCAGCAGCGTCCGCCCCGCCTGGCGCACCGGCGGCAGATGCGCCAGCACCAGAGCCATGCCACAGGCGCCGATGGATTGGGCCGCCCGTAACCAGCCCAGGCCAGCCGGGCCGCAATGCAGGATGTCCTTCGCAAACACGGGTAACAGGGCCGTGGCCCCGCCAAAGAGCACGCCAAACAAATCCAGGGTGATGATGCCGAGGATGACTTGCGTCCGCCACACATAGCCCACGCCGGCAAAGGCCGAACGGAAAGTCAACGGTTCCGACTCGCGTGCCATCGGCGCCACCGCCACCGGCAGCAAAAACAGCCATTGGCCCAGCTGCCCCAAGGCCGCGAGGAAGTATACCAGTGCATAGGCGGCGGAAGACTCCGGATGGCGGCTCTGGATGATGGCCAGCAGCGCGCCCGCCACCGCGGGACCGACAATCGTCGAGCTCTCCACCACCGTGGTGTTCCACGTGACCGCATTGTGAAAAACCCTGGCCGGCACCAATTGCGGGATGATGGCCTGCTTGACCGGCTGGTTGATCGAGCGGATGACGCCATTCAGGAACAGCAGGCCGAGCATGATCGGAATATGCGGCGAGGTGAAATGGGTGTCGCGGTCGTGGAAGAAAAAGGCGATCCGGCCCAACAGGGCATTGGCATCGTGCAGGGGCGCCCAGTCCGGGATGTCGCGCTGAAAAACCGTCGCGCAACCCAACGCCGCCGCCGACAGGCCGAGGAGCACCTGGTCGATTAGCAGCAACCGCTTGCGGTTGAAATAGTCCACCAGCCGGCCCGCGGGGATCGCCAGCAGCAGGATGGGCAGCACCTGGCACAGCCCGGCCAACCCAAGCACCGTGGCCGAATGGGTTGATTCATACAACTCCCACCCCACCGCCACCGCCAACATCTGCATGCCCACCGTCGCCAGCATATTGCCGCAGAGATACGAGCGAAAGCCCGCCACCCGCAGAGCCGCATAAGGACTCTCCAGCGTGACAAGCTTGCCTTTGCCCCGGCGCTCGCCGTCCGGAAAACGAATGGAAGTGGATCCAGCCATGCTTGAATAATTGTCAGCCAAGCATAGCAACCGCCGTGTTACGGTCATGTTACACGGGAAATTTTTTATTTTATTACCGAAAGATTATCGATTTAGCATTCTAAGATATATTGATAAATAATGATTATGATGACTTTCGAGGTCTTAAGAATAGCTGTGTTGCGGTTTCCAGAAACAACAAGAGCGCAAGGGGAATCCCTTGCGCTCTTGGAAATTTGCCGCGGGCGGCAAAGATTTATTCGAGTACGTAGCTCTCGAGCTTGCGGCCAACCTGCGAACGCACCAGCGAGACAAACTTCGGCACGCCGTTTTCGAACGGGGTCTTCACTTCGCCCTGGATGAGCGGCAGCGCGTACTTGGAGTACTGGAAGTTCAGACTCAGGCCGTCCTCGTTGATCCACGTCGGCGGGAAGGGTTTCGCCCCAGCGGAGGCATCGGCCAGGTTGGCCAGGCCGGTTTCGCAGGTGTAATGGTCGCCGTCCCCGCGCACGAGGATGACCAGCTTGCCAGACTCGCCAGCGACAGCCGCCTTCACCGCGGCCTGGCCGCAGAGGTAGGCTTCATCATTGTCCGTCTGCGAGCCGCAATGGGCCGCGACACGCTGGAGCAAACCGAGCTTCGTCGCCCGGGCGCGCACGCCAAGCTGTTGCTCGAGCATCAGACGCAGGAACTCGCCCGCGTGGCCGAAGGTCGGCTGGCCATAGGCATCCTTGGAGGCGCCGCCGCCGATAAAGTTGCCGTTGAGGTCCACAATGCCCTCGCCCACGACGACCATGCAGTAACGCTGGCGCTTGAGGGTGGCCTGCACGGCCTCGACAAAGCGCTCCGTGTTCAGGGGCGACTCGGGCAGCAAAATCAAATGCGGTGGGTCATCGAGCTGGTTCTTCCGTTTCGCGAGCGCGGCGCTGGCGGCGATCCAGCCGGAGTTGCGGCCGCCCACCTCGAGGATGGACACAAAGTCATGGTTGCTGGCGCTCTCGTGCTCAATCGCCAGCTCGCGCACCACGGTGGAGACAAACTTGGCCGCGCTGCCGTAGCCCGGGCAATGGTCCGTCACCGGGATGCTGTTGGAAAAGGACTTGGGAATGCCGATGACGCGCAGTTCATAACCGCGGGCGGCGGCGGATTCGTGCACCTTGGCGGCCATCTGCATGGCCTGGATGTCGCCGATGTTGACAAAATAGCGGATGTTGTGGGCTTCGCAGACCTGGACGATGCGCTCCACATCCTGGTCGCGCAACTGGTAGCGGGTGGTGCCCAGCGCGGCGCCGGGGGTATGGCGCAGGCCACGGATGGTCTGCTGGGATTCCTCGGCCAAATCGACAATTTCTTCCTGCAGCAAGCCTTGGACGCCACGCAGGGCGCCATAGATCTCCTCGATCTCGCCATGGTTGAGGGCTTCAGTGACCACGCCCGCGAGACTGGAGTTCAGGGCGGAGGTCAGGCTGCCGTGTTGAGCTACTAGCAAATTGCCGGAGAGTTCTTCTGCCATAGTCTGGGAATAGGGTGAACTGTCGACTGTGAACACCCGTCCGACCCTTGGCAATCAAATATATAACCCGTTACCGCTTTAGGGGTTCCCAGCGACCAACCGCGCCATTTTACAGCATCGGTTCGGCCTTGAGCTGCGCTGATGCGGGGTACTTTTCCCGCCACGTCAGCGCCGCGCGCACAAACCAATCCACCTGCGCGGCGGCAGCGCCGGCATGGGCCCGCACCTCACGGCCGATGCGCTCCAGCGCGGCGGCGTCCAGCCCCATGCGCGGCTCCGCGGCCAGGCGCTGGAACAAATCGTTTTCGCGGATTTTGCCCGCGCGCAGGTCGCGCGCCACGGCCACAGCGTGTTCCTTGATGATTTCGTGCGCCGTCTCGCGACCGGCCCCGGCCTTCACGGCTTCCATCAGGATGGTCGTCGTCGCCAGGAACGGTAGATAGAGGCGTAGCTCGCGCTCAACCACCGCCTCATTGACTTCCATGTGCTCCAAAATGTTCAGGAATGTCTCGAGCAAACCGTCGAGGGCGAAAAACGCGTTCGACAAAGCCACACGCCGGACGACGGAGCAGGAAACATCGCCTTCGTTCCACTGGTCGCCGGCCAGGCCTTCGGCCATCGTCACATACCCGCGCAAGACCACCTGGAGGCCGTTGAGGCGCTCGCAACTGCGGGAGTTCATCTTGTGCGGCATCGCCGACGAGCCGACCTGCCCCGGGGCAAAGCCTTCGCTGGCCAATTCGTGGCCGGACATGAGGCGCATCGTCTTCGCAAAACTCGCCGGGCCGGACGACACTTGGTAAAGCGTGCTGATGACGGAAAAATCCTGGCTGCGCGGGTACACCTGGCCCGGGGCCATCAAGACGCGGGGAATGCCCAGGTGCGTCAAGATACGGCGCTCCAGCTCCATCACCTTGCCAGCATCGCCGCGGAAGAGCGTCAGCTGGTCCATCTGCGTGCCGACCGCGCCCTTGAGCCCGCGCACGGCGTAGCGCCCGATCAGCTGGTCCAGCGCCTCGAGCGCCAGCACCATCTCCTCGCCGAACATGGCGAGGCGCTTGCCCACCGTCGTCAATTGCGCCGGGGTGTTGTGGGTGCGCGCGGAGATGAGGACGTTTTTGTTCTCGCCCGCGCGGCGGCTCAACGCCACCACGGCGGCGACGGTCTTCAGGCGCGTCAATTCCAGCGCGCGGTAAATTTGCAGTTGCTCAACACTCTCGGTAAGGTCGCGCGAAGTCATCCCCTTATGGATATGCTCGTGGCCGGCCAGGGCGCAAAATTCGTCGAGCCGGGCCTTCACATCGTGCCGCAGGGTCTGCTCGCGGCGGCGGATGGAGGCGAGATCGATCTGCTCTTTCACCCGCTCATAGTCGGCAATGGCGCCCTCGGGCACGGGCAGGCCCAAATCGCGCTGGGCCTTGAGCACGGCGATCCAGAACTCGCGCTCCAGCAATACCCGCCCGCGCGGCGTCCAGATGGCCCGCATGGCCGCCGAAGCATAGCGGTCCGCGAGAACGTTGGTGATGGATTCCATGAGCGGGGCGAACCCTAACAGAATCCCCGCCCGCGAGCAAAGCGCGGAGTTGAACTATTTTCACCAAAATGGCTCCACCGCGGCGGGCCATCCCATTGGCTTGCAATAGCCGGAGGCAATGGCCATGGTGGCGCGCTTACCCCATGAATCCTGTTTCGCGATCCTCCTTCCGTATTCATACTCCCCTCCTGGCGCTGGCGGCCCTGGCCCTCGGTGCCTGCGCCACGCCCACGGCCTCTCCTGCCACGGCACCGGCTGCCGCCCCCACGACCCCGGTCATCGCCGCCGCCCCGGCCCCGGCCAATCCTGCGCCAGTGGTGGCATCGCCTGCCGCCACGCCCACGGCCATCGCCGTCAATGTGGCCGCCGCCCCCATTGATTTTGAAAAACAGGTGCAGCCTTTCTTTGCCCAGCACTGCTTCATGTGCCATGGCGGCCCGCCCCAGCGCCGTAACTCGGGCGGCGTCAACCTGACGAATGCGAGCGGCGTTTCCATCGCCGCCAATGACAATCTGGTTTATGAGCTGCTGATTTCCAAGGGCAGCGACCATATGCCCCCGCGCAACCGCCCCCAGCCTTCGGAAACGGAAATCGCCATGATCAAACAATGGCTGAAGGAAGGCGCGAAGTATCCCGCCACCTACTCCGTTGAAAACTAGGTCTGCAGCCTAATAGAGAGAGAGTCTGCGCGCGAACGCGTCTTATTTCTTGGCCAGCGGGTCGTCGCTGAGCTTCACCGTAAACGGTTTGGCCGGCTGGTCCATCAGCAGCTCCGTGCCCCCGGTGATTTCCGGAGTCTTGGGCGCATCGTGCAGCTCCAGCACCACAATGTCGTTCTGGCCCTGCTTGAGCCAGTACTGCGGCACAAAGAGCGAGCGCACGGGGCCCCGTTCCCAGAAACGGCCGAGATTGTGGCCATTGACCCATACCACACCAAAATTCCAGTTGCGTAGGTCGAGGAACGTGCCGCCGATTTTGTCCAAATTAAACGTCGCATGGTAGAACTCCGGCCCGGTCTGCGGGGCGGCCGTGGCCTTGAAATTGGCCACGCCATTGGCATAGGGCAGCGAATACATATCCCAATCCTTTAATGCCGTGCCATCCAGCTTCGCGCCGCCGAGCAAGCCCTTGCTGGCAAATTGCTGCGTGCGGTCGCTGGTCACCACGCTGATGCGGCCGAGGTTGTAAACCAGAATGTCGAGCGTCACCGGCCCGGCTTCGTTGATCACCACCTTGTTGCTGTCCGGCCCATAGCCCTTGAAGGCTTTGCCCACCGTCTTGCCGTTGACCATGATGAAGGCATAGTCCATCGGGTTCGCGAGTTGAAGGGTGCCCTTCAGCCCGTTGGGGAACTGTTTGCGATAGTCAACAAAACCGTAGTCCTGGTCGAGATTCTCCATGGAGACTGGTTGGGCCGCGCGCAAGGTAGCCTGGCTCGGCAGTGTCGCCAGGAGGGGCTCCTTTTCCGTGAACTTGATGGCCGGGATGGTGATCATCGCCGGCTCGGCGGGCGGCTCCGGCAGTTTGACGCCCAGGCGGCGGGTGAACAAATCGCGCAAAGCGCGATATTTCTCGGTGGTGCGGCCCGCTTCGTCAATCGGCGCGCTGTAATCGTAGCTCGTCTGCACGGAGTCAAAGAACAGCGCCCCGTTGTCGAAGCCGAAATTCGTGCCGCCGAAGAACACGTAGTAATTAAAGGAGTATTGGTGGTCGAGCAGGTAGGAAGTCCAATCCACGAGCGCGGGGATCTGCGACTTGTCGTGGTACTCCTTGGTGATGCCATCGCCCCAGCCGAGGAACCACGCCGGGTAAACCTCCGGCACAAACACCGGGTAGTCGCCAATCGCGGCCTTGCTCACGTCATACATCTTGTCGTTGGCCAGCCCGTTGCGGCACATCATCACACCGGGGATGCGGTAGGCCGGGTCCGCCCACTCCGGGGCGTGCGTCGGGTTGCACACAAACAGCTGGGTCTCAAAACCCACATCGCGGAAAATCTTGGTCAGGCCGGTCAGGTAATCGTTGTTTTGCGGGCCGCCGGGCGCCTGCGGGTCGGTGATGCCATATTCATTATCCACCTGCACCATCAGCAGCGGGCCGCCCTTGCTCACCTGCAAATCCGCCACTTGCTTATAGACCTCGCCGATATAGCGCTGGCACCAGGCCATGAACTTCGGGTCCGCCACGCGGATTTTCACGTCCGGGTATTTCAACGTCCAATACGGCAGGCCGCCGTACTCGATCTCCGCGCAGCAATAGGGGCCGGGCCGCAGGATGCACCACATACCGTTATCCTGGCAGAGTTTGAGTACGCGGCGCACATCCGTCATGCCGCTGAAGGTGAACTGGCCTTCCTTCTGCTCCACCATGTTCCAGAAAAGATAGAAGCTGATGGTGTTCAGGCCCATCGCCTTGGCTTGCTTGATGCGCGTGTCCCAATCCTCCGGCTGCACGCGGCCG
Organism: Verrucomicrobiota bacterium; assembly: GCA_048497935.1. Lineage (GTDB taxonomy): Bacteria > Verrucomicrobiota > Verrucomicrobiia > Opitutales > JABDGR01 > JABDGR01. Next base: position 19,621 of record JBEHYY010000005.1, read on the forward strand.
AAGTGCATCTCGCCGGAAAGCAGCATCGTCGGCTGGCCGTCGATCCAGAACTGGTGGTCGCGTGCCTCAAATTTGTGCGGCTGGCCGTCCGGTGCGATTTTGGTGAGCGGGATGGGAGTCTGGGCCGCGGCCATATTGATGACCAGGCCGCCAAGGGCGATAATTGCCAGCAAACGCAAGCGAGGGGGATTTTTCATGGGAGGAAAATTTTGAAATTTAATTCGTGGCTGTGCCGGGGACGGGTTGGGCACTGCCGCTGCCGGAAGCACGAGGGCCACCCGGGCCGGCCGTGCCTGCGCCGCGAAAACCGCGCGCGCCTCGCGCCGCCGGCGCCGGAGCATAGGGGTTGCGCGTCAGCTCCACGGGAAAGGCGTTGATGGGCCCGGTGGCGAGTTGCGCGAGCCCCGTGATTTCCGGCGTCTTCGGGGCGTCGTGCAGTTCCAGCACCACAATGTCATTCTGGCCCTGCTTGAGCCAGCCTTGCGGCAGGAACAACCCGCGTTGCGACCCGCGGTCCCAGAACCGGCCGAGGTTGTGGCCGTTGACCCAGACGACACCGAAGCTCCAGTTGCTCAAGTCGAGGAATGTGCCGCCGAGTTTATCCACCGCGAATGTCGCATGGTAAAAGGCCGGGCCATTTGTTGGCGCGGCCGCTTTGAAATTCTCCGGGCCCGCGGGATATGGCAGCGCATACATTTCCCAGCCGGTGAGATCCTTGCCATCGAGGGTCGCACCGTCGAGGAGGCCCTTGCGCGCGCGCGGCTGGCTGGCGGGATTGGTGATGACGCTCACGCGGCCGAGATTGTAAACCATGATGTCCAGCGTCACCGGGCCGGGTTCATTGATGTCCACCTTGTTGGTGTCCAGCCCGAGACCCGGGTAGGCCTCGCGCACCACCTTGCCATTGACCATGATGAACGCGTAGTCGGACGCCTGCTTGAGCTCCAGCGTGCCTTTGAGGCCGTTTTCAAATTTTTTGCGGTAATCGACAAAGCCGTAATCCTGGTCGAGGTCTTCCATCGAGACGGTGTGGTCGGCGACCTTGGTGGGTTTCGCCGGCAGGGTGGCGAGCAGCGGCTCGCGCTCGGTGAACTTGATGGCGGGGAGCTCGATGACGGCCGGCTCCGGCGGCGGCGCAGGCAGCTGGCGGCCGGTGCGCGTGGCGTAGAGCTCGCGGAAGGCGCGGTATTTTTCCGTCGTGCGGCCGGCTTCGTCGATGGGCGCGCCGTAGTCGTAGCTCGTCTGCAGCGGCAGGTACTCGATGCAGCCGTTATAGAAGCCGTAGTTTGTGCCGCCAAAGAACATATAGAGACAGAAGGAATTCCCCGCATCGAACAGCGAGTTGAGTGTGCGCAGATTGGCCGCGAGCGGGCTGCGCGAGCGGTATTCGTTCGCCGGCGCATGGCCCCAGCCCAGGAACCACGCCGTGTACACCTCGGGGACATACACCGGGTAATCGCCCAACGCGTTCCACAAGGCCGGGCTGGGCTCGCCGGTGACGCCGTTTTGCTCGGCCATCACCCCGGGCATGATGCCCGCGCCGCGCTCCACGCCAGGGTCGCACGTGAACAGCGGCACGCTGAAGCCGACATCCGTGAAAATCTTGTGCAGCGAAATCATGTAGTCGTAGTTCGCCGGGCGGCCATTGGCGTATTCATTCTCAATCTGCACCATGAGGAGCGGCCCGCCCTTGTCCACCTGCAGGTCGCCGACTTGCTTATAGACCTGCTCAATATACTTGCGGCTCCACTCGACGTACTTTGCGTCGTTGGTGCGGATTTTCACATCCGGATATTTTGCCGTCCACCAGGGGATGCCGCCGTAATCGACCTCCGCACAGCAATAGGGGCCGGGGCGCAGAATCACCCACATACCGTTGTCCTGGCAAAGCTTGAGGACGCGGCGCACGTCATTCATGCCGGAGAAATCAAACACACCCTCCTTTTTCTCCACCTGGTTCCAGAACAGATAAAAGCTGATGGCATTGAGGCCCATGGCCTTGGCCTGCTTGATGCGCGTGTCCCAGTCTTCCGGCTGCACGCGGCCAAAGTGCATCTCGCCCGCGAGCAGCAGCGTCGGCTTGCCGTCCATCCAAAACTGGTTGTCGCGCGTCTCAAACTTGTGCGGCTTGCCGTCGGGCACCACGGTGGTCAAAGGCAACGCCGCCGGGGCTTCCGCCGCCGATGCCGCCGGCGTTTGCGCCGCGGCCGCATTCATCAACCAGCCGCTCAACACGCAGCCGAACCAAAGTTTCCGGGCCAGACTTGCACGAAAGGGGTATTTCATGGGGGCGGGGCCCGCCAATCTACCCAAACCCTCACCTAGTGCAAGCTTGCAGCATATCCTCATCCATCTCGCTTTTGCGACAGCTTCCCTTGCGGCAGGCTCTATTTAAGGGTACATTGCCGCTTTCTTTTTTGGTTCCGCGCGCTGCATCCGTCATTATAAACGTTCTTATGCCCCGCAAGCCCAAGGCCCCACCGATGCCGAAACCGGCCAACCCCTTTCAGCCGACGCGGCTGGAACACCCGGCGGATGAATCGTTCGTGGCCTCGGCCGAACACCGCATCCGCCACCCCCAGGCCGGCACCCGCTTTGCCAAGATCGCCCCCGCGCCCGCGCGCGGCCCTGTCTCCACGGAGGACGCCGCGGAAACCGCCGAAGGCCGCCGCCTGGCGGAAGACGCCGTGCGGCACAAAAACTGGAAGCGTTGGGGCCCGTACCTGGCCGAGCGCCAGTGGTCCACCGTGCGCGAGGATTATTCCGCCACCGGCGAGTGCTGGGAATACCTCCCCCACGACCATGCGCGCAGCCGCGCCTACCGCTGGGGCGAAGATGGCCTGCTGGGCTGGACAGACCGCGAGTGCCGCCTGTGCTTCTCCGTCGCGCTATGGAATGGCCAGGACCCGATTCTCAAGGAACGCCTGTTCGGACTCACCAACCACGAGGGCAACCATGGCGAGGATGTGAAGGAGCTTTACTACTACCTCGACTCCACACCGACGCATTCCTTCGCCCGCGCGCTCTATAAATACCCGCAGGCGGAATTTCCCTACGAGCGCCTCCTCGCGGAAAACCGCGCCCGCGGCATCCACGACCGCGAATTTGAGCTCACGGACACGGGCGTGTTCGACGGCAACCGCTACTTCGATGTCTCGGCCACCTTTGCCAAACAAGGGCCGAACGACGTCCTCATCCGCCTGCGCATCGCCAATCGCGGCCCGGAAGCGGCGAAAATCCATGTGCTGCCCACGGTGTGGTTCCGTAACACGTGGATCTGGGGTTGCCAGTATGAAGGCTGCACTCTCAAGCCGCGCTTGTATCTGGATGGCAACGGTGTCGTCCATGCCGAGCACCAGGACCTGGAGCCGTTTCTCTTCGCCGCTGAGCCCGCTGCCGGACAGCCCAAGCCGGAATGGCTCTTCACCGAGAACGAAACGAATTCGCAGCGGCTCTATGGCATCGAGCAATATACGCCTTATGTGAAGGACGCCTTTCACGAGCGTGTCGTCCACAATCGTGAAGCCGCGGTGAACCCCGCGCAAACCGGCACCAAGGCCGCGGCGTGGTACCAGCTCACCATCCCTCCGGGTGCAGAGGTGGTGGTGCGCCTGCGCCTCGCCAGCCAGAAGGAGGCGCCGCCCCAACTCTTCAGCCCCGCGTACGACCAAACCATCGCCGACCGCGAATCGGAGATGAACGCGTTTTACCATTTTCTCCGCCGCTCCGCCGGACCGATGGATGACGCGCACCAGCAAATCATCCGGCAAGGCGTGGCAGGATTGCTGTGGAGCAAACAGTTCTACCACTACTCCGTGCGCGACTGGCTGGACGGCGACCCCTCGCAGCCCAAGCCGCCCGCCGCGCGCCTGGCCGGGCGCAACCATCGCTGGACGCATTTCTTCAGTCGCGACGTGATTTCCATGCCCGACAAATGGGAATACCCGTGGTTCGCCGCGTGGGACCTCGCGTTCCACATGATTCCCCTTTCGCTGGTTGACCCGCAGTTCGCCAAGGAACAGCTGCTGCTGATGCTGCGTGAGTGGTATATGCATCCCAGCGGCAAAATCCCCGCCTACGAATTCTCCTTCGACGACGCCAACCCGCCCGTGCACGCCTGGGCCTGCTGGCGCGTCTATAAACTCACCGCCGCGCGCGGCCAGCGCGACCTCAACTTTCTCGCGCAGGCCTTTCACAAGCTGCTCATCAACTTCACCTGGTGGGTCAACCGCCAGGACCTCGAAGGCAACAATATCTTTGGCGGCGGCTTCCTGGGCATGGACAACATCGGCGCCTTTGACCGCAACCAGCCCCTGCCCGGCGGCGGCCGCCTCGAACAGGCCGACGGCACCGCATGGATGGCCTTCTACTGCGGCACGATGCTCTCCATCGCTCTTGAACTCGCCGGCGCGGATGACGCCTATGAAGGCGTGGCCTCCAAATTCTTTGAGCATTACATCACCATCGCCGACGCCATGAACTCCCTGGGCGGCACTGGCCTGTGGGACCCCGCCACCGGGTTCTACCTCGACCAGGTTTCCTACGAGGGCACTTCCGTCCGCCTGCCCATCCGCTCCATGGTGGGGCTGATTCCCCTACTGGCCGTCGAGGTGCTGGACGAGGAAGTCATCGCCCGCCTGCCACAATTCCAAAAACGGCTGCGCTGGTTTCTCGATCACCGGCCTGACTTGCGCCAGCACATCTCCTGCATGGAGACGGGCGGCGCGCGTTCGGGCAAGATGCTCCTGGCCATCCCTTCGCGCGAACGCCTGGAGCGCGTGCTGAAATATGTTTTCGACGAAAACGAATTCCTGTCCCCCCACGGCCTGCGCAGCCTCTCCAAAGTCCACGGGGAAAACCCCGCGCGCATCAGCTTCGACCACCAGAGCCACACCGTGGACTACATTCCCGGCGAAAGCACCACCGGCCTCTTCGGCGGCAACTCCAACTGGCGCGGCCCGGTCTGGTTCCCGGTAAATTATCTCCTCATCGAGGCGCTCCAGCGCTATGATTATTTCTATGGCGATGGCCTGCGCATCGAATGCCCCGCCGGTTCGGGCAAATTCGTCTCCTTGAGCGACGCGGCGGACGAGATTGGCCGACGTCTCTTAAGACTTTTCCTGCCCGACGCCCAAGGCCGCCGACCCACGCATGGCGAGGACACCCGCTACGCCACCGACCCGCATTTCAAGGACCTCATCCTGTTCTACGAATACTTCCACGGCGACAACGGTCGCGGCTGCGGCGCCAGCCACCAAACCGGTTGGACCGGCCTAGCCGTCAAACTCATCCAAGACCTCGCCCACCGGGGAAAACTTTAAAAGGCGCCTACTTCAGCTTGTCATACTTGCCGCGCATCATCTTCAGCACCACCGCGTAGCTCAATTTAAACTCCCGCGAGGCGCGGTTCATGGATGCACCACCGGCGACCATCTTCTTTACCGCGTCGCGCAGTTGCGGCGTGATCTTGGTCCGCTTGCGACGGCGGCCCTGCCCCTTGCGCCGCCCGGCCAGGCGCACCTGGTAATGGTCCACGAGCGCAAACACCAGGTCCCGGGGGTGCAGCCCCGTCTTTTTCACCAACTCCTCCAACTGCGCGGCCAATTTCTTCTGTTGTTGGGCCTTGTCGAGCAACCGCTGCTTCAGCCCAGCCAGGCGGGTTTCAGCGCGGTTGAGAGAGCGGAGTTTGGCGGAAATATTCATTGCGGCATGAATTTTCAGGCGGTTTCCATCGCTGGCGAACGGCCCAAACATCCTACAAATAAATTAAGCGAGTGTTTGGCAATATAATTTTATAAATAATAGTATTAATCACCTTTGCTGCATTTTCCCAGAAGAAATCGTTTTGGGAAACCGACCTGACTCCCAGGCAATAACGCTATTAAGATTATGACTTATATGTCCATTACAAAAAATTAATACTCGTATTATTATTAGATAATTTATATCCCATAAATTATCCCAACCCAAGCTTGATATTTTCCATGTTCCTCGTGGAACAAGTTATTAACATATTCACAATTTGAATCGTTCCACGAGAGAACGCCCATCGAGCTCCGCCTCCAGGCACCACTGCATATAGCGACTGAAGGACACGCCGATCTCCCCTGCCCTCACCACAGCTCGCTTGTGCAAGCCAGGAGGCAGGGAAACTCCAATGGTCTGGTGTTTACGCTCCTTCGCCACCGCTTGGCGCCCCCGCCGGCCTTTCCTTGCAATCTCCAACTCCCCTTCCGCGTGCATCTTGCCCTCTGGCTTCGCCTCACCCTTGGGGAATACCTTCGAATGCATCGAAGTTAGAAAATCGTGGGACATCCCTTGATGGTATGTATTTTAATGCCTTAGTTCAATATAATAATAATTATATGTTTTTTATTTATTATTTTCATATTTGCCTAATTTAGAGAAATTTACACATCAAAAAAATTCGATACGCTGTAGATGATTACTGTCTAGGGTCCTACTTTGGAAATAGCCCTCAAAATCCCCTTATGCGCTACTTCCCTGCGGCGGCTTCTTTTTCGGTCTGGTCTTTGAGGAACGTCAGCACGTCCTGGAATTTGCTCAAGTTCGTGGAGTCTGCGGCCACGAGGTTTTGGTGGGCTTGGAGGATAAGGCGCGCGTTGGCCAGCTCCTGCTCGTCCGGGGTGATGAGGGCCCGGGCCTGGTCGGGGGAGAAATTCATCGGGTAATCGCCGCAGTCCACGCAGAGGAGGCGGTGGAGGCCGAGGTTGCGCACGAGCTCGAGATTGCGCGGGCTCAAGCCCATGAGGCTCAGGCTGCCCGGCGGGTCGATCTTCTTCAGCTCCATGGCCGCGCCGGCGATAAGGCCGAGGAACGTGGAGTCCATGCCTGTGCAGCGGGAGAAATCGAGCACGAAGCGTCGGCGGCCCTGCTTGGAGAGCTTGTCGAAAAATTGCGCGACGGGTGCGCAATTGAGGTAGCTGGCGCGGCCGACGATTGTCAGCACAACCGGATCGCCATTGGTGTGAACCAGAAAAACAGGAGTGGTGTCGCTAGCCATGCAGGGCGCGGTAAGAGTGGAATTTTAGCACAAAGGCCGGGGAACGTGGCAACGAAATAAGCGTCGGGAGCGGGCGCCGGCAACGGGCGAAACGCGGGAGGCGGAAGATTTCACCTGGTGGTCATAAGTTTGACACGCATTCCGCATCCCGCGTTCCGCGCCGGGCTCGATTAGCCCTTGAGGAGCTGCCGCAGCACATAGGGCAAAATGCCCCCGTGGCGGTAGTATTCCACCTCAATGAGGGTGTCGATGCGCACCTGGAGCTGCGCCTTTTCCTCACGCCCGTCGGCGCGGCGGATGACGAGCTCCAAGATCTGCTTGGGCTTCAGGCCCTCGCCCAGGCCGGGGAGGGAGAAGGTTTCCGTGCCATCGAGCTTCAGTGATTCGGCGCTCTGGCCGCCGGTGAACTCCAGCGGCAGCACACCCATGCCGAGCAGGTTGCTGCGGTGGATGCGCTCGAAGGACTTGGCGACCACGGCCTTGACGCCGAGGAGGGCCGTGCCCTTGGCCGCCCAGTCGCGCGAGCTGCCCATGCCGTAGTCCACGCCCGCAAATACAATCAGCCCGGTGCCGCGTTGGGCGTAGGCCTGGCAGGCGTCATAAATCGGCATGACCTGGCCTTCCGGCTGCAGCTTGGTGAAGCCGCCTTCCTTGCCCCCGGCCATGAGGTTCTTGATGCGCACATTGGCAAATGTGCCGCGCGTCATCACACGGTCGTTGCCGCGGCGCGAGCCGTAGGAATTGAAATCCGCCGGCAGCACGCCGTTTTCCGTCAGGTATTTGCCTGCCGGGGTGTCCGCCTTGAAGGAGCCGGCCGGGGAGATGTGGTCGGTGGTCACCGAGTCGCCGAGGACGGCCATGGGGCGCAGGTCCTTGAGCGCGCCGATCTTGCCCGGCGTGAGCGAAAACTTTTCGAAGAACGGCGGCTCCTGGATATAGGTGGACTTGCGGTTCCACGCATACTGCTCGCCACCCGCCACCGCGATGGCGTTCCACTCCGGGTTGGCATCCTTGAGCGCACCGTACTTGCTGGCAAACATCTCGGGCTTGAGGCCGCGCATGACGTTCTGCTGCACCTCGGCGAGCGTGGGCCACAAGTCGCGCAAATAGACGGGCTTGCCGTCCTTGCCCGTGCCGAGGGGCTCCTTGTCGAGGTCGATGTCCACCCGGCCAGCCAGCGCGAAGGCGACGACCAGCGGCGGCGACATCAGGAAATTCGCCTTGATGGACGAGTGCACGCGCGCCTCAAAGTTACGGTTGCCGGAAAGCACGCTCGCCGTGACGAGGTCGCCCTCCTTGATGGCCGCCTCGATGTCGGCGCTCAACGGGCCGCTGTTGCCGATGCACGTTGTGCAGCCGTAGCCCACGAGGTTGAAGCCCAGCTTGTCCAAATATTTCTGCAAATCGGTGGCCGCCAGGTATTCCGTGACAACGCGCGAGCCCGGCGCGAGGCTTGTCTTCACATACGCCGGCACGCTCAGGCCTTTTTCCACGGCCTTCTTCGCCACCAAGCCCGCGGCAATCATGACCGAGGGATTCGAGGTGTTCGTGCAGCTGGTGATGGCCGCGATGAGCACCGAGCCGTGGGTGATGTCCGGCGCTTCCTCCGCGAGGGCCACGCCGCCGCCTTCGGCGCGCTCGGCCTCGGCTTCCGTGGTGTCGGCGCTGCAATGGTGGCCCAAGTCGCTGAGCTGCTTGCCATAGCCGCCGTCCTTGACGTCCTTCTGGAAAAGTTCGGTGAAACGGTCCTTGAGCTTCGGCAGGTCGATGCGGTCTTGCGGACGCTTCGGGCCGGACACGCACGGCACGATGGTGCCGAGGTCGAGTTCGAGGGACTTCGTGTAGTCCACCTCGCCCTTGCGCGGGATGCCCCAGAGTCCCTGCGCCTGGCAATAAGCCTTCACCAGCGCCACCTGCGCTTCGGGCCGGCCTGTCGCGCGCAGATAATCGAGCGTCTGGTCGTCGAGGCCGAAGTAGCCCATCGTCGCGCCGTATTCGGGCGCCATGTTGGCGATGGTGCCGCGGTCGGCCACGGTCAGCTTGGCGGCGCCTTCGCCGTAGAATTCGACAAACTTGCCCACGACCTTCTCCTTGCGCAGGAGTTCCGTCACGCGCAGGGTCAGGTCCGTCGCCGTCACGCCTTCGCGCAGCGCGCCCGTCAGGTGCACGCCGATGACTTCCGGCGTCTGGAAGTAAACGGGCTGGCCGAGCATACCGGCCTCGGCCTCGATGCCGCCGACGCCCCAGCCCACGATGCCCAGGCCGTTGATCATCGTCGTGTGCGAGTCCGTGCCCACGAGCGAATCCGGGAAGAACCATGTCTCGCCGTTCGTCTCGCGGGCGAAAATCACCTTGGCCAGGTATTCGAGGTTCACCTGGTGGACGATGCCGATGGCGGGCGGGACGACGCTGAACGTCTCAAACGCGCCCTGGCCCCATTTCAGGAATTCGTAACGCTCTAGGTTGCGCTGGAACTCGATCTGCAAATTCTGCTGGAAGGACTGCGCCGTGCCCGCGCGGTCCACCTGCACGGAGTGGTCGACGACAAGGTCCACGGGCACCAGCGGTTCGATGATGCCGGGCTTCTTGCCCAGGCGCGCCACGGCCGCGCGCATCGCGGCGAGGTCCACCAGCAGCGGCACGCCTGTGAAGTCCTGCAGCACGATGCGCGAGACGACGAAGGGAATCTCCGTGTCCACCGGCTTCGCGGCGTTCCAGCCCGCGAGCGCGCGCACGTCGTTCTCATTGATGCGCAGGCCGTCGCAATTGCGCAGCACGGACTCAAGCACGATGCGGATCGACACCGGCAGGCGCGAAATTTTGCCGAGCCCGGCGGCTTCGAGCGCCGGGAGCGACGCGATGAAACCCTTCCGGCCATCCGGCGCGGTGAAGGGCTTGCGGGCATTGAAGGGAATGGTGGCTTCGGACATGGGGGAGTTTTTTCGAGTAAGAAGAGAGTTGGTTACGGGGACAGCAAATTGGCGTCGCGCACGAGCACCCAGCGGCCCGAGGGCTCCTTGCGCAGGACGGACAGCGTCTCGCCCGCGCGGGTGACGGGGGCGCCGCCTTCGCGCGGGGTGATGGTGATGCGCAGGCGGTTCCACATATAGGCGATGTTGCCCGCGATGTGGACTTCCTGCGTCTCGGCCTGGCCCTGCACGCTCATTTTATTCTGGTTCTCGCGGGCGAGCTTGAGGAACGTGTCGCGGCCTTTCATCGGCGGCTGGCCCGCGCGGAAAAAGATGACGTCCTCCGCCAGCATCGTGCCCAGCTTATCCACCTCGTTGGCCAGGCTGGCCGCCATCCAGTCCACAACCAGCTGGCGGATGGCGGTTTCGTCGGGAGACATGGCGGCCCTGCGGGGTTGGCGGTGGGAGGGCGGTGGCGCGGTTTACTTCAGCGCGGCCTGGATGGCCTTGAAGTCGGGCAGGACCTTCGGGTCATCGCTCGAGGAGGAGTACTTGATGACCCCATCCTTGCCGATGACGAATGCCGAGCGCTTGGACACGCCCTTAAACCCGATCAGGTCCGCAAACAGCACATCATACGCACGGGAGACTTCCTTGTTAAAGTCGGACAGCAGGGGGAAGGTGATCTTGTTCTCCTTGGCCCAGGCTTCCTGCGCAAAGGGGCTGTCCACGCTGATGCCGTAAACGGCGGCGCCGAGGCCGTTGTAAGCCGCGAGGTCCTGGCTCACGCTGCACATCTCGTTTGTGCACACGCTGGTGTACGCCAGCGGGAAGAACAGCAGCACGGTCTGCTTCTTGCCGAGATTGTCGGCCAGGGCGACGTCCTTGAGGCCGTCAGCGGATTTCGTTTTCAGAGAGAAGGCGGGAGCCTTGGTGCCGGGTTGGAGAGCCATGGTAAGGAGAGTTTAGGATTTGCAGTTTACGGTTTGGAGGTGGGATCCAGCGTCCCCGCTGGGCCTAGCTGATAGTGTATATATAAAGGCAGACTTTTGGAGCCAATGAAGCCCCCCAGCATAGTCCTGCCCCGCCCCGCCGCAAGGGGAAAGAAATGGCAAAGTGCGTCCGTTGTACTAATATATCTGGACGCATCCCGTCTTCTCCATAACCCCCCATGAAACCCAAAAGCACGGCCTTGATTGCGCTAGCACTGCTCGCTCTTTTCCTGGGCGCGGGCCTGTGGTGGTTGACGCAGCCCCATCCGGCAACCCCCATTCTGTCGAAAACAATTCATGCCCCCACTCCTCTTCAGCCCCAGCCGGCAGTCTCTCAACCCGTGGCGCACAACCTTTCTCCCGCCGCGCCCATTGCACCAGTTATCCCTGCCGCCACCGCGCCTTCTCCCATGGCTGCCAAACCCGCCGAGGCCAACCCTCCGGCCGATTTAAAAACCGCCATCCATGACATCGTGCGCTTGGTGCAGGCCAATGACACCATCACGCTCTGGCAAACGTATATGTTACCCGAGAAGCTCACGCCGGAGGTTCTCCAGGAATTGCAGGACAGCATCACCCGCGAACAAAATGCCACCCCGCAAATGAAAGCCCTGTATCAGCGCATTCGGGAAGGCTCCATTCAAGCTTTTGAAGACCTGGAAACCCAGACGCCGACCATGAATGAAGCCGGTGACGAAGCCACCTACAACTTCACCCTGCCCTCGCCCGGCGGCGGCCCCGGCACCGTCGTCCCGCGCACCTTCATCAAACTCAACGGCAAGTGGTATTTTAAGGATGAGTAGGTAGGGCCCGGCGTCCCCGCCGGGCTTAGCTAGGCCCAGCGGCACGCTGGGCCCTACCCTGATGCATTCTATCTCACGACGGGGATTTGACACCTCCACCCTGGGCGCGTAATGGTAGGCCCTTTCCATGCCCGACGACCTCGCCGACCTCCAGCGCAACACCGAGCACTTCATCTCGCCCGATGAGCTGCGCGCGCGTATGCAATCCAAGAAAGTCCTGCGCGTGAAACTCGGCGTGGACCCCACCCGGCCCGACCTCACCTTCGGGCACCTGGTCGTCTTCAACAAGCTACGCCAGTTCCAGGACTTGGGCCACCAGGCCGTGCTCATCATCGGCGACTTCACGGCCATGATTGGCGACCCCTCGGGCCGCTCCTCGACGCGCCCGGTGCTCACCGAGGCGGAGGTCAAAATCAATTCCGAGACCTACCTCGAGCAGGCCTTCAAAATCCTCGACAAAACGAAGACCGAAGTGCGCTTCAACAGCGAATGGTTCGGCAAGATGTCCCTGGCCGACATGCTGGCCCTCGCGCGCAAGATGACCGTCGCCCGTATGCTGGAGCGCGACGACTTCTCCAAGCGCCACGCCGCGAACTCGCCCATTTCCATCGTCGAGTTCCTCTACCCCCTCATCCAGGGGCATGACTCGGTGATGCTCAAGTCCGACGTGGAGCTCGGCGGCAGCGACCAGCTGTTCAACAACCTCGTGGGCCGCACGCTGCAAAAGGAAGCCGGCCAGCCCGAGCAAATCGTCATCTGCACGCCCCTGCTCGTCGGCCTCGATGGCGTGAAGAAGATGTCCAAGAGCCAGGACAACTACATCGCCTTCAACGACGCCCCGAAGGAAATGTTCGGCAAAATCATGTCCATTTCCGACACCGTGATGTGGGACTACTACCGCCTGCTGCTGATGGAGAGCGATGCGGCCATCAAGGAGCGCCAGGCCGGCCACCCAATGGTCGCGAAGAAGAACCTCGCCTCCACCCTTGTCTCCAAATTCCACGGTGCCGACGCCGGCCCGCGCGAGCTCGCCCAGTTTGAGAAGGTCTTTTCGCAGCACCAAATCCCCGACGAGATGCCGACCTTCAAGTTCGGCGCCCTGATCCCCGCGGCGGACGCCACAGTGGTTGAACTCCTCGCCGCGACGAAACTCATCGCCTCCAAGAACGAGGTGAAGCGCCTCATCGAACAAGGGGCGGTGAAGCTCGGCGCGGAAAAAATCACCGACCCCTTTCGCCGCCTCGGCCCCCCAGAGAAGGAATACATTTTACAGGCCGGAAAACGGATTTTTGTGAAAATCGTCAGTTAAGTTTTTGGACAGAATTAACAAAATTCATGAACGGCGTGTTTTTGCAATTTTGTTAATTCTGTCCAAAATTTCCCATGCCCCATTTTCCCGACATTCTCGACCCGGCGTTGTGCGAGCGGCTGCACAGCCTGGGCGTGCGGGCGGAGGACGTGGAGGAAAAATTTGTGCGCGGCACGGGACCGGGCGGGCAGAAGATAAACAAGACCTCCTCCACTGTCTGGCTGTGCCACCGGCCCACGGGCGTTGAGGCCCGCTGCCAGAACGAACGCTCGCAGGTGTGGAACCGCATCCAGGCCTGGGCCGACCTGGCCTCCAAGCTCACCCACCGCCGCGCCGCCGCCGCCGCGCAAAAACGCGAGGCCCGCGAATTGGAGCGCCGCCGCACCCGCCAGAAGTCCTACGGCCAGAAGGTGAAAATGATTCAGAGCAAAAAGCACCGCGCGAAAATCAAATCCAACCGCCACGGCCGCGATGATTGGTAAGACCGGGCTCTCCGCGCCGAGTCCGCAGGCTTGCGCCGGGGCGCGTGCCGCGCCATGCTGAGGCTGCTCCCATGCTCGATTCTTCCACCGCCCCGTTGTCGCGTCCGCAAAAAGCCCGGCGATTTCTCCGGCAGGCCGCGCTGGTGACAATCATTTTCGGCGTGTGGCTGGGCGTGGGGATGCTGGGCTACCATCATTTTGACGGCTGCAACTGGGTGGATTCGTTTTTCTACGCCGCGCTGCTGATTGCCGACGAAGGGCCCAACTACCCGCACAAAACGGACGAGGCCAAAATCTTTGTCGGCATCTACAGCCTGCTGAACATCGTCATCTTCCTGAGCACGATCTCCGTCCTCCTCGGCCCCGTCATGCGCAAGGGTATGCAGATGCTCCACCTGCATGGCGAGGACGCGCCCCGGAACTGAGCCGCCTGCCATGTACGAACACCGCCACGAGCCCCTGCTCCCCCGCAAGGCCTTTGCCCGCCGGGTGTTCCTGCACGCGCTGATCGCCATCCTCATCCTCCTCGCCTCGCTGGGCGCGGGCATGGCCGGCTACCATTGGTGCGAGGGGGAAAAATGGATCGACGCCTATGCCGACGCCGCGATGATTTTGTCCGGCATGGGGCCGCTCGGCCCGCTGCAGACGGAGAGCGGCAAAATCTTCGCCGGGTGCTACGCCATCTTCAGCGGCGTCATCTTCCTGACCACGGTGGGTGTGTTCCTCGCGCCCATCGTCCACCGCTGGGTGCACCATTTCCACATCGGCGAAGGCGCGAAGGCCACCGACAAGAAGTAAGCCGGGGCCAACCGCCGCCCCGCGCAGCCAAGTTGCGCCCGCCCACCCTGGCCGGCCCGCCCGCTTCCCGGCTTGACCTCCCGGCCCGGCTGGGCGATGCTGTTCCTTTTACATCCATCATGGCTGACAAAAAGGACAAGTGGGCCGACAACATTGCCGGCAAATTCTACGTGGACCAGCAGTGCATCGACTGCGACCTCTGCCGCGAGACCGCGCCCGATTTCTTCAAGCGCAGTGACGACGGCGGCTATTCCTACGTGTACAAGCAGCCCGAGACGCAGGAAGACATCGACAAGTGCATGGAGTCCCTCGAAGGCTGCCCGGTGGAAGCCATTGGCTCCGACGGCGACGAGGCGTAAAAAACGTCCCCCGCCGATGGGCGCTCACTTCCTCATCAGTTTGAGGACAACAAAGACAACGAAGGCGAGGCCAAAGCCGCCGCCAAAGAGCCAGACGAGGAAGGCCCAGCCCGCCGCCGCCACCGGAGGCGCATAAACGAGTGCGAGTGTAGTGATCATGGTGTGTTTGGGTTTCCCTCAATCTACTCCCGCATTGCGTTCGCGTCAAAAATCCCGCCGCCTGGGTGCGGTCTTTAACAAATTATTTTAACTCAACCCCGGGGGTTTACCTGCGCCCCGGTTCCACGGTTGACAGGGCTGGGGCTTGTTTCCACGCTGGCGGTACTATGCACCCCACGCTCCGCCCCGCCTCCCTTACGCTCTCCCTGACCGCCCTGTTGCTGGCGGCTTCGCCCCTCGCCCACGCCCAGGCTGCCGCGCCCGCCGCCTCCACCGCGCCGGCCCCCGCGACGTACAAGATCACCCTGAGCCCCGCGTTGAAGGTGGGCCAAAAGTTCAGCCTCGTCAGCGATGTTTCCAGCGTGATCGACATGAATATGCTCATCAGCGCCCCCGGAATGCCCGCACCCCAGTCGCAAAAGCAAAACCGCGCGGGCACCGTCCACCTCGAGGCGGATTGCGAAGTTCTCGCCCTGACCACCGAAGGCCAGCCGAAGAAGGTTAATCTCACGATCAAATCCCTCTCCGCCACCCAGAGCGGCCAGGCCATTCCCGGCCTCCCGGCGGCTGGTGAGGTGGTGGTGGCCGAGCAGGCGGACAAGAAGAACAAGACTCTCACCGTCGGCGGCAAGCCCCTCGATGCCACTTT
Source organism: Verrucomicrobiota bacterium (assembly GCA_048497935.1). Lineage (GTDB taxonomy): Bacteria > Verrucomicrobiota > Verrucomicrobiia > Opitutales > JABDGR01 > JABDGR01. Next base: position 35,105 of record JBEHYY010000005.1, read on the forward strand.
GAGCAAGCTGATCGGCGAAACCATCCCGGTCGAATGGGATGGGCGCGATGACCAAATCATGTTTGGCCCGCAGGAGCCTGTCGCCATCGGCGCCACCTGGTCCACCAACCCGCTTCTCCTCTCCGAAGTGCAGGCGGAAATGCCCGGCGCCAGCGCCATCGAGGGCAAAATGAAGCTCGACGGCGTGAAGGGCAGCGGAGACAGCCTCGTCTCCACCGTCTCCGGCAACCTCGCGGTGATTGGCGCCCAATTGCCGCTCGGCCCCGGTATGTCGCTGCCGGCGCAGACCAAGGTGGAAATCACCAGCAACTGGCCGGTCGTCGCCCACGGTCTTGCAAACCGGATGATGAAGATGCTCGTTTCCTTTAAAGGCAAAATTGACGGGCCCGCTGGCTCCTCAATCTCCGTCGAGGGCACGGCCAACGAGACGCACACCACCGCCCTCACCTTCCCGTAAGCGCAATCTCCTTCCGCAATGGCCAGCCCGACGCCCAGCCCCCTGACCCTGTCGGGCAACATCGTGGATGTTGTCGCCGGCCGGATGTTTGCCGGGACGGTTGTCATTGAAAATGGCCGCATCGCGCGCGTGACCCAGGAAGGGCCGCCCAAGGATGGCTTGCCGTGGTTGGCTCCGGGCTTTGTCGATGCCCATGTCCACGTCGAAAGCTCCATGCTCCCGCCGACGGAGTTTGCGCGCGTCGCCGTCACCCATGGCACCGTCGCCACCGTCAGCGACCCGCATGAGATCGCCAACGTCCTCGGCCTGCCGGGCGTGCGCTGGATGATTGCCGACGCCAAGCGCGCAGCGTGCAAAATCTTTTTTGGCGCGCCCTCCTGTGTGCCGGCGACCAACTTTGAGACGGCCGGCGCGCGTTTTGGACCCCAGGAGGTCGGCGAGCTGCTCGAACTGCCCGAAGTGCGCTACCTCGCCGAGGTGATGAACTTTCCCGGCGTCATCTTTGGCGACCCCGTCATGCACGCCATCATCGCCGAGGCCAAACGCCGCGGCAAACGCATCGACGGCCATTCGCCCGGCGTGCTCGGCGAGGATCTGAAAAAATACGCCGCCGCCGGCATCCAGACGGACCACGAGTGCACCACGATGGAGGAGGCCCGCCAGCGCGCGGCGCTCGGCATGATGGTGTGGATCCGCGAAGGCTCGGCCGCGCGCAACTTTGAGGCGCTGTGGCCCCTGCTGCTGGAAAAGCCCGCCAACTGCGGCCTGTGCAGCGATGACAAGCATCCGGATGAACTCCTGGTCTCGCAAATCGACGCCCTCGTGCGCCGCGCCGTCGCCCATGGGGTGCCGGTGATGGACGCCCTCCGCGCCGGGACGCTCAACGCCGTGCGCCACTACGGCCTGCCCGTCGGCCTGCTCCAGCCCGGCGACCCAGCGGACCTGATTGAACTCGGCGACTTGAAGGAATTTCGCGTCCAACGCACCTGGGTGGACGGCAAACTCGTCGCGCAAAACGGCCAACCGCTGGTCGCGCGCGTCACTGTCGAGCCGGTGAACTTTTTCAAGACCCACCCGAAAAAGGTGGAAGCGTTTGCCTTGCCCGCCGCACCGGGCAAGCGGATGCGTGTCATCGAAGCCATCGACGGCCAGATTGTCACCGGCTCGACGCTCGAAAAGCCCACGGTCTCGGCCAATGGTCTCGTGCAGTGCGACCCCGCGCGTGATTTGCTGAAGCTTACGGTCGTGAACCGCTATAGCGATGCCCCGCCCGCCGTCGCCCTCGTGCGCAACTTTGGCCTGAAACGCGGCGCGCTGGCCTCCAGCGTCGCGCATGACTCGCACAACATCGTCGCCGTGGGCGCGAATGACGAGGACCTGACCCGCGCCGTCAACGCCGTCATCAAGCACGGCGGCGGCCTGAGCTTCGCGGCGGGCACCGTCGAGAAGGCGCTGCCCCTGCCCATCGCCGGGTTGATGACGACGCTCGACGCCCAAGCCGCCGGCGCCGCGTACCAGGAGCTTTCCCAACTCGCCCGCGAACAGGGCTGCCCGTTGAAGGCGCCGTATATGTGCCTGTCCTTCCTGGCGCTGCTCGTCATCCCGCAATTGAAGCTCGGCGACCTGGGCCTATTCGACGTCAGCCAGTTCAAGCTCGTCGAGCCGTGGGTGGATTAACGCAGTCGGGATTGCTCCGTAAAATTGGGTTTGCGTGGCTGCCGGAATCCCGTTAATTGACTCTGGGAAACGCATCCCTCGTGCCCATGAGCGCTCTTCCCAAAAAATCCCGCGAGGCCTCGCTCGACGACGCCCGCTTTTACCAGCCTTCCGCCGACTTCTTCCCCGGCCAGGCCCCGACGGCGCTGACGTATGACGACGTCACCCTCGCCACCCGCTTTTCCGATGTTCTCCCGCGCGAGACCAAGCTCGACACTTCGCTGAGCGACTCGCTCCACCTCTCCATGCCGATCATCTCGTCGGACATGGACACCGTGACCGAGTCCACCATGGCCATCGGCATGGCGCTCAACGGCGGCATCGGCCTCATTCACTATAATCTGGGCGAAGCCGAGCAGATCCGCGAAGTCGAGCGCGTGAAGTACCATGTCCACGGCCTCATCCAGGACCCCATCCGCGTCGCGGCGGACCAGACGATTGAGGACGTGCTGCGCCGCGTCGAGGCCAAGCGCTTTTCCTTCCGCACCTTCCCGGTGGTGAATGAAAAAGGCGTGCTCGTCGGCCTGCTCTCGGGCCGCGTTGTCAAGGACCGCTACCGCACCAAGAAGGTCGCCGACGCCATGACGCCGCGCAAGGAAGTGTACACCATCACGGAAAAAGAATTGGGCAAAAACCCCATCGCCGCGGCGGACAAATTTTTCACCGAGCACCTGGGCATCCACAAGCTCCTCGTCGTCGATGACAAGGACCGCCTGCGCGGCCTCTTCACCCTGAGCGACATCGAGCGCCTGAGCGATGAGGCCCGCGCCAACGTCAAGCCCGCGCGCGACGCCAACTTCCACCTCGTCTGCGGTGCGGCGCTCTCCGCCCCGCGCACCGCCTCTGGCACGCTCGACCGCGACCGGATGCTCAAGCACGCCGCGGCGCTCGTCCAGGCCGGGGTGGATGTCCTCGCCATCTCCACCGCGCATGGCCACACCGCCGGCGTCGGCCAGTGTGTGAAGCTCCTGCGCGGCGAATTTCCGAAGCTCACCCTCATTGCCGGCAATGTCACCAGCGCCGAGGGCGTGGCGTTCCTCGCGGACGCGGGGGCCGATGCCATCAAAATCGGCCAGGGCCCGGGCTCTATCTGCACGACGCGCATCGTCGCGGGCGTGGGCATCCCGCAGCTCACGGCGCTCTACGTCTGCGCCCAGGAGGCCAAGCGCCGGGGCGTGCGCATCATCGCCGATGGCGGCATCACCAAGAGCGGCGATATTGTGAAGGCCCTCACCCAGGCGGACGCCGTCATCCTCGGCGGCCTGCTCGCCGGTTGCCGCGAGGCGCCGGGCGAGATCATCGAAATCGACGGCAAGTTCTACAAGCAGTACCGCGGCATGGGCAGCCTGAGCGCCATGAAGTCCGGCTCTGCCGCGCGCTATGGGCACGACAAGAACGCGCCTTCCGGCACGCAGCAGAAGATCGCCGCCGAGGGCATCGAGGCGCTCAAGGAAATTTCCGGCCCGCTGGACTCCGTGCTCGCGCCACTCATCGGCGGTTTGCAAAGCGGCCTGGGCTACATCGGCGCGCACAACCTGCCCGAGCTCCGCGAACGCGCCCGCTTCGCGCGCGTCACCGCCGCCGGCATGAAGGAAGCCGCCCCGCACGACGTTGTGGAAGTGAAGACGAGCAAAGCCTAGAACGCAGTGTTCTAGTTCTTAGTTCTTAGTTAAAACCAAACTCCTTCTGCTCAAATTTAAGAATAGGTATCTGGAACCAATCCCTAAGAACCAAGCACTAGGCACCAAGCACGAAAACACTTGGCTCAACAACCAAGCACTAAGAACTAGGAACTAAAACACTTTTCTCATGCACCACCGGCTCCAGACCTTGATTGAACGCTACCCGCCGCTGCAAGGCTGCGCGGGCGACATCGCCGCCGCCGTTCAGACCTTGGAAACCTCCTACCGCTCGGGCGGCAAGCTTCTGCTCTGCGGCAACGGTGGCAGCGCAGCGGACTCGGACCACATCGCCGGGGAATTGCTCAAGGGTTTTGGCCACAGCCGCCCCCTGCCGGTGGAGGATGTCAAAAAACTCGGCGTCGATTTGGCGAAAAATTTGCAGGGCGCCCTGGCCGCGATTCCGCTGCCGCAGCTCACCGGCCTCGTCTCCGCCTTCAGCAACGATTGCGACCCCAAGTATGTCTATGCGCAGTTGACCTGGGGCCTCGGCCGCCCGGGTGACGTGCTGCTCGCCATCACGACCTCTGGCAATTCCGCGAATGTGCTCCACGCCGCTGACGCCGCCAAGGCGCGCGGCATGAAAGTCATCGGCCTCACCGGCGCGACCGGTGGCAAGCTCAAGGACAAGTGCGACCTCTGCATCCGCGTCCCCGCCACCGAAACCTTCAAAATCCAGGAATTCCACCTGCCCGTTTATCACTGCATTTGTCTGATGGTTGAAGAGACGTTTTTTGGGAAGGGTACCGCTGGAAATTATAGTTAGGTAAAAATTAGTGGCTCTGTAAAATCGCCAAAGCAACAGTACAGGCGGTTTCCACCCGTAATACATAGCCAGGCAAAGACACTGCGGTAAACCCAGCTGAGCGGAAGCGGGTGTATTCTTCTGGCGTAAAATCACCCTCCGGGCCAATAGCAATCAACGCCGGCAAGTTTGCTGCTGTTGCGCGCGCACTGGACAACGGCACGGCATTGGGTGTCAAAGCCGCAACATAACGAGTGTATTGAGTCTGATGTTTCAACGCATCCAGCCATTTGGCCAATTCAATGGGCTCCGAGACGATGGTTGCCCAGGGATTGCCTGACTGCTTACAAGATTCAATGGCGGTGGCACGCAAACGCGTCATCTTGTTGCGCAGCTTTATCCCCTCATAACGCACTTCGGTCCGGGCAGTGAACAAAGGCTGCACTTCACTGGCACCGAGCTCGGCCGCTTGGGCGACAATATCCCGGAGCAACTCGCTCTTGGGGATACCCACCGCTAGCATCAGATGAGGCCGGGCAGGCTTTTGCTCCGATTTTACTATTTTTAGAACAGCTGCAACCGCGTCCACCACGGCCACTACGGCCGAGGCGATGCGTCCTTGGCCATCGAGCAGCTCCACGGCCTCGCCCAAGCGGGCGCGGCGCACGCGGATGAGGTGCGAGGATTCGGAGCTGTCGAGGGTGACTTCCCCGCCCACTGCGGGCCAGGGTCCGGCATGGAACACACGAAGCATGGCGCAGGTCTAGTCACTCGACCCGCCCGGTGCAACTGGAACCCGCCTCTTAATATTCCCTCCATACCTGCCAACAGACAGAATTAACAAAATTGAAGCGTGGGGGGACTAATTCTGCGCATTCTGTCCAACCTTCCGCCCTTCTCCCCTCGCCCCCCCCCTTTGCCAAACCCACAAAAAAACACGGCTCCCCAGACGAGGAGCCGTGCCTGAACCTAAATCGAACTACAAACTGAACTGAAACCGGAACACGCTTGCGGAAACAATCGTGTTCCAAGGGGAGAGACTGGATATTACCGATTTCGTTCAAAGTTGCGACATTTGCCTCTGTTAATTTTCACAACTCGTTGATTTGTAATATAATAATATCTACCAGAATCATCCCTACTGACCGGGCTTTTGGGCAAAAACGCCGTCGCCAAAGCCGGAAAATACCGCCAAACTGCCCCCTGATTCCCACCTGATTAAGCATTGCCGGTTTTAGTCGGCTGTGCTAGGGTAAAACACCAAGGGGCGGGCCCGCCGGACGCCAACCCCCATCTCCTCCCTTTTCCATCCAAAACCGCTTTTGGGGCGTTAGTTAACCGCCTTTTGGGCCGATAATTCAGTATCTCTTTATGTTCAAACGCATTCCTTTTGACCGCGTCAACTGGGTCACCAGCAGTTTCCTCATGGGGACCCTCTTCATCTCGCTGACGGCGGTGCCTTGGTACGTCTGGCACTACGGCCTCAACTGGTTCCAGGCCATCCAGTTCCTCCTGTTCTACATCGCCACGGGCCTGTCCATCACCCTGGGCTACCACCGCCTCTTCTCCCACCTGAGCTTCAAGGCCAAATGGCCCGTCAAGCTCCTGGCCCTGCTCTTTGGCTCCGCTTCCTTTGAAAACTCCGCGCTCGACTGGGTCAGCGACCACCGCACCCACCACAAGCATGTGGACGAGGACGAAGACCCGTACGATATTTCCAAAGGCTTTTTCCACGCCCACATGGGCTGGCTGATGTTCAAGCTCCGCCCGGAGCCCCCGCTGGACAACGTGCCCGACCTGCAGAAGGACCGCCTCGTCATGTGGCAGTACCGCTGGACGCACCTCATCGGTTTCGTGGTTGGCTTTGGCCTGCCCACGGCGTTTGGCGCGCTCTACGGCTGGATGCACGACGGCACGGCCCACGCCATGGCGGTGCAGGCCCTCGGCGGCTTCCTCATCGGCGGCGTCCTGCGCATCGTCTGCGTGCAGCACAGCACCTTCTGCATCAACTCGGTGTGCCACACCCTGGGCCGCCGCCCCTACTCCACGGCGTGCAGCGCCCGCGACAGCGGCCTCGTCGCGCTCGTCACCTTTGGCGAGGGTTACCACAACTTCCACCACGAATTCCAGCACGACTACCGCAACGGCGTGAAGGCTTGGCAGTTTGACCCGACGAAGTGGAGCATCTGGACGCTCAGCAAGCTCGGCCTCGCCAGCGACCTGCGCCGCGTGCCGGCCTCCCGCATTTTGATCGCCGAGCTCTCCGAAGCCCACCAGCAACTCGACGCCCATTTGGAAAAGACGACGACCCCGATGTCCGTGCAGGCCCGCGAAGCCGTGGCGCACTCCATCGAATCCGTGCGCCAGATCTCCCAGCGCCTGGCCCATCGCATCGAAGAGATGCAGACCACCGCCAAGGGCAAAATGGAAGTCACCCGCGAGACGCTGGCCGAATGGCGCCGCCAGGTGACCGAGGAATTGCAGGCTGCACGCCGCCACCTCGAGCACATCCACGCCCAGGCCTCCGCCCTGCCGGCGGGCGCGTAAAAATCCGCGGTGGTGCGGTTGGCGGTTGACTGTAGGTTCCGGCGCTTCACCCTGTTGGCCGTGATTCGCCATTCCCCTCGCCTGCCCCTGCTGGCCGCCCTCGCGGCGGCCCTGGCCCTTTCCGCCTGCGCGCCCAAGCTGTACACGCTCAACCTGAGCCGCGCCCGCCAAACCGGGGAAAAATTCTCCCTGGTGTCGTCCATCACCGAGTTGAGCCAGTCGCACTCCGTCATCAGTTTTCCCGGCGGCCATTCCCCGCAGAGCGACGACCGCGACATCGCCTTTGCCGCGCAGCTCGAAGGCGAAGGCGAAGTCCTCGCCGTCTTCCCCAACGGCGGCATTCAAAAACTTTCGTTCACGCTCAAATCCATCACCGCCACGCGCGGCGGCAAACCGGTAGCCAACCTGCCCGCGCCCGGCGCGCACATCACCGCCTTCCGCAAGGATGACGGCGTCGCCATCAGCGTCAATGACCAGCCAGCCGACCCCGCCGTCACCGATGCGCTGAATGAATTGATTTTGCTGGGCGATGAAAAATCCACGCCCCAGGAAATGTTTGGCACGCCCACACCGGTAAAAGTCGGCGCCACGTGGGCGCCCAGCAGCCCCGCGATGGAGGAAGCACTGAAGGGCGACCTCGGCGGCAAATCCAACGGCGCCAGCGGCACGATGCAGCTCGCCTCCGTCCAAGGCAGTGGCGACAGCGCCGCCGCCACGGTGACCGGCAATTTCACCATGCAGGAATACAAACCCGGCCTGCCCTCCACCATGAAGCTGGATGCCGCGACCATCACCGGCGCGCTGTCCTGGACGGTGCCCGTCACCGCGGCCAAGGGCAGCGTGACCTTCTCGCGCGAGCTAAGGATGAGTATCACCGCCCATGGCAACCCCAACGATACCTCGCTGAAGCTGACCGTGTCCGGTGTCCAGAAGCGTTCGGTGCAAATGGTGTTCCGGTAATCGTCGCCCAGCCCCAGGGGATCCTGAAAAATTGGCCCCAGACTGGAACCACACCCGCCTGGCTGGGTCGAATGGATTTTGCCTTCCCAAGGCTGCCGCCATGCGGCAAACTGGCCCACCCGCCCGATGCCGACCCCGCCCCGCCGCTTCCTCTGCCTGCTGGCCCTCCTCACCGCTGCGAGCACGCTCGTGGCCCGCGCCGCCGACAGCGCCAAATACCGGCCGCCCATCAGCGCGCGCTTCACGGCCGGGGAGACCTTCAGCTACAACGCGGATGCGGATTACAACGCCCTTTTCCGCTCCCTGCAGGCGCAGAACCGCGTGAACGAGGACGGCACCAACACGCGCTCCGAAAAAGCGCTGTTCGATATGTCGGCCCGCTTTTCCATCACCTTTACCGCGGACAGCGTCCTCGCCCGCCAAGTTTATAAGAACGGCACCCTGCGCGAGGCCGTGTTCCTGGTCTCCAGTTGCCGCGTCATGCAGGAAAAGGCGAGCCTGCCGCAGTACATCCCCACCGGCTCCACCCTCACTGTGCGCCGCCCCGTCAAGGAAGGCCCCATGGATGTGCTGCTCGACGGCAAGCCCGTGACACCGGAGCTGGCCACGCAATTGCAGAAAGTCACCCTCCCGCCCACGTTGATTCCACCCGGCTCCATGCTCACCGTGCGCAAGCAAGGCAGCGGCCAGGTCATCTTCTCCGTGGATGGCCGGCTGGTGCCCGCCAGCGTCTCCGCGCAACTTCAGGAAAAGGACTCGGTGCAGGCGCTGCTGGCCCCGGGCACCATCCTCGTGGCCCGCAAACAAAAGGACGGCCAAGTGGCCTTTGCCGTGAATGGAGTGGCCGCCGATATGGCACTGGCGGAAAAATTGAGCGTGGTCATCGAGCTCGGCCACGAGGATGCCACCCACGATGATTTATTCGCCCCGCCCCGCCCGGTCGGCGTGGGCGAGGCCTGGGACATCAACCTGAAGGCCGTGCTCAATTCAGATTTGCCGCAATGCTTCCCTGGCTTGAGCAGCGTGGTCGGCAGTGTCTCGCTTGTGGATGTCCGCGCGGACAAGGGCGGCATTCCCCGCAGCATCATCGGCGCCACGTATTCGCTCGTCGGCGTGCAACCGCCCTTCAAGCACGAGTTCCAACCCGAGCCCTCGACCGTGAGCTTCAAGGTCGTCTCCACCACACCCGCGGCCGGCGGCCCCGGCCGCTATGACTTGCAGCTGAAATCGCTCGTGCGCCATTCGGCCCATACCGGCGATGCCAACGTCGGCTTTGCGGCCTCGACGGCAGAGTTCACCATCCAGATCGAGCAAAACATCCATATCGACACCGGGGCCGGCCATGCCGCAGTGGCGGCGCTGGCCAGCGCCCCACCCGCGCCGGATGCTCCCTCGCTGCCGCCCGGCCTGAGCGCCGCCAATATTTACCGCCCGCCGGTGGAGTGGATCAAGAAGCCCGGCGCACCCGGCGAGACCAAGCCCACGGAAGCCGCCGCCGCCCTGGGCAGCTCCGCGCCGGCGGTTGCCCCACGCCCCGCCGCCCCGGCCAAGCCCGCCGCGCCCCCGCCGTTCATCATGCCCAATTCGGATGTGTCACCCTTTGGCAATGCGCAAGACCCGGTGAAGTCCGGCTCCGCCGGCGCCAAGTAAGCATCCTTTGCATTTGCGCCGGAGAACAGACCGCGCCTAGACTCACAGGCGCATGATTGAAATTGCCGGCCTGACCAAATTGTACGGCCAATTTGTGGCCGTGAGTGATTTGTCCTTCGTCGTGCGGCCGGGCGAAGTGCTCGGGCTCGTCGGCCCCAATGGCGCGGGCAAGACGACGACGCTGCGTTGCCTGGCCGGCATCATCCCGCCCACGCGCGGGAGCATCGCCATCAATGGCTGCGATTTGCTGGCTGATCCCCGCGGCGCAAAGTCCAAGGTGGCGTTTTTCCCGGACGAGCCAAAATTGTTCGATTACCTCACAGTCTGGCAGCACCTCGTCTTCATCGCGCGCATTTACCAGGTGGCCGACTATGCCGAACGCGGTGAACGCCTGCTGGCCGAACTCGAACTCACCGACAAACGCGACGCCCTGCCCGCCGAGCTCTCGCGCGGCATGAAGCAAAAGCTCGCCATCGCCTGCGGCCTGCTCCATTCGCCCACGGCCATGTATTTCGATGAGCCGCTGACGGGGCTCGACCCGCTGGGCATCCGCAAGATGAAGGACTCCATCGTGCGCCGCGGGCAGGAAGGCGGCGCCATCATCCTCAGCTCGCACCTGCTGCACCTTGTCGAGGAAATCTGCACCCATCTGCTGATCCTCAAAGGCGGTCAGATGGTCGCTCACGGCACCCTGGAGGAAATCTCCCGCCGCTTTGGCGCAAGTGACGGCGCGACACTGGAGGATATGTTCTTCCGCGCCACGACCGACCAGCCCGCGCCCACGACGCCACCCACCCCGGCCGAGCCGCCCGCATTCCCGCCCAAGCTGTCGCCATGATTGCCGCGCTGTTCTACCTCCAGTTCCATTCGTGGCGCAACCGACTGGCGGCGCGGCTGCGGCGGCTCAAAAAGCCCAAATATCTCATCGGCGGGATCATTGGCGGCCTCTACCTCGCATCCTATTTTTACACGATCACCTTCTCCTCGGGCAATTCTCCCGACCCTGGCCAGCCGCTGCCGGACCCGGCCCTGGCGCAGAACATCGGCGCGCTGCTCCTGCTGGCCATCGCGTTGGTAGGCTGGGTGCTGCCCAATGAACGCGCGGCGCTCATCTTCTCCGAGGCGGAGATCAATTTCCTTTTCCCCGCGCCGCTCACGCGCCCCCAGCTCATCAATTACAAGCTCATCAGTTCACAGACGCGCATTTTGATTTCCGTGCTTTTCCTCACGCTCGTCTGGGGCCGCTGGCGCCAAGGCGGCCATGTCTGGGTTTCCGCGTTGGGCTGGTGGACCATCCTTTCCTTTCTCGAGTTGCACGGCCTGGCGGCTTCCTTCATCCGCACCATGCTGCTGGACCGGGGCATCACCCACCTGCGCCGCCGCCTTCTCATCCTCACGGCGCTGGTGGTTACGCTCGGTAGTGTGTACTACTGGAGCAGGAGCGAATGGCCGCCGTTCCCCTCCGGCGGCAAGCTGGAAGGTATGCTCGACTGGCTCAAGCACGTGCTTTCCCTCGGGGCGGCGCCGTATGTTTTGTATCCCTTCCGGGCGGTGGTCGGGCCGTATTTTGCCGCCGATGCCTTGGGCTTTTTATATGCCTGGGTTCCGGCACTCGTCATTCTCGGCAGCCTTTATTATTTGGTCATCCGCGCCAACGTGGCCTTCGAGGAAGCCTCCGTTGAAGCCTCGCAACAATTGGCCGCCACTGTCGCCACCGCGCAGGCACGCCGGGCCGGCGCGGTGGTTGCGCCGGCCAAAGCCAAGCGCGCGCCCTTCAATCTCAAACCCCTGGGCCTGCCCGCCGTGGCCTTCCTCTGGAAGAACCTAATCCTGGCGGGCAATTTTTTCAGCCTTCGGAATTTCTGGCGGGCAGCTCTCGTGCTCGTGGTTTGGGGGATTATTTTCCGGCCCACGACGGCTGGGGGCGTCATCACCGTCACCGGTTTTGCCGGGGCGTTTTGTATTATTATCCTATTCCTCAGCCTCTTGGTGGGACCCATGCTGCTGCGCGCCGACTTCCGCTCTGACCTGAACATGGCTGAGCAACTGCTCTCCTACCCGTTGCCCGGCTGGCAGATTGTACTGGGCGAAATCCTGACGCCCGTGGCCATCCTCACGGCTTTCCAATGGCTGCTCATCCTTTGTTCAGCGCTATTCACCCCCAATCCGCATGGGGACATACTCTCGTTAAGTCACCGGGTGTGCCTGGCCGCCACGGCCGCAATTCTGGCCCCGGCAGTGAATGCCGTCATGCTCCTCATTCCCAATGCCGTGGCTATTCTATTCCCCAGCTGGGTTCGCTTCGACAAAAACGCCCCCCGGGGCTTTGAAAATCTCGGCCAAAATTTCATTATCGCCATCGGGGTGCTCTTTATTATGGCCGTAGCCATCCTCCCAGCGGTAGGTTGCTTCTTTATAACGTTTTTATTAATAGGTTTATTGCTGAAAAACTTCTTGGCTATTTTTGCGGCTGGTGTAGTGGCTTCCGCCGTCCTTTTTGGGGAATCCTACCTCGCTATAAGACTGTTGGGCAAATCTTTAGAGAAATTCGACCTTACCAGTGAAATCACCAACTAACCTATCTAAAATAGCGTTATTTTTAGCCGCGCAGATCCAACCAGGCCATGAGGGCGAATTGGACGGCGATAAAAGCCAGTAAAACCCAGTACGCAGCCTCCTGGAAGCGATCCCGCCGCAAGGGACGCTCGCGCAGCGCAGTCGATGCCTTATGAGGAATGCCTCCAGCCATAATAAAGTCTCAAGTAATACAAGCACCCCGCCAGCGCAAGCCTTGCGCATTGATACTTTGGCTGATGCTTGCCGGAGGCAGGCTATTAGAGGCGTTAAAATGTCCGCTTTAGATAAGGTCTCCTAATCGTAACCGAAAGCCCTCCATAAATTTGCCTCGGTCTGAGAAAATCCGGTTGACGCTCCACCGGGCTTCAGGCCATCGTGTCCATTCCCCCGTTTTTAGGTCTGTTACCGCAGGTCTGAAAGCAATCAACTTTCCCGCTGCTTGTTGCCCATATGATCCTGCGCCTTACACGCTGGAATAAACTTCCGTTGCTCGCCTCCGCGCTCTGGTTGACCGCCATTACGCCGGCGTTTGGCGCGGAAGCCGGCGTCAATCCCAAGGCTGAGGAAGTCTTTAACATTGCCGGCCTGCCGGTGACCAACTCAATGGTCACCACCTGGTTTTTCTCGATTATCTTCATTCTCGTCATCCGGTGGGTCGCCGGGCGGCCCAAGCTCATTCCCTCCCGCGGCCAGGCCGTGGTGGAGGCGGCCATCACGGGCCTGCGCGATATTTTTGAGCTCATCGTCGGCAAGAAGATGATCGACAAGGTGTTTCCGCTGCTCATCAGCTTCTTCTTCTTCATCCTGGTGATGAATTGGAGCGGCCTGCTCCCCGGCGCCGGCACCATCGGCCTCGGGCATGATGCGGAGGGTTTTCATACCATCTTCCGCCCGGCGGACTCGGACCTTAACACCACCCTGGCGCTGACGATTGTCTCGTTCACGGCGTGGCTGTACTTCGTGCTCCGCTATGCGGGCGTCGGCGTGCTGCTGAAGGACATCTTTGGCAACAAGGCCAGCAAGAAGGATGTGCATATCGCGCTCTATCTCGCGCTCTCGCCGATCTTCTTCCTCGTCGGCTTCATCGAGGTCATCTCCATCCTCTCGCGCCTGCTCTCCCTTTCCTTCCGTCTGTACGGCAATGTCTTCGGCGGTGAAAGCCTGCTGGATGCGATGTACAACATCTGCCCCTTCCTGCTGCCCATGCCGTTCTACTTCATGGAGCTGCTCGTCGGTGTCGTCCAGGCCTTTGTGTTCTGTGTGCTGACGGCCGTGTATATCGGCCTCATCTGCAATCACGAAGGCGGCGACCACGACCATGCCGAGGAAGGCCACGGCGAAGCCGCCCACTAACCCTCCACCCTTTTGCCGACCGGGACCATGCACCGCGTGGACGGAAGGCGCGCAACAAAACCTACCACCATGATCAACGAAATCGTCCACATCACGAGCCACGTCGTCCCGACGCTGCTCGCCCAGGCTGCGCCCGAAGTGGCCAGCCCCTTCCTGCCGTTCCGCGGTGGTCTCGCCTGCTTGGGCGCGGCCATTGGCGTAGGCCTCGTCGGCTTCAAGGCCGCTGAAGCCGTCGGCCGCAATCCTGCCGCCTTCGGCAAGATCCTCGTCATCGGCATTCTCGGCATGGCGTTTGCCGAAGCCGTGGCCTTCTACGGCCTGTACCTGGGTAAATAACCCATTCCCCGGCCTTTGCCCGCCGGCCCGCGCTCTTCTGGGGCGCGGCCGGCGGCAAGGAGCTGAGACCTTCCGCCATCTTTTTCCCCGCCTCTTTTCCCGCCTCCCATGCACCACGAATTTCTCCCCCTGTTCACCGCTGCGGTTGAAGCCGCTCCCGCTGCCACCTCCGGCGGCCTGGAAGCCGTCCAACAGGTCCTTGGGCCCTTCGGCGTGAAGCCCCTCTTCCTGGCCGCGCAGATCGTCAATTTCGGTCTCGTCGCCGCCGTCGTTTATTACTTTGCCATCCGCCCCGTCATCGCGACGGTCGACACCCGCAACAAGGAAATCGCCGCGGGCCTCAAGTATGCCGAGGACATGAAGAAGAGCCTCGCCGACACACAGACACAGCAGGCCGAGATTCTCAAGCAGGCCTCCCTCGAGGGCAAAAAGGTCATCGCCGAAGCCCGCGACACCGCCAAGGCCCTCGTCGAAAAAGCCTCGCAGGACGCCACCAAGAGCGCGGAAGACATCATCAAGAAGGGCCAGGCCGCCGTCGCCCTCGAGCGCCAACAGATGCTTAACGACCTGCGCCGCGAAGTGGCCCAGCTCGTCATCGCCACCAGCCAGCGCGTCCTCGGCCGCGACTTGACCGCCGACGAAAAGACCCGCTTCAACACCTCGGCTGCCGCCGACCTAAGCAAGAACTAAGATGCTTCTCGACCGCCAGCAAAAGGACTTTGCCAAGAAACTGGCCCGGATGTCGCTCGACGCCGGTGGCCAGATCGACACTGCGCGCGTGGCCGCCGTGCTCGCCTCCCTGGGCGGGCAGAAGCCCCGTGTGCGCCGCGGCATCCTGAAGGCCTATCTCCATTACATGGAGATTGAGGATCGCCGCAGCCGCGTGCTCATCGAGCATGCCGGCAACGTGGGCCCCGCCGAGCTGGAAGCCCTGCGCGCCCGCCTCTCCAAAAAGTATGGCCGGGCCCTGCGCCTCGAAACCCGCGAGAACCCCGCCCTCCTCGCCGGCCTGCGCGCTTCCGTGGCCGACGATATCTACGAGTCCTCCGTCTCCAGCCGCCTCGCCAACCTCCAGAACAATTTCGCCTAATCTTCCCCCCACACCCTCAACTCGCAACCTAGAATTTTTACAGCCATGCCCTCCGTACTCGAACAAATCCAGCAGGAAATCGCCAAGCTCGAAACCGGCTCCACGCAACGCAACGTGGGCCGCATCGTCACCCTCGCGGACGGTGTCGCGAAACTCGACGGCCTCTCCGCCGTCATGTACAACGAAATGATCGAGTTCCCGGGCGGCGTCTTCGGCATCGCCCTCAACTTGGAAGAAGACGAAGTCGGCGCGATCATTCTCGGCGACTACTCGCACCTGAAGGAAGGCGACGAGGGCAAGACCACCAACCGCCTGCTCTCCGTGCCCGTCGGCAAGGGTCTCCTCGGCCGCGTGGTGGACGCCATCGGCCGCCCCGTGGATGGCAAGGGCCCCATCGCCTCCACCGAGACGTATCCGGTTGAAAAAATCGCGCCCGGCATCATTTCCCGCCAGTCCGTCGATCAGCCCCTGCAGACGGGTATCATGGCCGTTGACTCGATGATCCCCATCGGCCGTGGCCAGCGCGAGCTCATCATCGGCGACCGCGCCACCGGCAAGACCGCCATCGCCATCGACACCATCATCAACCAGGCACGCATCAACAAGGCCGGCGCCGCCAGCGGCGACCCGAAGTTCCGCCCGGTCTATTGCATCTACGTTGCCATCGGCCAGAAGAACTCGAACATCGCCCGCACGGTCAAGGCCCTCGAAGGCGCCAATGCGATGGACTCCACCATCATCGTCGCCGCCCCCTCCGCCGACAATCCGGCCAATCAATACCTCGCCCCCTACTCCTGCTGCGCGATGGGCGAATGGTTCATGGAAAACGGCATGGACGCCCTCATCATCTATGATGACCTTTCCAAGCACGCCGTGGCCTACCGCCAGATCTCCCTGGTGCTGAAGCGCCCCTCCGGCCGCGAAGCTTATCCCGGTGACGTGTTCTACCTCCACTCCCGCCTCCTCGAGCGCTCGGCCCGCATCAATGCCAAGGCCGTCGAGGCCTTCTCGGGCGGCAAGGTGAAGGGCACCACGGGCTCACTGACGGCCCTGCCCATCATTGAGACGCAGGCCGGTGACGTGTCCGCCTACATTCCGACGAACGTCATCTCCATCACGGACGGCCAGATCTTCCTCGAAACGGACTTGTTCAACCAGGGCATCCGCCCCGCCATCTCGGTGGGCTTGTCGGTGTCCCGCGTCGGTTCGGCCGCGCAGATCAAGGCATTCAAGCAGGTTGCCGGTCGCGTGAAGCTCGAGCTCGCCCAGTATCGCGAACTCGCCGCCTTCGCCCAATTCGGCTCCGACCTCGACGCCAAGACGAAGCAGCAGCTGGAGCGCGGCGCCCGCGTGGTGGAGCTCTTCAAGCAGCTCGCCCTCGCGCCCAAGCGCACGGAAGTCCAGGTCGTCCTGCTCTGGGCCGTCCAGAACGCCGTGTTCGACCCCATCCCGCGCGAAAAGATCGTCGCGGCCTCGGCCTCCTTCGAGGAGTACCTCACCACCCGCAAGGACGCCCTCCTCAAGAAGATCGTCGCCGAAGGCAAGCTGTCGGACGCCCTGACCGCCGAGGTCAAGTCCGCCTGCGAAGACTGGGCGCGCACGTTCTCCTGAAATTAAGAATCAAACGGGCAGCCCGCCCCGGGTTTCCCTCCTTTTTTAATTTCTCCTTTTTTAATTCCTAATTTCCCATGAAGGGTATTCGCGAGATCCGCCGCCGCATCAAGGCGGTCAAGAACACCGCCCAGATCACCAAGGCGATGCAGCTCGTGGCGTCGTCCAAGATGAAACGCGCCCAGGACGCCGCGCTGGCCAGCCGGCCGTATGCCCTGCTTCTCGCGCAAATCCTGGAGTCCGCCCTGCCCCGCATGCATGAGACGGAGCACGCGTTCTTCACCACGCGCCCCGTCAAAAAGCGCGGCATCCTCGTCATCTCGACGGACAAGGGCCTCTGCGGCGCCCTCAATGGCAACACCTTCCGCCTCATCGCCGACATCAAGCGCGACGAAGCCGCCTACGTCTGCGTGGGC
Organism: Verrucomicrobiota bacterium; assembly: GCA_048497935.1. Classification (GTDB taxonomy): domain Bacteria; phylum Verrucomicrobiota; class Verrucomicrobiia; order Opitutales; family JABDGR01; genus JABDGR01. The sequence goes on from JBEHYY010000005.1 coordinate 52,242, forward strand.
CGCAAGGGCGCGCAGTTCATCGCCCGCACGGGCCGCGAACTCCTGGCGGACTTTGTGGTCAGCGATAAAGTGGGCTACAATGAAGTGCGCCCCGTCATCGAGTTCCTCAGCCAGGCCTACCTCGACGGCAAGATCGACACCATTGAGGTTCTCTACCCCCACTTCGTCAACACGCTGCGGCAGGATCCGGCGCTCGACGCGCTGGTGCCTTTCCAATCCTTCGAAAAGGAGCTGGAGAAGCTCAATAGCCGTCTCGGTGTGCAGGCTGGCGACAAGATCGCCGACGAGCGCGAATTCCTGTTCGAGCCCTCGGTGAACGAGATTCTCAACCAGCTGCCCCCGCTCTTCCTGAAGCAGCAGATCTACACGATGATCCTCGCCGCCAAGGCCAGCGAGCATTCCGCCCGCATGGTCGCCATGAAGAGCGCCACGGACAACGCCAAGCAGCTCGTCTCCGACCTTTCCCTGGAGTACAACAAAGCCCGCCAGGCCGGCATCACCCAGGAAATTCTCGAAATCGCGGCCGCCTCGGCGGCCAGCGGCAACTAACCCTTTAAAATCCTCCCCTTACATCTCCATTCCATGAATACTGGCAAAATCGTCCAAGTCATCGGCCCCGTCGTCGACGTCCAATTCGCCGAGGGCAAAATCCCCGAGATTTACAACGCCCTCGAAGTGAGCGGCCGCAGCGAGGCCAACCGCCTCGTCCTCGAGGTGCAGCAGCACCGTGGCGAAGGCCTCGTGCGCGCTGTCGCCATGACTTCCACGGACGGCCTCGTCCGCGGGCAGGACATCCTCGACACCGGCGCCCCCATCTCCGTCCCCGTGGGCGACGGCGTGCTGGGCCGCATCTTCAACGTCGTGGGTGACACGGTGGACCAGCTCGGCCCCGTGAAGTACGACAAGAAGTACCCCATTCACCGCTCGCCCCCGACCCTCGTGGACCAGGACACGGAGGCCAAGATCCTCGAGACGGGCATCAAGGTCATCGACCTCATCTGCCCGTTCCTCAAGGGCGGCAAAGTCGGCGCCTTCGGTGGTGCCGGCGTCGGCAAGACGGTCGTCATCATGGAGCTCATCAATAACATCGCCAAGACGCACGGTGGTTACTCCGTGTTCGCCGGCGTGGGTGAGCGTTCCCGCGAAGGCAATGACCTTTACCACGAAATGAGCGAAGCGGGCGTCATCAAGCTCGACGACATCAGCAAGTCCAAGGTAGCCCTGGTGTATGGCCAGATGAACGAGCCGCCGGGCGCCCGTATGCGCGTCGCCCTCACCGGCCTCGCCATGACCGAGTATTTCCGCGACGAAAAGAACCAGGACGTGCTCCTGTTCGTGGACAACATCTTCCGCTTCTCCCAAGCCGGCTCCGAAGTCTCGGCCCTCCTCGGCCGCTCGCCGTCTGCCGTGGGTTACCAGCCCACCCTGGCCCAGGAAATGGGCATCCTGCAGGAACGCATCACCTCGACCAAGAAGGGCTCCATCACGTCCTTCCAAGCCGTTTACGTGCCTGCCGACGACCTTACCGACCCGGCCCCGGCCAACACCTTCGCGCACCTCGACTCGACCATCGTGCTCGAGCGCCGCATCGCCGAGCTGGGCATTTACCCGGCGGTGGATCCCCTGGCCTCGACCTCCAAGGCCCTCGCGCCCGAGTTCGTGGGTGAGGCCCACTTCAAGGTCGCCCGTGGCGTGCAGCAGGTGCTCCAGCGCTACAAGGACTTGCAGGACATCATCGCCATCCTGGGCATCGACGAACTCTCCCCGGAAGACAAGCAGGCCGTGTTCCGTGCCCGCAAGATCCAGAAGTTCCTCTCCCAGCCCTTCAACGTCGCCCAGGTCTTCACGGGCTTCGAAGGCAAGATCGTCCCGGTCTCGGAAACCATCCGCGGCTTCAAGATGATTCTCGACGGCGAACTCGACCACCTGAACGAAAACGACTTCTACATGAAGGGTGGCATCGACGAAGCCATTGCCGCCGGCGCCAAGAAATAAGCCGTTTCCGGAAACTCCTTAAGCCGACTCCGCCATGCCTCTCACCCTCGAAATCGTCACCCCGGAACGCCGGGTCTATCGTGGCACCGCCGAATCGGTGCTCATTCCGACGCTCGCGGGCGAGATCGGCATCCTGCCGGGCCACGTCCCGCTGATGGGCCAGGTGGTCGCGGGAGAGCTGCGTTTGACGAATCCTGGGCCCAATACGGCCTTGGCTGCTTCCCACCCGGATGCCTCCCAGCCCGGCCCGACAGCCGTGGCCGTGGACAACGGCTTTGTGCGCATCCAAGGTGACGTGGTCTCCGTCCTGACGGAAGCCGCCATGGATGAGCGCAAGATTGACCTCCAGGCAGCGGCAGATGCCCAAGCCCGCGCCGAAAAGGCCCTGGCCGAAGCCCGCGAGAAGAACCTCGACCCGGGCGAGATAGAGCAGCTCGAAGCCATCGCCCGCTTTGCCATCGTCCAGCAGTTGATCAAGAAGAAGCACTAGCTGGGACGGGAAGCGGTAGGCAACGGTCAGCCTTGGCCGGTGGTGACCATCCAATGGATGCCGAATTTGTCGGTAACCATTCCGAAGCATGGCGACCAGAAGGTCTTGCCCAATGGCATGATGACCTTGCCGCCTTTGCCCAGCGCCGTGTAGGCGCGTTTTGCCGCGGGCGCGCTGGAGAAGGTCAACGACAGCGAGAAACCATCGTACTTCTGCCCCTTTTCACAGCCGTCCGAACACATGATGAGGCTCTGGCCCACGGTGAAGGCGGCGTGCATGACCTTCTTTTCGAAGCCCTTGGGCAGGCGCCCCGGGGGCGGCGGCTCCGGGCACTCCGTGTAGCGCATGAGCATTGTCACTTTGGCGCCCATGGCCTTTTGGTAGAACTTGAGGGCCTCTTCGCAGCGGCCTCCGAAAAAGAGATAGGGTTCGATAATGGTTTTTTTCATGAGCGTATTCCGCGTGGGCAGGTTGGTGGGTTTTTAAACAACGTTCCCTCACCCATCGCCCAAGTTTCCCGGCAAGTCAATGCTCTTGCGTGCCCAGGGGCGGATTGGGTTAAGATACCCCACCTTTCGGGCTCGTAGCTCAATGGTTAGAGCAGAGGACTCATAATCCTTTGGTTCCCGGTTCAAGTCCGGGCGGGCCCACTTTATTCAAGCTATTGGTGTTAAGTGGGAACTATGACTGTTACCGCCACCGGCTTTTGCGCCCTCCAATCCTGACTGTGCCACTTTTCGGCTCCTCAATGCGAGTCTAATGGCGCAAATTTCGTCCAAGCAGGCCCATCACCGATGGACTCCTGCTTGATCACGTAAGCTCTACCGGAATCGGTCAGGCCCAATAATCCATTCGCACCCAAACCAACGATACCATCCCGCATCAAGCTGACCATACCAGAGAGATACTCACGATAATGAGGATCGTATGCTGGAACTAAGAATCCCCATCTTGATAGATCCACCGCATGATTTACCTTCGCAAGATAGAATGTCCGTATAATCCGCTGTTCGGCTGGCTTCAATTCGCCGAACCTCTTTGACACAATGCCCTCCTCAATATGCGGCTGAATAATGTTAACTGGGCCGTCTTTTGGGCCGAATTCAAGAGGGCCTACCTTGATGACGTTATAGGCGCGTAAAATTGGAAGTAAAAATGGCGAAATGAAGATTACCAACAAAGCTATTGCTGACGATGACAAGCCGCCTTGCGTAAGGACTTCACGAAATAAAAGAACGCCAGGCACGACCATGACCATTATAATACATAAAAGCACACGATTATTAGGTAAACCGTCTTCGTCGAAGTCGCTCATCTTGCATACAGTTTCCACGGAATGATACCGCCTGTCAATAATGGCCCTTAAAAGTTTGAGGGGCTGTTGCCGCCAGACTACCTTGACCAATCTGCAACATATACAAATGGAAGGGGGCGATCCTGCTTCCCTGCGATTGAACAAACACCGAAAGGCAATCATAATCCTTTGGTTCCCGGTTCAAGTCCGGGCGGGCCCACCCATTTCAAAACTGGGTGCGAAAATGGGAAATCCGGCACTGTGCCAGTAATCACCGGCACGCCATGCTGCCCTGAAGAAATAGCCGCACTTCCGGGAGAACTTTCCCGGCAGGCTGATTCGCCTCCGTCACAAGCCGTGCTGGCCGCTAGAATAGCTGCCATTGCCATTATTATTGTAGCCGGTGGAGCTGCCGGGGGAGGAGTTGCCGTTGCCGTTGCTGTTGCCACTCGAGTTCATTGTGCTGCCGTTCGAGCCGTTGTTGTAGGTGTCATCGTTGTGGTGACAGCCCGTGAGCGCCAGGAGTCCGGCAATCAGGATTAGCTTTTTCATGGTCGTTAGGGGATTGGTGTTGAAGGAAGGGACGCAACCAAGGGGAATTATCTCTCGGATGTGAATGCAGTATAAACCGGCTTTGCCAAAACCGCGGGTGGCGGGCGAAATTTTACCGGTTTTTTCAGGATGGCCGGAATTTTCCAAAACTCTTGGGAGATGACTGAAGATTTATTCGCGGCGATCATGGTATTGGGACACCAAGCCGGATCTATAATTTCGCACCTTCGATTTGTTTACCCAAGCGTGGCCGGGTCCCCATTTCTTGTCACTTGGCTGGCGGCCCGCCGGCAATTTCCACCACCACCTGATGGGGCGCCTTATCGTTCACCAGCTGAATGATGGCATCTGCCACCGGCAAGCCGTCCACCGTGACGTTGCCCAAAGGCTCAGCCGTCCGAGTCACGGAGATTTGATAGTATGTTTCAAAATAGCGGTAACGCAGTTGAAACCCCGGCCAGGAGCGCGGCAGGCGAGGCTCGATGCGCAACTGGTCGCCGGTGCGCGAAAGGCCCAGCAGCGTCTCCATCAGCAGGCGATACATCCAGCCGGCCGACCCGGTATACCACGTCCATCCCCCGCGCCCGGTATGGGGCGGTACCGCATACACATCCGCGGCCGCGACATACGGCTCAACCTTGTACACTGCGGCCTTCTCCGCGGTCTCCGCGTGCAGGATGGGATTGATCAGACGCAGCAGCTCCCAGGCCTTGTCCCATTCCCCCATCATCGCAAAAGCCATGATCGTCCATACCGCGGCATGGGTGTATTGGCCGCCATTTTCACGGACTCCCGGCACATAGCCCTTGATGTACCCGGGATCCAATGCGGAATGGTCCAACGGCGGAGCAAACAATTGAATGAGCCCGGCTTCCCGCTTTACCAGCCGCGCCTCCACCTCCGCCATGGCATGGCGGGCGCGGACCGCGTCGCCCGCGCCGGAAATGACCGCCCAGCTTTGGGGCAGGGAATCAATCTGGCATTCCGTGTTGGTGGCGGAGCCCAACGGCTCGCCATTGTCAAAATACGCCCTCCGGTACCATTGGCCGTCCCAAGCATGGCGCTCGATGTTTTCCCGCAATTGGGTCGCATTGGCCAGGCAACGTTGCGCAAAGGATGGGTCTCCCTTGCGGGTGGCCAATTCGGCGAAGCGCTGCAAGACCTCATAAAGAAAAAAGGCCAGCCACACGCTTTCCCCACGCCCCTCCCGGCCCACCAGATTCATGCCGTCATTCCAATCGCCCGTGCCCATCAGCGGCAGCCCATGCTCGCCCAGTTTGAGCGCGTGATCGATGGCGCGGGTACAGTGTTCATAAAGCGAGGCGCCCATGGCGGAACGCGCCGGCAAGTCATAATGCGCCTCCTCGCCGGGCTTGACCGGCAACCCCTCCAGAAAAGTCACCCTTTCGTCCAAGACCCCGGTGTCATTGGTCATGGTGACATAACGGCACGTGGCCAAAGGCAGCCAGAGCAAGTCGTCGGAAATATGCGTGCGCACGCCGCGCCCCAACGGGGGATGCCACCAATGCTGCACATCACCCTCGCCATATTGCCTTCCGGCGCATCGCAGCAGATGCTCGCGCAACAGATGCGGCGCCTGGTGCGTCAAGGCCATGGCGTCCTGCAGTTGGTCTCGAAAGCCAAATGCGCCGCCGGATTGATAAAAGCCGCTGCGCGCCCACAACCGGCAAGCCAGCGTCTGATAAGGCAGCCAGACATTGGCCAGCAAATTCACCGCAGGCTCCGGAGTCTCGATTTGCACGGAACCCAGGAAATCCTTCCATTGGGTCCAGACTGCCTCCAGGTTTTCGCGCGCGGCCTGCGCCGTGCAGTAGCGCTGGGCGAGCTGCCGCGCCTCCTCCGTATTGCGCCCCGCGCCGAGCACAAAAACAACCTCATGCTGGTCCTGATCCGCCAGCTCAAAAAACGTCTGCAACGCCGCACAAGGATCGTAGCCGGCGCCCACCCGGCCGGAAAGGCGGCTTCGCGACAAAGCTGCTGGAGCGGCCAGGCTGCCATTGCGGCCGATGAATTCCCGGCGATCGCCGCTGACCGCGCGCCCCGGTTCGTTGACATCCACAAACGCCACGCGGTTGGAAAAATCACTGTTGTAGGGATTCCGCGCCAGGAGCGCGCGGCTGGCCACATCCACCTCGGTGACCACGTGCATCATCGATTTGCCGCGCAAGTCTCCCAGCACCCATTCCCAATATCCCGTCACGGACAATCGCCGCCGCCGCCGGGAATGATTGTGAATTTTAAGCAACGCAAATTTCACCGGCGCATCGGGCGCGACATAAATCGTCAACTCGGAACGCAGGCCGTCTTCCTCATGCTCGAACACCGAATAGCCCATGCCATGCCGCGTCACATAAGGCGTCTGGCCTCGCGCAGGCAAGGGCGTCGGCGACCAAAAATCCCCCGTTTCCTCGTCGCGGATGTAATATGCCTCGCCACTGCCATCACTCACCGGATCGTTCGACCACGGGGTGAGCCGGTATTCGTGGGCATTTTCGGCCCAAGTGTAAGCACTGCCGCTTTCGGAAATTACGGTGCCAAAATTCGGATTGGCCAGCACATTGACCCAGGGCGCGCCATAGGTGATGGCATTCGGGGGCGTGATGATGATGTATTCCTTCCCATCCTGCGTGAAGCCGCCCCGGCCGTTGAAAAACCGCAGGGTTTTCACGCGCTCCTCGATTCCCAGGCTGTTGGCTTCCCCCCCATCGGCGATCGGACGGCGGCGGGGAGCCAACCGCGGCATTTCCAAGGGCAGCTGGGGTCGCTTGGTCGCTTGGTCCACCAAAGTGCCTTCGCCTTCCGCAAAGGTAAGCCGCGCCATCGTCTGGATAAGGATCTGGTCTTCGGGTGGGATCTGCTCGGTGCGTCGGAGAAAAATGCCGCCCGGGCGATCAATCGCATGAGCCTCGGGCCCGGCTTCGATCAGCCCCACCATTTGCTGGTGCAGATCCTGTCGGTAACCCGAGCGGTCCTCATTCCAAATCAGGAGGTCCACCGCCAGCCCCTTTCGCCGCCAATAGGCATGGGCTTGAATCACCTGTCGCACCAAGTTGAGGCTGGCAGCCTCACCCACGCGCAGCAGCACGAGCGGCAGGTCTCCGGAGATGCCATAGCTCCACAAAGCTGATTGGGGACGGCGATTTTTGCCCAGCACTGCGGCGCTGGCGCGGTTCCAGCGGCTGCTGTAAACAATCGCCCCGGCCAGATAGGCGTACAATTCGCTGTCAGCGGCAGTGATGTTGAGCTGCCGCCGCATCAGCTGATTATGGGTATGGGCCATTTCAAAAACCCGGTCGGCAAGATGGAAGTCACAGTATTTCTCGATTTGCTCCAAAGCCGCTTCGCGGGTCTTGGCCATGCCGGTGATGATGCTGCAGCTGGTCACGGCATCCGGCGGCAACGTGATTTTCTGGCGAATGGACACAATGGGGTCGAGCACCGCGCCGGCAGAGCCCGAGAGCTCTCCGGTCTGGAGGGCGGCCGGTGCGGCCAGCGTGCGGGCATGGCCGATGAATTTGCTGCGGTCTGTTTCAAAAGACGCTTCATCCAGTACTTCTCCCTCCAATGCCAGCAAATGGAACATCCAAAACGTCTTTTCCTGCTGCGAGCGCGGCCGCCGGGTGCAGAGGATGGCCCGGCGCTGCCGGACGAGCTGCGTCTCGACAAATAAATTGCCGAATGCCGGATGCGCAGCGGCATCCAGCGGTCTCATCAGCACCACCTCCGCATAAGTGGTCAGGTCAATGGCGCGCGGTTGGCTGGAATGGTTCGTCAACCGCACCCGGCGCACTTCGACATCATCTTCCGGAGCCACACTGATTTCCAGCCGGGTGGTAATGTCGCCATCGCGTCGGCGGAAATCAGCCCGGGCCTGCTCAAAATTGACTTGGTATTCATCCGCAGGCTTGAGTGTCGGCTGATGCGTGGCCGACCAAAAAGTGCCGCTGGCCAAATCGCGAATATAGCAAAAGGAACCCCAGCTGTCGCAGGTGGGGTCTTCCTGCCAGCGAGTGATAGCCAGATCGTTCCACCGGCTGTAGCCGCCACCCGCCGCACTGACCATGACATGATAAACGGCGTTGGAAAGCACCTGCACCTCGGGGGCGGGTGTGGCCGGCGTGGAATAAGCGCGCACCAAAGCGGGTGGAATGGCGGTGGCGGGGCGCGATATTTCAGCTTGGCCGGGCGGCAGCGCCACCCGCGCGGCAGTGGGGACGCGTTCCTGCAAAAGCAAATCGGTGGCCCGGAAGAGGGGTTCGGCCAGGAAGCGCCGCTGCATGGGCGAGTCCAGCAATACCGCGGCATAGGAAAGCAGGCTCATGCCTTGATGATGCGCCAAAAATGAGCACACGACCGCCTGGTCCTGCCCCGGCGGCAGCCGCTGCGGCGTGTAATCGACAGCTTCGTAAAACCCATAACGGCCCTGCAGGCCTGCCGCCGCCAGCCGTTGCAGGTTTTGAAAGGCCGGCTCTGCGTCCACCATCAACGCCATCGCGCTGGCATACGGCGCGACGACCAAATCCTCCGCCAACCCACGCTTGAAACCCAAACCCGGCACCCCAAAGGCGCGGTACTGATAATTGAGTTGGACATCCGTCATATTGTAGCCTGATTCCGAAATTCCCCACGGCACCTTGCGCTCACGGCCATACTGGATCTGGCGGCGCACGGCCACCGCGCAGGTGCGGTCCAGCAAAGTGCCCGCGTAACTTGGCATCACCAGCAACGGCATGAGGTACTCGAACATCGAGCCGCTCCAGGAAAGCAACACCGGCCCGCCGCCAGCCGTGGTTAAACGGCGGCCCAAGGCAAACCAGTGCTCTTGCGGAAGCTGCCCCAGCGCAATCGCGACGAAGCTGGCCAACCGCGCCTCTGAAGCGAGCAAATCATAGAAGGAGTTGTCCCGGCGCCGGTCGGTGACGTTGAAGCCAATCGCCATTTGCTTGCGGGTTTCGTCGTAAAGGAAGCCAAACTCCATTTGCGCGCATTCTTCGCATTGGGCCGCGACCATCCCGGCAGTTTCACCCAAAGCCTGGCAGCGTTCGGCGCCGCTTAACAATGCCCGGCGCAATTGCTCCTTGTCCGCCGGAGACATCATTCCGGTTTCTGGGCCGGAGGATTCGAGCATTGCCGCGACCTCGGCCGCGGCCTGCGCCACCTCGCGCAAAGAGAGGTTCGCTTCGAGCCGTTGTAATTTTTCCCGCCAGGACGGCTCCGTGATTTTGGCCCAAATATGCCGCAGCGGCAGCCAAGGCGCCAATCCCAGCAGGCTGTCATGGATTTCCTGGACTTGGGCCTGCAACGCTTGTGCCGCCCAGAACGCCGCAGCCGCCTCCGGGGCCGAAAGCAATTGCACTATTTTTGCCACCTGTTCCGCCAGCCGGCCCAACAAGGCCACGGCGTCCGGCAATGCGGCTGGGGCGTGGGCCAGTTCCCGGTGGATTTCCGCCATATGCTTTTCCAGGGCCACCGGCCATCCTTCGCGTTGCGCCAGTTGCAGTCCGGCCAGCTGTTCGCCCAACACCAGCACCATGTCATTGAGCCCCGCAAATGCGCGCGGGGAAAGCAGCCGGTGCTCCGGGATCTCCAGCAAACCTTGCCGCACCACCAGCAACAGCGCCGCCAGGTTGCCGCTGTCCACCGTCGAGACATAGAGTGGCGCCAGTGGATGCAAGGTGCGTGTGTCGTACCAATTAAAAAAGTGGCGGTGATAGCGCGCGAGGGTCACGAGCGTGCCCAGCGTCTGGCCCAGACGGGCGACCAGAGCCTGCACGGAGAGGTAGCCAAAGTCATAGGCCGCGAGCACGGCCCCCAAGCCCATTCCGATATTGGTGGGCGAGGTGCGGTGCGCGACTGCTTCACGGGGCTGCTCCTGAAAATTATCCGGAGGCAAATAATGGTTTTCCGCGCACATGAAGACATCGAAAAACGCCCAAGTCCGCCGGGCGGCGCAAAACAGCCATTGCCGGTGCTCCGCCGGGATCTGCTGCTGGCGGACGACCAGGGGGCGGCTAATCCACCAGGCGATGGCTGGCGAAAGCAGCCAGCCCATCAGCCAAGGCTCGGCGGTGGGCAGGGACGCTGGCTGGTATCGCTGCAGCAATAGCTGAAGCATGATCGCCAGCAGCGGAGCCGCGGCCATCGTCCGGTAAAAGCTGGCCAGATCCTGCCGCGCGTATTGCAGCGAATCGCTGGCCGTCTGCCATTCAAGCAACCGCCGATGCGTGACCAGCAAGCGCCAAAGCGTGCGGCCTACGGCGTCAAGGCAGACACACGCATCGAAGGGCAGAAACACCAAAGTGAGCGCGAGTTGCGCCAATTGCCTTCCAAACCGCCTGGCCACCGCCGCGGCATGCGTGGCAAAATCAAGCGCGTGCGGCTTGTGCGCCAGTTCAATGACGGTGGCCAGCAACGGCGGCAACGTGAGCAGCACCGCGATCAAGCAGGTGGCCAGCAAGGGGGCCGGGGCGGCGAGCCAACTGACAGACAAAAGCAGCAAAATTGCCGCCGGCACCAGGCTGCGCCGCAGATTGTCGAGTATCTTCCAGCGCGAGAGACCGGACAACTGGTTCCATGCCGAGCGGGCATCGGGCCCCGGCACCCGGGGCAGCAGCCAGGTGGCGATTTGCCAGTCGCCCCGCACCCAGCGGTGTTTGCGCGCCGCATCCGCGGTATAGTGCCAGGGATGCTCCTCATATACCTGCACATCGGTCACCAAGCCTGTGCGCACGTGGCAGCCCTCCAGCAAATCATGGCTGAGAATGCGGTTTTCGGGGAAGCGTGCGCCGAGGATTTTCTCGAACACCGCCACTTCGTAAATTCCTTTTCCAACAAAGGAGCCTTCGTCGAAAATATCCTGGTATGCGTCTGATACCAATCCGGTGTAAGGGTCGAGGCCCGGATCACCGGCGAAAATCCGGGCAAACCATGAGCGACTGGCGCTGGGCAGGCTGATGGCCACGTGCGGCTGGAGCACGCCGTAGCCATGCGAGATGCAACGGGTGGCGGTATCATAGACCGGGCGCACCAAGGGGTGGGCCATGGTCGCGATCAACTCGCGCGCGGCATCGCGCGGCAGTTCCGTGTCCGTGTCCAGCGTGATGACGAAACGTGTCCCGAGGAGACGCGTGGTGTCGCCCACCACCGTGGTAAACCCCGCCGCCGCGCCTTTGACCAGGAATTGGTTGAACTCCGCCAACTTGCCGCGCTTGCGCTCATAACCCATCCAACAGCCTTCGGCGGGGTTCCAGCGGCGCGATCGGTGAAAAAGATAAAAAGCCTGGGGCTGGAGCGCGGCGTATTTGGCATTAAGCGCCTCCACCCCCTGGCAGGCCTGGGAAAGCAGCGCCTCGTCCCCTTCCATGGTTTCGGCGGGCGCATCGCGAAAGTCGGTCAGTAGCGCAAAGCAGATTTGCGGGTCGCGGTTGGCCACAAACCGCACTTCCAAGGATTCCAAAAGGTCGGTGATGCCGGTGGCGCTGGTCAGCATGGTGGGTATGGCCACGACGGTCTTGCAATCCGCCGGCACACCTCGGGAAAAATCCAGCCGCGGGATGGGCCGCGGTGGAATCACCACCGAGGCAATCCATTGCACAACCGCCACCGCCAGCTGGCTGGCAGTCAGTAATAACGCTATGCTTCCCGCAATTTTCGCCCAAGGGGCGGCCCAAGGCACGAGCGCGGTGAAACCAGCCATCGCCCCCGCCGTCACCGCCAGAATGCCGCCCAGATAAAAGCCCAGGGGCAGCTGTTTGAGCAAATCCACCACTCGGTCCCATATCGTCGGCCTGGCCTCCAATTCACGGATGAGCTGCGGCAGGCCGGCATCCACCAGATAATAACCCACATGGCGCTTGCCTTGGGCGGCATCGCGCGGGTCAAACCCGCTTCGAGCCGCAAGCTGCACCGCCATGGCAGCCACGCCTTCCTCCGTCTGGCGGCTGAGCTTGGCCAGCCGCTCCACCGCGTGGCGATAGCGGTCCCGGGTGGCAAAATCCATCGCGGCATACACGCCCGCCGGGTCCTCGCGCAGCTTTTTCTCCGTCATGCTCAGGGACTCCACAAACGCGCGCCAGTCCGCCGCATTGAGCGCCCGCAGGCTGGAGATGCTGTTGCCGATGGAGATTTGGTCGATGGTGTTTTTTTGCGCCTCCTCCCGCAGCAGTTCCTCAATATTCAGTGATTGCTCCGCCAGGCGGTGCTCAATCCAGGCCAGCGGCAACGCCAGGGCTGGATGCTTGCCTTGCAGCAAGCGCCAGATTTCAGCGACAAAGGGGCGGTTCCACGTTATCCCGGTGCGCGTCATGTCCGCGAGGATGACGACAATGCCGGCCGGGTTGTTTTGCGCTGCCGCCATCAGGCCCTCCGCCCAGTGGTTGGCCAAGTCGCGCTCCCGCCGATCGGAGATGATCTGGCCGGCAATTTCGCGCAGATACTCAATCAGCGCCAGCCGCAGCATGATGGGGACGGCCCACAACTCCCCCAGCTTCAACGCCGCCCGCCGCTGGTACGCCGCAATGAACGCCGACAGGTTGCCGTTGTCAATCTGGCCGTCGAGGTGGGAAACCAGTTCGGCCGCCAGATGATAAATCCGCGGGTAGCCCGCCAGGGCGCCGCTGGCCAGCTGGGGCAATTGCCGGCTGTAGCTGCGGGGAAGATGATGGCGCGTTGTCTCAATTTGCTCCTGCACCACGTGAAAATTATCAATGATCCATTCCGCCGCAGGGGTGATGCGCTGCCCGCGGGCCGCCGCCTTCGTCACTTCCTCGCAAGCCAGCAGCAAGACGGCTTCGTTCTCCCGCAAACGCCGCAGCAACCGGTCCGGTCCCGGACGCGGGGTTAACTTGTGCCGCTCACCCAACGCCTGGGCATGGACTTCCAGCTGGGGCCGAGTGAATAATTCCCCACGCAGGGATTGGTTCGCATGGGCGGAAGACGACAACATGATCATCAATTATCAACGGTGGTGAACCCTGCACCCCAAACCGGGGCGGTGTGAAGAATTTACCCGACTTTTGCGGAAAATTCCGCCGTCCGGCCAAAATTAACAGAAAATTGAAATGCTCTCCGGGGTGTTTTGCTTCGGAGAGCAGGCGTGAAAAAAATATTTTGCCGAAGCAACTGCTGCTCCGCAGTTGGATTTCCACCAAGCCGGCCCGGGAGCTTTCCCTCGTGGAAAAAGCGAATTGCTTTAAAAGCGCGTAAAATCGGGGCGCGGTCGTGGGCAAGCCTCACGTTCGGGGTTATGCTGCGGGAACTTGCGCTTCCGCAAATTCCCTCCTTATGAACTCACTACGCGAAATCACGATCGTCGATAAATTACACTGGCAGCACGCCCGCCTGTCCTGGGGCGCGGTCATTGCCGGCTGTGTCACCGCTCTCAGCCTTCATCTACTGCTCGCCATGCTGGGCCTCGGCTTGGGCGTGCGCATGATCAATCCATTCACCTCCGAAAATCCGGGCTTGGAATTCACGGCGGTAGTGGGCCTCTCCTGGACCGTCGCGGCGCTCATCTCCTTGTGGGTCGGTGGCTGGGTGGCGGGCCGGACGTGCGGCCATGGCTATGGCAATATCGGCGGCCTGCATGGCGCCGTGGTCTGGGCTGTGGCCACCGTGGTTTCCGCGTTGTTTATTTCCGCCAGCGGCACCTTGCTCGCCGGCAGCGCCATCAGCCTCGTCACCAAGACGGCGGGCGGGCTGGCATCCAATCCATCCATCGCCAATTCCGTCAGCGCGCCATCGCTCTCTTCAATTCCACAAACGTTGAATAGTTTTCTGGATGAGGCCACCACCGAGGACGCCACCGCGCATCCGGAAGGCTATAATGCCATGCTGGCCAAACGTGAAATTGGCACGGCCATCTACCGCAATTACACCGACAGCTCTCCGGAGAACCACGCGGCGCTCATCCAAGCCGTCGCCCAGTACACCGGCCGCTCGCCCGAGCAAGCCGCGCGGACCGTGGCCGCTTGGGACCGCTACATCGACCGCCTGAAGGAAGAGGCAAAGATTGCCGCGGACAAAGCGCGCAAAGCCTTGGTGAAAATCGGCACGTGGACCTTTCTCGCTTTCAGTGTGGGCGCATTTGCCGCCGGCTGGGGCGGCTATTGCGGCGCACGACGGGCCCGGAACTTCTACGTGGTCGCCGATAATGACACGGCTGCCGATGTCCTGCGTGAATCCGTCACGGAGAGCAACGCCTGAAACCCACTCCTCCCACCAACCCTCTAATTCCCTCCCACCATGCTTATCTACGCTTTTCTCTTCTTCGTCATCGCGCTGATCGCCGCCGCCCTGGGCTTCCCCACGGTGGCCGGCATAGCTTATGGAGCCGCCCGTGTGTTCTTTTTCATCTTCATCGTGCTCTTTGTCGCGGTACTCCTCTTCGCCCTGTTTGCCGCGCCGACTCCCCTCGGGCGATGGTGATAGGGTTGCCAAGGGTGAGCTCTTCCCCGCTTTTAGTCAGGCTATGCAGAGATGAGAGGTGGTCCGACCCCACCGTTCCCCTTTGACCCTTATAACGCAAAAGGCCCGCGGCATTCCTTGCCGCGGGCCTTTGCATTTTCCAGCGAGTAGTTAGACCTTGGGCCGCATGGAAAAGCCCGCCAGGCCCGCGCCCGCCAGGATAATGCCGCCGATGATCAGGCCGATGGCCTTTTGCGAGGGAGCCCCCGTCACCCCTTGGGTGACACTGGAGCCAATCGAGTGGTAAGCATCAATGCCCCAGACGAGGAGCACAATGCCGGCGATAAGCAAACCGATGGATAGTCCGCGATTCATGATGATTCCTTGGTTGATGTTTTTTGCGCGAATTCCCCCGCCGGAAGGCGGGTGGTTCGGCACAAAAGTTGTTACTAGAACCATACTTACCGCTGGGCAAAATGCCACGGCCAGGCGCTGTATTTACAGGTATTTTATGCCCGCACCCGCCGAAGGCAGCGGTTCTTCCTTGGTGGAAAATCCCGACATTTTCGCCTCCCCTTAAAACCGTTTGGTGTTTAAACACCAATCGCGCCCTTTGACGGTTTTCAATACTGCCATACTCTAGGGAGCTGCCTCCACGTCACCTACTGCGGTAGTCTCAATTTTTCGGCGGGAAAACTCCACGCTGAAGGCAAAACCTCCTTCCTGATGAAAAACGGACGCTCAACCGCGGTGCTTCCCCGCCCGCCTCAACAGGAAGCAAACGATTTTCTCAAGCAATTGGTGACCACCATGGCCGCCGTGGAAGAAGGCGACTTCTCCGTCCGCGTGCCGACAGAGTATGACGGCATCGAAGGCCGGGTGGCCGAGCGAATGAACGCCATCATCCGCCGCCTCGAGCGCTTCAATGTCAGTGTTTCCACTCTGCGGCGGCAGGTGGGCCAGGAAGGCAAGATCCATGTCCGCCTGCCCTTGGGTGATGCCGTGGGCAACTGGGCCGAACGCATCGAGGCCATCAATTCCCTGGTCGATGAGCTTTCGCAGCCCACCATCGCCATGGGCCGTGTCATCGGCGCCGTGTCCAAGGGCGACTTGGCGCAGTCCATGCCGCTCGAGGTGAATGGCCTGCCCCTCAAGGGCGAATACCTGCGCACCGCGAAATTGGTCAACGGCATGGTCGGCCAGCTCGAGGCTTTCTCCGTGGAAGTGATTCGTGTGGCCCGCGAAGTCGGCACCGAAGGCAAGCTCGGCGGCCAGGCCAAGGTGAAGAGCGTGTCGGGCGTCTGGGCGGAATTGACGGAGTCCGTCAACCAAATGGCGGGTAATCTGACCGCGCAGGTGCGCAACATCGCCGATGTGACCATCGCCGTCGCCAATGGCGACTTGTCCAAAAAGATCACCGTGGACGTGCGCGGCGAAATCTTGCAGTTGAAAGAGGCCATTAATGTGATGGTGGACCAGCTCCGCTCCTTTGCCGCGGAGGTGACGCGCGTGGCGCGTGACGTGGGCACGGAAGGCAAGCTTGGCGGCCAGGCCGTGGTGCCCGGCGTGTCCGGCACGTGGAAGGACTTGACGGACAACGTCAACTCCATGGCCAACAATTTGACCACCCAGGTGCGCAATATCGCCGACGTGACAACCGCCGTTGCCAGGGGCGACCTCTCCCGCAAGATCACCGTGGACGTGAAGGGTGAAATTCTGGAATTGAAGGACACCATTAACACGATGGTGGACCAGCTCAATGGTTTTGCCTCGGAAGTCAGCCGTGTGGCCCGCGAAGTGGGCACCGAAGGCAAGCTCGGCGGCCAGGCCACCGTCCCCGGCGTCGCTGGCACGTGGAAGGACTTGACGGACAATGTGAATCTGATGGCCGCCAATCTGACCGGTCAGGTGCGCAACATCGCCAACGTGACCACGGCGGTGGCCAAGGGCGACTTGTCCCGCAAGATCACCGTGGACGTGAAGGGCGAAATTTTGGAGCTCAAGAACACCATCAACACCATGGTGGACCAGCTCAATGGCTTTGCCTCGGAAGTGACGCGCGTCGCCCGCGAAGTGGGCACCGAAGGCAAGCTCGGCGGCCAGGCCACCGTCCCCGGCGTCGCCGGCACCTGGAAGGACTTGACGGACAACGTCAACTCCATGGCCAACAACCTGACCACCCAGGTGCGCAACATCGCCGACGTGACGACCGCCGTCGCCAAGGGCAACCTGTCCCGCAAGATCACCGTGGACGTGAAGGGTGAAATTCTGGAGTTGAAGAACACCATCAACACCATGGTGGACCAGCTCAATGCATTCGCCTCGGAGGTGACGCGCGTCGCCCGCGAAGTCGGCACCGAAGGCAAGCTCGGCGGCCAGGCCACCGTGCCCGGCGTCGCTGGCACGTGGGAGGACTTGACGGACAACGTCAACTCCATGGCCAACAATTTGACCGGCCAGGTGCGCAACATCGCCGACGTGACGACTGCGGTCGCGAACGGCAACTTGTCCCGTAAAATCACCGTGGACGCCAAAGGCGAAATTTTGGAGCTCAAAAACACCATTAACACCATGGTGGACCAGCTCAATGGCTTTGCCTCGGAAGTGACGCGCGTCGCCCGCGAAGTCGGCACTGAAGGCAAACTCGGCGGCCAGGCGGCGGTGCCGGGCGTGGCCGGCACCTGGAAGGACTTGACGGACAACGTCAATTCCATGGCCAACAATCTGACCACCCAGGTGCGCAATATCGCGGAAGTGACCATCGCGGTGGCCAATGGCGACTTGTCCCGCAAGATCACCGTGGACGTGCGCGGCGAGATTTTGCAGTTGAAGGAAACCATCAACACCATGGTGGAGCAGTTGCGCGCCTTCGCCTCGGAAGTGACGCGCGTGGCCCGCGAAGTCGGCACCGAAGGCCGCCTGGGCGTGCAGGCCGTGGTGCCGGGCGTGGCCGGCACCTGGAAGGACTTGACCGACTCCGTCAACGCCATGGGCGCCAACCTGACGGGCCAGGTGCGCAATATCGCCGAAGTGACGACCGCAGTGGCGAAAGGCGACCTTTCCCGCAAGATCACGGTGGACGTGAAGGGTGAAATTTTGGAGCTCAAGAACACCATTAACACGATGGTGGACCAACTGAATGGCTTTGCCTCGGAGGTGACGCGCGTGGCCCGCGAAGTCGGCACCGAAGGCAAGCTCGGCGGCCAAGCCACCGTGCCCGGCGTGGCCGGCACCTGGAAGGACTTGACCGACTCTGTCAACGTCATGGCCGCCAATCTGACGGATCAAGTGTCCGGCATCGTGAAGGTCGTGACGGCGGTGGCGAATGGCAACTTGCGCCAAAAACTCACTGTGGAGGCAAAGGGTGAAGTTGCCAGCCTGGCGGAGACGATCAACAACATGATTGATACGCTGGCCACCTTTGCCGAGCAGGTTACCAACGTGGCCCGCGAAGTCGGCGTCGAAGGCCGGTTGGGTGGCCAGGCCGTGGTGCCCGGCGTGGCCGGCACGTGGAAGGACTTGACGGACAACGTCAACTCCATGGCCAACAACCTGACCACCCAGGTGCGCGCCATCGCCGAGGTCGCCACCGCCGTGACCAAGGGCGACTTGACGCGCTCCATCCAAGTGGACACCCGCGGTGAGGTGGCCGAGTTGAAGGACAACCTCAACACGATGATTTATAACCTCCGCGTCACCACGGAAAGTAACCGCGAGCAGGACTGGCTGAAGACCAATCTGGCCAAATTCACCAGTATGTTGCAGGGCGAACGCGACCTCTACGCCGTGGGCAAAATGCTGCTCTCCGAGCTTTCCCCGCTGGTGAACGCCCACCAGGGCACCATTTACCAGATGGACGGATCCGACCCGGAGGAGGCCGTGCTGCGCCTGCTGGCCAGCTATGCCCAACAGTCGGGCACGCCCGCGACCATCGGGCGCGGCGAAGGCCTGGTCGGCCAATGCGCCATCGAAAAACGCCGCGTGCTGCTCAGCGATGTGCAGAACGACTACACCCACATCAGCTCCAGCCTGGGCCGCGGCCTGCCGACGAGCATCGTGGTGCTGCCGGTGCTCTTTGAAGGCGAGGCCAAGGCGGTGATCGAGCTGGCTTCGCTCCATCCGTTCAGCATCAGCCACCTTGCCTTCCTTGAACAGTTGACGCAGTCCATCGGCGTCGTGCTCAACACGATTGAGGCCACCATGCGCACGGAGCGCCTGCTCCAGCAATCCCAACAGTTGACGGCTGAATTGCAGTCCCAGCAAAAGGAGCTGCAGCAGACCAATGAGGCCTTGGCGCAAAAAGCCCAGCAGCTAGCCGAGCAGAACGCCGAGGTCGAACGCAAGAACCGCGAAGTCGAGCAGGCCCGCCGCGCACTCGAGGAACAGGCGGCCGAGCTGGCGCTGACCTCGAAATACAAGTCGGAGTTCCTTGCCAATATGTCGCACGAGTTGCGCACCCCGCTGAACTCCATCCTGATTCTCGGCCAGCAATTGGCCGAGAACAACAGCGGCCACCTCTCCAAGAAGGAGATTGAATTCGCCCGCAACATCCACTCCGCCGGCTCCGACCTGCTGAACCTCATCACGGACATTTTGGACCTTTCGAAGATCGAGTCCGGCACGGTCACGCTCGACATCGAGCAGATCACCTTCGTCTCGCTGCGCGATTCCATCGAGCGCAACTTCCGCCACATCGCCGACACGAAAAACCTTCCCTTCGAAATCAGGTTCAGCCCCGAGCTCCCGCCGGCTTTTACCACGGACACCAAGCGCCTCCAGCAGATTCTGAAGAACCTGCTCTCGAACGCCTTCAAATTCACCGCGCAAGGCCATGTGCAGGTCGAGGTGGGCATCGCCCACGCGGGGTGGACCTCCGGCCATTCGCTGCTGGCGCGCGCTCCCTGCGTGATCTCGTTCTCCATTAGCGACACCGGCATTGGCATCGCGCCGGAAAAGCAGAAGCTGATCTTCGAGGCCTTCCAGCAGGCGGACGCCGGCACCAGCCGCAAATACGGCGGCACCGGCCTGGGCCTTTCCATCTCGCGTGAACTGGCCACCTTGCTCGGCGGGGAAATCCGCCTGCAAAGCACCGAAAACCAAGGCAGCACCTTCACGCTTTACCTGCCCCTGAACTTCAGCGCCCCGACGACCGAGAAGATCGGCAACCGCACGACCAAGCCCATTGCGCTCCCCGCCCCGCGTGAAGAGATGATTCCGGACGACCGCGACCAAATCCAGCCCGGCGACCGTACCCTGCTCATCGTGGAGGACGATCCCCACTATGCCCGCGTGTTGCTGGGCCTGGCCCGCAGCAAAGGCTTCAAGGCCATCCTGGCCATGCGCGGCGCCGAGGCGCTGGCCCGGGCACGCGAATTCCAGCCCTCCGCCATCACGCTCGACGTTTTCCTGCCCGATATGCTGGGCTGGACGGTGCTGAACAACCTCAAGCACAACCCCGCGACCCGCCACATTCCGGTGCAGATCATCTCCGTGGAGGAGGAACGCTCCCATGCTCTTTCCCACGGCGCCTTCGCCTACGCCATCAAGCCGGCCACTTCCGCCGAGCTCGATGGGTGCCTCGACCGGATCTGCAAATTTGTCGAGCCGCACGCCAAGCGCCTGCTCATCGTGGAGGACAACGACACCGAGCGGCAGAGCATCGTCGAATTCCTGCGGCATGATGACATCGAAATCTCCACCGCCGCCACCGGCCATGAGGCGGTCAACCTGCTGCTCGACCGCGCGTTCGACTGCTGTGTGCTCGACTTGCGGCTGCCCGACATGACCGGTTTTGAATTGCTGAAAAAATTGCAGCAAGAGCCCGGCCTGCGGGACATTCCGGTCGTGGTCTTCACGGGCAAGGAGCTCAACCCGGAAGAGGAACTGCAACTGCGGGTACTCGCCAAGACGGTGCTCGTCAAAGGCGTGCAATCGCCGGAGCGGCTCTTCGATGAGACGGCGCTCTTCCTGCACCGGGTCTTCCACCAGCTGCCCGAGGCCAAGCAAACCATGTTGAACCGCCTCCATGGCTCCAACGATGTGCTGCGCCACCGCAAGGTGCTGATTGTGGACGACGACGCCCGCAATATTTTCGCCCTCACGACCATTCTGGAAAACCATGAGATGGAGGTCATCAGCGCCACCAACGGTCGCCAGGCCATCACACTCATCGAAGAGGTGCCGGACATCGATGTTGTCCTGATGGACATCATGATGCCTGAAATGGACGGCTACCAGACGATGCAGGAGATTCGCAAGAATCCGAAGTTCAGCGCCCTGCCCATCCTGGCGCTCACCGCCAAGGCGATGAAAGGCGACCGCGACAAATGCCTCGCGGCCGGCGCCTTTGACTACGTTGCCAAGCCGGTGGACGCCAGCGAGCTCCTCTCCCTGCTGCGCGTCTGGCTTTACCGCTAAATAGCCGCCCACCCTGCCCTCCCATGGCCGATAACGCCAATATTCTGCTGGTGGACGATGAGTCCCGGAACCTCGACGTCCTCGAGGCGCTGTTGCAATCGCCCGAGTATCATCTGGTGCGCGCCCAGACGGCCGACCAGGCCCTGCTGCTGCTGCTGGAGCAGGAATTCGCCGTCATCGTGCTCGACATCAATATGCCCAGAATCAGCGGCATTGAGCTCGCCAACCTCGTCAAACAACGCAAGCGCACCCAGCACATCCCCATCATCTTTTTGACGGCCTATTACCAGGAGGACAAAGACATCCTCAAGGGCTACGTCAGCGGCGCGGTCGATTACCTGACCAAGCCCATCAACCCCGACATTCTCCGCTCAAAGATCGGTGTGTTTGTGGATTTGTTCCACAAAAGCCGCGCCCTGGCCGCCAGCAACGCGGCACTGGAGTCCGAGATTGCCTTCCGCCAGGAGGCTGAGATGGCGCTGCGTGAGGCCAACAACGAGCTTGAGGCCCGGGTGGCGGCGCGCACGACCGAGCTAAACCGCCTCAACGACGAATTGCGCGCGCGCGAGGCCGCCTTGGCGGCCAGTGAAGCCCAGGCGCAGGCGGCATCCCGCGCCAAGGATGATTTCCTGGCCGCGCTCTCGCACGAGCTGCGCACCCCCCTGAACCCCGTGCTCCTGCTGGCCACCGAAGCGGCAAGCAATGCCAAGCTGGCCCCCGAGGTGCGCGCGGATTTTGACATCATCGCCAAAAATGTGGCCCTGGAGGCGCGCCTGATTGACGACCTGTTGGACCTGACCCGCATCACTCACGGCAAACTCACCCTCGATTTGCAGCCATGCGACATCCATACCTGCCTGCGCGATGCGCTGGAGATGACGACCGCGGATGCCCAGGCGAAAAAACTCGCGGTCGATGTGGCGTTGAATGCCCGCCGCAGCATGGTGCGCGGCGATGATGTCAGGCTAAAGCAGATTTTCTGGAACGTGGTGAAAAACGCCGTGAAATTCACCCCGAGCGGCGGCCATATAACCGTCACCACCTCGATCAACGACGCCGAGGAAATTGTCATTCAGGTGACCGACACCGGCATCGGCATGACGCCCACGGAGGTCAAACGCGTCTTCGCCGCCTTTTCCCAAGGCGACCATGCGCTGCAGCGTACACCCCACCGCTTTGGCGGCCTGGGCCTGGGCCTCGCCATTTCCCAGATGATGGCCAAGCTGCAACTGGGCACCATCTCCGCCTTCAGCTCTGGCCGCGACCAAGGCACCACCCTCGTGATCAAGTTCCCCCTGCTCGCGGCTGAATCGCAAACTTCGGCCAAGCTGCCCAGTGGAAAGCCTACTCCATCGCCCTTTGCCGAGGGTTCCCCCGGCGGCCAGCTCCGCGTCCTGCTGGTGGAAGACCATCCTTCGACAGCGCAAACGTTGGCCCTTTTGCTCCAACGGCGCAAATTCGCCGTGACAGTGGCCAATTGCCTGGGCGAAGCACGGCTGTTTGCGCTGAAGGAGCGGTTCAGCCTCCTGATCTCCGATATCGGGCTGCCCGATGGCAATGGCTATGAGCTCATGGCGGAGTTGCGGGACAGCCAGGGTATCCTGGGTATCGCCTTGACCGGCTATGGCTCCGAGAGCGACATTCAGCGCAGCTTGGATGCGGGATTCTTCACCCAATTGACCAAGCCTGTCAGCGTCCAGTCCCTGGATGGCGCGCTTGCCGAGGCCGTTCGCCGCTTGAAGGCCAATTCCAGCCAGCTCAAAACCTAATTGGTGGTGGCCAGCTGCTCGGCGGCGGTGCCCGCTGGCAGCGTGAAATAGAACAGGGAGGTATCGGTGCCGCGGCGCTCATAGCCACAGGTACCCTGGTGCAGGGTCACCAGGCGTTGCACCAGGCTCAGGCCTAATCCGCCGCCGGGTTGCTTGTGCAGGTGTTCAAAAGGGGAAAACAGCGCGGCTTTTCTTTCCGTGGGCACCGGCAGGCCGCAATTGGCGACCCAAAACCGCATCTGCCCTTCGGTATAGTCCCAACCGAGCTGGATGGCGGCGGCCCGGCGGTTGTGCTTGAGCGCATTGGCAATCAAGTTGAACCAGACCACGTTCAACCACGCGGCGACCCCCGTCACCTCCGGCCAGGTGGCCGGCTGCTGGATGGTGGCCTGCGCCTGCAGGATTTCCTCCTCCAATTCATGCAGCGCCGCCTCCACCACCGTGGACATCAGCAAGGACTCCACCGCGTGGGATTCGGTCGATGCCTTGATCACATCACTAAAACGCTCCACCAACCGGCTGATTTCCTGCGAAGCGCGGTTAATGCCCCGCAAGGGCATTTCGAGGGTGTCGCCCTCGCCCGTCATCAATTCGGTGATCAATTCCGCATTGAGGTGGATGCACTGGACCAGGTTCAGCAAATCGTGGCGAAAACGGCGATCGAGGGTCTTGAGGTCCCCGCGCAGGCGGAAGTTTTCCAGGAGCAATTCATGCTGCTGGACGGCCGCGCGGAAAATTTGCATGAGAATCTTGGCGTTGCATTCCGCCAGCGGCACATTGTCCCCGTAATCCGGCTGCCGGTCACCGAGGACCACCATGGCCCAACGCGGCTGGTCCGGCGACGCCAATTGCGCGGCCAGCGCCAGTTGCGCCTCATCCTGGTCGCTGATCACCAACAATTGCCGCTGGTTGTGGGTCTGTTGCGCCACCGCCAGTTCCACGCTCTTCACCGAGAAAAACTGGACGTCCCTAAACGCGCCGGACGAAGCCGCCTCCACCACCTCGGACAACGCCTCCGGCAAATCCACCAAAAAAATTGCTTCCGTTTGCATTGTAATATTTGTTGAATACTGTTGAGACGCCGGGTGGCCGAAAAATTGCTACCAGAAAATTGGCGGCATACTAAGGAACAATCCTAAGGGAAGGATTGTTGCGACTGTGATAAATATAGCCAGACTCATTGTGTTTGCCAGAAGTTTGCTGGTGAAATTCCACCCAAGCGCGGTCCAATCTTTGATGCTTAAACACCAATTCTAAGGATTTCGCCCTAACGGGCTTGATTCTCGGTATAATTGGAGCGAATGTAGAGAGCTTCCGACATACGCCCACGCATACAACATGATGAAAATTGTTGTCATTGATGACCATGCTCTCCTGCGCGAATTGCTGGTTACCGCCTGCAAGGGCGCAGTACCCGGATCTGTTGTGGATGGCGCGAACGACGCGACCTCGGGACTGAATTTGTGCCGGGAAAAGACACCCGATTTGATCATTCTCGATTTGGCCCTCCCCGACCGCGATGGGCTGGAGCTGTTGAATGATCTCCTGGCCGCCTGCCCTCGGGCGAAAATTATCGGCCTTTCCGGCCACACGGATGATTTCACGCTGCATCAAGTCTCCCAGTCCAAATTGCACGGCTTTGTGGATAAGAAGGAGCAGACCATCGAGCAACTGGCCCAGGCCATCCAGGCGGTCATGGGCGGGGAGCGGTACTTCTCGCCTGCCGCGATGAAGGTGCTCTACTCCCAACGCAATGACCCCGTGGCCTTCAATAAAATCCTCTCGAAGCGCGAGCAGGAACTGCTGCATTACTTCGGCCGCGGGTTGGGCAACGTGGAGATTGCCGGCATGGTCAACCTCAGCGAATTCACCGTGCGCAACCACCGCTGCCGTATCATGGCCAAGCTGGGTGTGCGCACCACGGCGGAACTCATCCGCTATGCCTTGGAAAAGGGCTTTGTGCGGGTGGATATGCTGGAGCGAGGGGATACCCCGCCCCCCACCCCGCCCCGGCGCGCTTGACCTTCTTACTGGTTAACGGCGGGCACGGACGGCCTTGGGACGCGCGGACGGCTGCAACTTCGATGAGAAGTCGCGCAGGCACGGCAGCATGATATACCGGCTGGTGCTGGAGCGGAGGGAGCTGACGACACCTGAAGCGCTTTCCGGCAGGGTTTCCATCCGGAAGCCATCTTCAGTGGAGCGGCGCGGGCGCGCCAGTTGGTAGGTGGTGGTGGTATGCATGGTAAAGAGGACTAGTGGTTGAACGGTGTTTCAGCGCCGGAAATGCCGGCACAGGCGTCTTCATCGCGGGCCAGCAGTTGCCTGATTTCCGCCGGGCTCCATTGGCGTTCCTCGCCATAAACAACGGCGGCATTGTCTTCGGAGTGCGCGGTGAAATGCTCCTGGCTGATGACGAGTATTTTTCGATTGGAGGATGACATGAAAATAAGTGGTTGAGGTTGCAATACGCCGGAGGAAGCGGGTCAAATCCGGCGACGAAGGATTATTTTCCCTCGCTTGAGTTGATATTAAATCCGGAGGGACAGTCGTTTGCGATTTTTTGTCTTGGTGATATTGCATCAAGACAACATGGGCTAATTGGCCCACGTATTTGGCAGGGCCGCTTGGCTGTCGGAATGAAGAACTTGGTGGATGGTCTGGAGCAGTTGCGCGGCCCGATAAGGCTTGGGCAAAAAGGCCTGCGCGCTTGCCTGCGCCGCCCCCACCAGTCCCTCCTTCACACATAGCCCGCTCGTGGCGATGACTTTCACGTCGGGGTTGATGGCCCGCAGTTGCCTGATGGCTTCCGTACCATTGAGGAGGGGCATGCAGACATCCGTGAAAACCAGCTCAATTTTCTCCCTCTGCTGCAAATAAAGCGCCACGGCATCGGCCCCATTGGAGGCGGTGAGCACGTTATAGCCAAAAACACGCAGCGTTTGTGCGGTGACGGCCAGAATCGCCTCCTCATCGTCCACCACCAGCACCCATTCCCCATGCCCGCGGGCCAGCGGGGCATTTTCCGTGACAAAATCCGCCGCGGCTCCCGGGGCTGCCGGCAGGTAAACCTTGAAGGTCGATCCGGCGCCCACCTCGCTTTCCATGGTCAATTGCCCATGGTGGGCTTTGACAATCGCGTCACACACAAACAGCCCGGCGCCTTGGTGGTTACCCGTTTTGGTGGTGTAAAATGGCTCGAAAATTTTTTCCTGCAGGCATTCAGCGATGCCGCAACCCGTATCGGTAATGTCGATGCGCACATACCGGGCGCCATGGGTGCCGGGCTCAAGAAAGGCGCAATCATCATCCAAGACGACATTTTCAGCCGCGATGACCAGAACCCCGCCGGGGGTCATGGCCTCATTGGCATTCTGGCAAAGGTTGAGCAGCGCATGGTGAAGCTCCGGGACCGAGCCAAGCACCGGCCAAATCTCAGGGGCTATTTGCACCTCGATGCGGATGCGGCCGCCTACATCAGCCTCGACATACTTCCTCAAGTCTCGCAACAGGGCGGGAACGACGACTGGGCCGCGCAGCTTGCCCGCCCCTTCCACCAACGCGACAATCTGCTGGATTAGGCGCGGAGCCTGGCGGGTGTGCCGCTCAATGACGGATAATATCTCGAGGATCTCAGACTCTGGCGGTGCCTGTTCACGCAAAAGCTCCAGGGATGTGGTGATGGGGGCCAGCACGTTGTTAAGGTCATGCACCAGCCCCTCGGCCAGAATGGATAAGTTTTTTCGGATTTGCCCGTTGACCGGAGGCCAGACCGTCAAAGGAAATTCCGCCGCGGCGGTGATGCTGCTATTCATAAAGCAACCGCACGGTAGTCTAAATTTCCCCCTTCGCAAGGGACGCAGTCTCCGTAAATTTGATGGCTTATGACCACCGGCTTCTGGGGGGTTTTAACTATCTCTTCGGGAATTTTCACGTAAATGAGGAGTTATTACTCGATATACAGGGAGTTTTTTGCCGATTGTGCATTACTAATAGCACTTTGGCGTCTATGCAGAATACATCCGCCGCAGCCCGCCTGCCGTCGCGCCGCATCCTGCTTGTCGATGACAACGAGGAGGCCGCGCAATTGCTGGCCAAACTTTTACGCATCACCGGCCATGATGTGGTGGTCAGTGCCACGGGCGCCGACGCGCTGCATCAGGTGGATGCATTTCGTCCGCAATTCATCCTGCTCGATCTTGGCCTCCCCGGCATGGACGGTGGCGAAATCGCCCGGCAAGTGCGGGGCCGGCCGGATTGCAGCGAAATCAAAATCATCGCCATCAGTGGTTATCGACCCGAGAGCATTGACCAGAACCTGGCCGTCATGTTTGACGCTTATTTGGTCAAACCCGTTGGCATGGGGCTGCTGGCAAAAACCATGGCGTTAATTGATGTTTGAAGCCAGGTGCTTGTTAATCATGTGCTAATCCGCGGCGGCCCAATGGCAGGGTGCAGATGGATGGGCTATCGTATGAGACAGGAGTCGAGACGACGGCCAATTCCGGACTCGTTTCACCTTCACCGCAAACATCCGACATCATGAAAACCACCGGCATTCAAACCGATCGCTCACCGTTGGGCGAAATCATCAAAGGCAACTGGGATATCGTCAAAGGCAGCCTCAAACAGAAGTATGCCAAGCTGACCGACAACGACCTCCGCTACCAGGAGGGCAAGGAGGAGGAACTGCTCGGCCGTCTCGAGAAGGCGACCGGCCGCACCCGCCGCGATATCGAGCGCGCCATTCGCGAATCCTGCAATTGCTAGCGCGCTGGCAAGCCCCCCGATGACAAGACCGCCTTTCGAGGCGGTCTTTTTTTTGCCAGTCGTTTGCCACCCGCAGGATTTCATTTCTTCGACTGCTCCCCTTGGGAGATTTGCCGCATATTCCGGCCAGTCAGCACCGAAAGCTCGCGCCCGGTGCGCCGGATGGGCGTCGTGCGCCCGCCTTCGGGATTCTTGATCACCAGCCAGTTTATCTTGCGGCCCTCGGTGCGCAGGCGCACTAATGTCCATTCGCCCCGGCACTTTTCCCCAATCAGGGCGAAGTGCAGTTTACCCTTTTCCAAGGCGTCGGCGGCCGAGATTTCAGCGGTGGCGTAGATGCCCCGGTCCCAGAGCATCACCGTGCCAGCCCCGTAATTGCCCTCGGGTATGACGCCCTCAAAGGAGCCGTAGTCCAACGGATGGTCTTCCACCTCAATCGCGAGGGCACGTCGGCCCGGCTTGAGCGGCAAGCCCTTGGGCACGGCCCAGGACTTGAATACTCCCTCCACCTCCAGGCGGAGATCGTAGTGCAAACGCGTGGCGTTGTGCTTTTGAATGACGAATTTTGCCAGACCTGTGGAAGGCTGCCCGCCTTGGGGTTCGCCGCTCTGGCTCAAATTACGCTTGGCGTGATAGGCCTGTAGCGGGGCAGCGGGGGCTTTGGCGGGCCGTCCACGCGCGCGCTTTGGTGTGTTTTCGGTGCCCATGGCGCTTTTCTCCGAATCAACTGCTCCTCCCTGCGCGCCTGGCAATGAGTGCCTCGTTGGCGCAGAATTATTTTTCCCTTTTAGTCTTATGCCTGCCTCCCCCGCTCTTGCGACCGCCGCCTGTTCGGCTATTCACCGTGCGCCAGGCGCGCTCTTCCGCCTTATCGTGCGTGTCGCCGCGCGATTCATAACCTTCCGCGATATGCTCAGCCATTCGCTTTTGCTTGTTGGTGTAGCTGCTTTTGTCTCCCTGTGGCATAAGCGTATGGATTTAGGGGTTGGTGCGAGGTAGAGATTCGGGTTGTTAGAGGCGACCTTCCTCCAGGTCATAAACGTCCAGAAACCGGTAAACCACCCGTCCCTTGGGCACGCACTGCGGAATGTATTCTTCGAGGTAGATCTGAAGGTCCATGGGCAGGCCGGAGATGTCCATGTCACGCTGCTGGTTGTTCCATTGGATGATCTCCGCGCTTGTCCGCCGATGGCTGTTCTCACGGATCCAGCGATCAACCTCCTCATCCGAGGCCCCAGTCGCGATGTAATCCCGCAACTTCTGGTAGTCGATTTTGGCGTACTTCAGCCACATCTGGTCCAGGGGGCAATTCGTGTGGTACTCTCCCGCCTGGCCCACCAAGTCCGCCCGGCACTTATCCACCGCGCGCGCAGCCAAGACGTATCCCCCCAGGCGCTCCCGGGGGCTGCGCGGGGGCTTGCCCGGGGCGCGCAGGTCCGGGGCAAGCTCCCGCACGCGTTCCAAATTGGCTGAAGTTGTTGGCGCGGAATTCATAGCGGATGGATTTGAAGGTTAGCCGTGTTTAGCGAGGCAATGGCCCAAAGGGCGGCGGCAAAACTTTGGCGCCCGGCACTCTGAGGTTAGTGCTGCTGTAAATTTCTGCGGGCGTGATGGTCGTGGAGTCGTAATAGCCGCGGTTGCGGTCGTCATCCGGAGTCAGCTTGGTGGCCGAGACGGCCGCCCCGACATCCAGGCCGCTGGCAGTCTGGTAAAGAATCACATCAACGGTATTATCGATGGTCGTCTTCACGGCGGAGTCGTTGCCGGCTACGGCCCGGAGGTTGCCGCTCCAGATGAATTTGCTGTCCGTCAGCGTCTGGAGCGCCTTGTCGCTCATCAGAAAGGCCACGCTACGCACATGGCTGCCACCGACTTGCGCGCCCACGCTGCCACCCGCCACATTATAGAAAACCGGACCGCGCCAGGTGCCATCCGAAGCCTTCCGGTAGGCAATCGCCTTGCCGCCCGTGCCGCCGACAATGGCGGAGCCAGACCAGCGGTCGACAAACACCACGGCCTTGGCCAGCGAAACCACGGAGTTGGAAACTCCCGACGCAGGCTGTTTTTGCAATGTATCAAACCAGGCCCAGGCATCGTTGACCTGCTTAATGCTCTCGCTGCGGTCGGCGGAATGGTCGCTATTGGCGCCAATGGAACCCGCAGTGGCGGTTCCTGCCGTCCGGGCCGTACCCGTGCCGGTGGTGGAATCTGCCGGCGGCGGAGTCATGCTCGTCACCCGGTTTGCTTCGGCATCCGCCTGCGGCTGGCCGGGTCGGGTTTCAGCTGCGTGGCTGGAGGCCAGGAAAAGGGAGCCAACTGCAAGCAGAGCGACGGCCGGCAGAACGCGATTCATAGGGATGTGGGTTTTCATGTCTTTGTGAGGATGGGTTAATGGTGATTGCAAATTCATATTATGTTCAACGTAGCATCGTTTTTTTCGCTTTTCAAAAATGCCGGGAAATATAACAAACGATTCGCAAATGCGGACTGGGGCGTTGCCCTGCGTCCTCCTGAATCATTCAGGCCATTTGCCCATCGCGCCGTGCCATCTGGAAAGAATCGCGAGAAAGTCAGTGCTTAAACACCAACTTGGTCCGGGTTTATTTCTTCTTAAAATTTAAATTTTAACCTTGAAGCCCCCAGACATTAATTCCGTGTAAATTCAGCGTTCGTCGGCGATTTTTTATTGAAGACAGCGTAGGTTGCGCGCATCGCCAGCAGCCACAACGGCTGCGGCGCATCATCAGTTCCACCTTAAAAATTCAAATCACCATGCCTAAGTCGTCACGCAATCTCCGCGATGTTCTCGTGGAGGAAGTTCAGGATCTCTACAATGCGGAAACCCAGCTGGTCGCCGCACTGCCCAAAGTGGCCAAGGCTGCCCACGATCCCAAGTTCAAGTCCGCTGTGGAAAGCCATCTGCAACAAACCAAAGGCCATGTCGTCCGCCTCGAACGGGTGGCAGAACTGCTGGGCGCTTCGCCCAAAGGCCGCGTTTGCCAGGCCATGAAAGGGCTTGTCAAAGAAACCGGCGAGCGGATCAAAGCTGGCAAGCCCAGCGCCGCCCGGGATGCCAGCCTCATTGGCGCGGCGCAAAAAGTGGAACATTATGAAATCGCCGGCTATGGCACGGTGCGCAGTTTTGCGGAGTTCCTCAACCTGGCTGATGTCGCTGAACTGCTCGATGTCACGCTCGAGGAAGAGGCTGCGACAGACCGCAAGCTCACCGACCTCTCGGCTTCCATCAACGCCGACGCGGAATCATCCAACGGCCGCAAGGAAGCCTAACACAAACCAATTGCCAGCCTTTCTTCCAAAAGGCGGGGAGGCCCAGTCCGGGCTTTCTCGCCTTTTGTTTTTCCAAGCGGAGTAAGGGTTGAAGGCCATGCCCGTGTTACGCCGCCTTACGGGATTTCTTTGATTAATAAACACTAATCAGGATGGTGGATATATCCAAGCCGCTACGCGATAATTGTCTCACCCCACCCCCTTTCTCAATGTCCACGCCACTGTCCCGCATCACCTCTCTTTCTGATCTGCTCGCCGAGGAGATTGCCGAACTCTCCACCCTTGAGCGTCATTTGCTCCAACAGTTGCCTCCGCTCATTGCCACTATTGAGGAGAGCGATTTGCGCTATGCCCTTGTTTTTTACCTTCGGCAAATTGATCGCCATCTCCAGCAGCTGACACCGCTGCTCAAGGCCTCCACACTAAATGCTGCTGAAGCAGCGGCCACTTTTGATCTCAAGGAGGACTTGCATACCCTGGACCCTGAGTGCTCGGACAGTGTGCGCGAGGCGGCTTTGATTTTCATTGTGACCAAGGTGGAGCATTATTTGACCGCTGGTTACCTTAATGCCTGCGCCTATGCCCGCCTCCTTAAGCAGGATGAAATTGCCCGGTTGCTGCTATCCCGTCTGGAGGTGGAGGCGGGGTTTCTAAATTGCCCGGCGTTACTAGTGCGTATGTTGCGTTTCTCGCATTCCAAGGACTTCAAACAATTGGCAGAATCCGAATACCTGCCGACCAAGTCCTCGCCGCCCGAGAAGGATTTTACGATGAATTGAGTGCCAGGAAGGATGCCCTACAACAAGCGCTGGGAAAGGAACCCGCTGCGTATGGCCTGGATGCTTCAGAATGCCCTCTGCAGTGCCGTTATGGCCTGTATTGGCCTAATTTCCCCCCAGATGACTGGCTGGCCTCGTTGGCGTTGATTCTGGCCAGCCCGGCAACAGTTGGGCTGCAGCCCTTGGCCATTAAACAAATCGCCCGCCAAGGATTGCTCCCGGGCGGGCGATGCAAGCAGTCGTTAAACTGCTGAAGAATTAAGCCTTGTTGCTCTGGGCGGCCGCCTTGGCCAGGCGCTTGCGGCGCAGGCCGAGGAGCATCATCAAGCCACCGGCAATCAGGCCCCAGGTCGCAGGCTCGGGCACCACCACGAACTGCAGGTCCTTGCCACCGTTGGCGAAGATGAAGTAGCTCTGGTTGTAGTCATTGTAAACACCGCCGGGGCCGACATTCACCGCGTGGAAGTCCGAAGCGCTCAGGCCGATGCTCGAGAGGCTGGTGTTGGAGGTCATCAGCGTATAGACGGTCGGCGTCACGCCGTTGTAGAAGCCGGTGTCATCGAAGTCGAATTCGATGTCGTGGTTGCTGCCGCTATAGATGATGTTGCCCGTCACCACAATCTTGTCGGACAGAGCCGTGATGTTGGCGCTGTTCAGGTGGAACTCGTTGTTGAAGACATTATCCGGGTTCCAAGTCAGGTTGCCATTGATGGTGAGCGTGGCGAACGCCGAGGCCTGATAGGAGGTGCCCTTGTGCGTCACGTTGGTGAGGGTCATGGAGGTCGTCAGATCATAACCGGGGGCAAAGCCGCCGTTCATGTCCACATTATTGTTGATGGTGCCGTTGCCACCGAGGATGGCGCCATTGTTCACCACCACTTGGGAAGCCAGCTTGCCCTTCAGGACCAGCGCCAGGTTGTTCACCGTCGTGGTGCCGGAGTTGGTGTTGTTACCCGTGAGGATAAGCGTGGAACCGAACTGGGTGAAGCTGTTGATGTTGTTGGTCTGGACCGAGGCGTTGGCGGTCACGCTGTTCGGCGTCGTATCCTGGGAGTTTGCCGGCGACGACGGGCCAAAGCCGCTGAGGTTGGTTTCACCATTGCCGGTGATGGCGCCGGCATACGTGGTCGTGCCGCTCGTGGCCCGGTTGTAATTGAAGGTGCCATTATTCGAGATGTTGCTCGTGACGCTGCTTTCAGTGCCACCGTCACCCAAGTTGAAGATGGCGCCAGCAGCCACAGAGGTGACGCCGGTGTAGGTGTTCGTGCCCGTTTCCGTCAGCGTGCCCGCGTTAACCGTCACACCGCCCACCTGCGAATTATTGCCAGAGATGGTCAGGGTATCGTTGCCAATCTTGGTCAGCGAGCCCGCACCGGAGAAGTTACCGCTGTAGGTGCTGTCGATGAGGTCGTTGCCGATGCTCAGGTTGACAGCGCTCGCAGCCGTGTTGGCGAGGACGAGGTCCTTATTGCCATTCAGGGCGCCCAAGGTCGCGCTCGTCACACCGGAACCGAAGGCCAGGTTGCCGTCGCCCGTATTGTAATTCACGTTGCTGAACTGCAGGGCGATGCTGCCATTGACCGTCAAGGTGCCCGCGCTGATGTTGGTGGAGCCCGTGAAGGTGTCAGCCCCGGCGATGATCAGGTTGCCGGTGCCAATCTTCACCAGGTTGCCAGTGCCGGAAATGACGCCCGTGTAGGTGGTCGCGAGGTTGTTCGACCCGGTGGTCAGTGTGCCATTGCCCAAGCTGACGTTGCCGGCGCCAGCCAGCGAACCGAGCGTGTCATTGAAGTTATTGAGGCTGAAGGTGGCACCCGAGGAAACCGTCAGGGACGAGTTGCTCGGCACCCAGTTATCCACGCCCAACTGCAGCGTGCCCGCGCTGACGGTGGTGTTGCCGCTGTAGTTCGAGCCACCGGAAACCGCCAGGGTGCCCGCGCCGGACTTCAGCAGATTCGAGGTCGCATTGCCGCTGACGTTGGAATTGGCCGTCAGGCTGTAAGTCATGCCCGGGTCAACCAGGATGGTGGCGTTTGTGCCATTGAGCGTGATCCAGCGGGCCGAGGAGATATTGGCCGTCACCTCCAAGGTGCCGTTCGTTGCGCCGTTGCCGATCGTGACACCCGTCGCCGTGTCGCTGTTGTTCACACCGAGGCTCGTGGCCGAGGTGATCGCCAGCGTGCCGGCGCTGATGCGCGTACCGCCGAGGTAGGTATTGTTGCCGCTCAAGGTCAGCGTGCCCACACCGGTCTTGGTGACAGCGATCTCATTCGCCGCCGTGACCGTTGTGTTGACGCCACCCAAACCGATGGTGCCGTTATAATTGTTGGTTCCGGCAATCAGGAGGGTCAGCGTGGAGAGGTTGTTGTTGCCGCTGATCACCGCATTGTGGTTGCCGGTGCCGCTGGTGGTAAGGCCCGCGAGGTTCTGGTTGGCCACCGCCGCGCTGTCACCGAGGATCAGCGTGCCGCTGTTCGTGCCGCTGCCGAGGACGACCGAGGTGGCCGTCGGCAGGCGGTTCGTGCCACCGGCGACCTGCACGGTACCCTGCTGAATGTTGGTCAGGCCCGAATAGGCGCTGGCGCCACGCAAGATCAGCACACCGTTGCCGGTCTTTGTGATGCCCTTGCCGGCGCTGGAGTCTTGGATGCTGCCGCTGACCGTCAGATTGCCGGCCACAAGGTTAAGGGAGACATTGCCCGCCGTGATGCTCACGTTACCCGTGCCGAGGTTCAAGTCATTGGTGCCGGTGAAGGTGAAGCCCGTCAGCCAGGTCATCGCATTGTTGCTCGTCAATGTCTTGGCCGAGCCGCTGGTGTTGTCGATCGTGCCGCCATTGACGACTAAGGTCGCAGTGCTGGCACCGACTGCCGTGGCGTTGTTCAGGTTCAGCTTGGCACCCGAGTTGACCTGCAGGGTCTTGCCCGCGAGGCTGGCCGTGTTATTGCCGGCAAGGGTGACCACACCGCCATTGATGATGAAGTTGCCGGTGAAGCTGTTATTACCGGTGATGACCAGGTTGCCCACGTTGCTCACCAGGACGTTGTTGGTGCCCTGGATGCCGGCACCCAAGTTCAGGGTGGAGGTCGAATCAATATCGAGGGTGAGCGAGCTGTTGCTGGTGGTCACCAAGGCCGCATTGATGTTCTCGATGCCGCCCACCAAGGAGAGGGTGGCCACACTGGCGGCACCGTTGTCAAAGGTGAAGCTGCTCACGTTGCCGGCGTTGATCGTGAACGGCACCGAGCTGGAGAACTGCATCCCGCCCAAGGTGATGGTCGAGACATTGCCCGCATTCAGCGTGATCGTGCGCGGCGAGTTCAGAATGGTGCTCGGGAAGATGGCGATCTCACCCACCCCGTTCGGGCCATTGGGCGTCAACGAGTGGTTAGCCGAGGCAAAGCTCCAGTTGGAGGGCGTGTTCCACGAGCCATTCGCGTCCACATTCCACTGATTGGGCGCCAGCGTTGACTGGACAACCAAGTTCAGGATGGTGTTGTTGGCCGCGAGCTGGAAGAACGAGCTGGAATAGGTGGAGCCGGGCGAGTTGTTCCACACCAAGCCGGAGATATTGCTGAAGATGCCGGTGCTGGAGGTGCCGATCGTGTAGGTTCCCGGCGTGAGCAACAGGCCGCCCGAGTTCGTGAACATATTCACCTTGACGGCCAAACCACCGAAGTTCAGGCCCGTGGCCCCCGAGAGGACCAGGCTATCCATGACATTTCCGCTGCTGAGGAAGTAATTCAGGACGGAATTGGCCGCCAGGTTAAGCGAACCGTTGAGGGTCAGGCTGCCGCCGCCGTTCGAGGTACCGGGGGCCAGGATACCGCCGCCGAGGACGGTGGTCGTGCCATTCAACGTGCCCAAACCGGAGACATTACCACCGTTGTTAACAGTGACGTTGGCGTTGATCACCGAGCCGCTGTTCGTGACAACCGAGCCGTTCGCGACAACCGGGACCGACAGGTTGCTGCTGAAGATCTGGAAGGTGGCGCCGCTGGCGACGTTGACCGAGGCACCTTGGATGGTAGCGCTGGTGATGCTGCCATTACCGAGAGAGACCGTACCGGCGTTAATGTTGGTGTTACCGGTGTAGCTGCTCGAGCCGGTCAGCGTCAGGCTGCCATTGCCGACCTTGGTCAAACCGCCGTCTTGGCCGCCACCGATGGAGGCGTCGTGCGACAGGTTTTGGGCCACCGTGATATTGACACCCGTCGTGTTGAACGTCAGGCCGCCGGCGCCGATGTTGGCGCTCGTCAGGCCTTGGAGGAAGGTGGTGCTGCTGACGGTCGGGATGATCGTGCCGTTGGCGATGCTGAGGATGGCGCTGCCGGTGTTGTTGCCATTGAAGCGACCGATGTCGCCATCAAGCGTCAACGTGGCGCTGGTATTCGTGCCGCCCAAGATGAACGTCGCGTTATTGGAGTTGGTGGAGACACCACTCAGGGCCAGCGCCAGGTTGCTGCCATTGACCAGACCGTTGAGGGTAGCCGTGCCGTTGGCGAGGATGAAGGTGGCGTCCGTCGAGCCGCCCACGCCGGAGTTGCCGCGGCTGACCCAGATGCTCGGGGCGACCAGGTTGACGTTGCCGGTCATGTTCACCAGAGCGGTGACCACCGAGCCGGTGTTGGTCGTGTTGGCCAAGTCAATCTCGCCGGCGGTGATGTTCGCGTTGCCGGTGATGTTCAGCGTCGCGTTGCTATTGTTCGACGCATTACCCACGAGCACCGCCAGGTTGCCATTGGAGTTGGTGAGGGTCAGGTTGCCATTGGTAGCGAGCGTCAGTGTGCTGTTGCCACCGACCGTCAGACGGGTCGTGCTGGCGGTGCCGTTGCTCAGGTCAACATTACCCGTGAGGGCCATCTTGCCGTTGCCCGTCGTGGTGAGGCTGTTGCCATTGCCTGCCAGGCTGCCCGCGATCAGATTGCCTGAAGCTTGCGCCAGGTTGATCGTCGAGGAATTGTTCAGGGTGACCGTGCCCGTACCGAGGTTGAGGGTACGATTGCTGCCGAAGGTGAAGGCCGTGGTGTTCACCGCCACCGCATTGTTGGTGGTGAGGTTCACCGGAGCGCCCGTCGAGCCGCTCAACGTGCCACCGGAAATCGTCAGCACACCGGTGCCCAGCGCCGTGGCACTGTTCACATTCAAGGTGCCGGCCTGGAGGTCAACGCCGCCCGAGAAGTCGCTGTTCGGGCTGCTGATCGTCACCGAGTTGCTGGTGTTCACCGTCACGGCGCCCGCGCCGGTCAGGTTAGCCGCGATATTGCCGTTTTGGGCAAAGATGGCGGTGGCGGCCAAGGTGCCGTTGCCGTTCAAAGTACCATTGAGCAGGCTCAGGTTGCCCACCGTCTTCACCGCGAGGCCACCGTTACGGACGTTCAACGTGCTGTTCACGTTGTTAATGAACACATCGCCGCCCAGGCTGCCACCGAGGCGCAGGTTGCCGCCTTCGAGGTCCGTGATGCCGGTGTAGGTGCTGTTGCCGTTCAGGACGAGGTTGCCGTTGCCGGTGATCGTCAGGCTGTAAGCATTGCCAGCATCACCGACGATGCCGCCGAAGGTCAGGTTGCCCGCGGCGATATTCGCCGTGGTGTTGCGCAGCAGGGTCACGGCGCCCGCACCGAGGTCGAGGTTGTTCGAGCCGATGAAGTTGATGGTCGCATTCACCACGATCGAGTTATTAACCGCGAGGACAACCGCGCTGCCACTGGTGTTATTCAGTGTGCCGCCATTGAGGGTGAATGTGCCAGTGCCCAACGGGCCAGTCGTGTTGGAGCCGCTGCCATTGATGTTCAGCGTGCCGCCATTGAGGACGAAGCCGCCGGAGTAGGTGCTGTTGCCCGAGATAATGACGGAGCCCGCGCTGTTCATCGTGAGGAAGCCGCCCGAGGTCGTCTGGCCAATGTTGCTGGTCAGATTGAGGGTGAGGCCCACGTGCGGGTTGAGGCTCAAGCCAGCCGTGGTCACCAGGATGTCCGAGGAGACCGTGTGGTTGCCGGAGCTCACATCGATGGTGCTGAGATTGCCACCATTGCTGAAGGTGATGGCATTGCCGGAGAGGCTCGTCAGGTTATAGCTGTTCGGTGTCGTGAAGGAGAGGCCGGAGAGGCTCACGTTTTCATCGAGGGTGACCGTGGCCGCGTTGTCATTGAAGGCCGGGAAGCTGGCCACCGCGCCCACACCGCCGCCCACGCCGGCCACGTTGCCGTTGAACCAGCGCGTCGAGTCGGACCAGTTGCCGGTGCCGTCGCGGTTGCTCACATTACCGACCCAGCTGTAATTGGGCGGGTTGAGCTGGATGTTCACGAACAGGTAGCTGATATTGCCCACCGTGGTGGTGCCGAAGGTGTAGATGTCGCCGAGCACCGGGTTGAGCACGTTGGCCACCGTGAGGGCGGAATTGCCACCCAGGGTGCCGGTGTATTGGAACAGATTGTAATTACCGGTCACGGACCACTGGTTGCTCTGGATGGCCGTGTTCAGCATCGAGGAGTTGCCCGTGAGCACCTTACCCGAGAAGCCGAGGTCATAGTTGTAGAAGTTAAACATCGTGGCGTTGCTCAGGGACAGGCCGTTGAGACCCGTGACCACAATGCCGTTGAACAGATCCGTCGTGCCGTGGGAGGTGTTGCCACCCGCCGGGTTGAAGGTGAAGTTCAACTGGCCACCCGTGATGTTCGCGCTGCCGAAGGTCAACAGGCTCGCGGCGGTGCTGACCGAGGTGATGTTGCCATCGATGTCGGTCGTCGTGGAGATGGCCGGACCACCGATTACCGTGGTGGCGTTCGGCACACCCGCGACCTGGACCACATTGATACCCGGCGACAGATTGCCGGTCGTCATGTTGAGGGAGCCGACGACCACGCCGTTGCCGGAGATAGCGGCCGTGGACGAATTCAGTTTCACCGCGGTGGCGCCGAAGTTGCCCGAGAGGGCCAGGTTGCCGTTCGTGACGTTGGTCGCGCCCGTGTAGTTGTTGCTGGTGCCCGCGAGGATCCAGGAGGTCGTGCCGCTCTTGATCACACCCGCCACCGTCGAGCCGTTGTTGAGGAGGCTCGGGTTCATGGTGCTCACACCGGCATGGTTACCGGTGAGGGTCAGATTGGCACTCGGGGCGGTGTTGGTCACCACCAGCGCACCGCCGCTGAGGAAGTTGACATCCGAGCCGTTGCTGCCGCTGTCGTTGACGGCAATCGTCGCGCCGTTGTTGGCGGTGGCATTGCCGATGGTGAAGCGGCGGTCGGTGGTGATCGTGGAATTGCCCAGGGCGGTGGTGCCTTGGAGTACCAGTGTGGCGCCGTTCAGGATCAGGCTGTCCGGGGTGTTGGCGCCTTTACCGATCGGGCTCGGGTTGCCGCCCAAGGCGAGCGTGCCAGCCTGGATCGTGCCGCCCTCAACATCGAGGTAGCCGGAGAAGGCGTTGGTCGCCGCGTCCAGCACGAGGGTGCCGGGGATCAAGTCGATGACATTACCGGTGCCGGTGATGTCAGCCGCGCTGGAGTTCTGGCTGAGGATGCTGGACAGATTCTTCGTTCCATTAATCGGGAGATTCAGGATAAGGAGGCCGTTGTCCACGAGCCCGCCGGCGGTATGGTTGCCCAAGACGGTGTTAACCGTGATGCCATCGCCCACTTGGAAGATGCCGCTGGGGCTGATGGTGGTGACGCCGTTCCAGGTGTTGACGGTGCTATTATCCGTGTTCAGCACAAAGGTGCCGTTCACGATATTGAGCGAAACGGTATTGCCGCCGCCGCCCGTGATGCGACCAGAGTAGGTGGAGGTACGGCCGCCCGCGCCGATGTTCCAAGTCACTGCGCCAGCCGTGGTCTGGCCGCCACCGACGACTGCGGTTGAGTCGCCGAACAGGCTGCCCAGGGAGCGGGTGACGCCAGTCGCGTCACGAACCTGGATGGTTGTGTTAGTACCAACGATGAGGGTGCCGTTGGCCAAGCCCGAGGACGGGTCGAAGCGGAAGGTGTTGCCGCTGGCCGTCGTGGCTTGGAGGGTGAGGCAGCCGGTGAAGTTACCGAGGGCACCGGTGATCTGCATGATAAAGCCGATGGCGGTGAGGGACACATTACCACCGCCGACCAGATTGAATCCGCCGAACGAATTGGTCGAGCTGCTGCCGACGTTCAGGGTCAGGTTGGCGCCCGTGTCCACAATCAGGCGGTTGCCGGCGAAGCCACCGACGTTGGTGAACAATGCGGCGGAATTGCCGAGGAAGGTGATGTTGCCCGGCCCGAGTTCGCCGCCGCCACTGCCCAGCAGGGTGTAGTCGAGCGTCGAGGCATTGACAATGGTGCCACCGGTATAGAGGCCGGCCTGGCCGCTGCCGAAGCGCAGGGTGCCCCCACCCTGGACGACCAAGTTACCGGTGCTGCTGCCGTTATTGGAAATCACGCTGCTGTAGGTCAGCGTGGTGTTGGCGGGGATGATGAACGTGCCGGTGAAGTTGCCCGCGGAGCCGTTGCCGATGACAATGTTGCGGTTGCCGCTCAAGGTCACATTGGAAGACACGATTAGCGCGCCGCCATTCAACGTGATGGCCGGGATCGCGAGGGACGGCACCGAGCCCAATTGCAGGTCGGAGCTGATGCTGATGCCACCCAGCGTGCCATTGGTCGTGCCGCCATTGATGATGACGTTGCCCGTGATGTTGCCCTGATTGCTGGCGGACAGCGTCAACACGCCGTTGCCGGTCTTGGTCAGGCTGCCGCTACCCGCGCGGCCAATCGGGTTGGTCAGCGTCACATTGCTGCCATTGGTGTCAAACGTGCCGCCATTGGCGTCGAGGAAGATATTGAACTGGGAAATGTCGGTGACCGAGCCGGCGTTCCACTGCAGGCCACCACCATTGAGGTGGATGTTGCCCAGGCCGAAGTTGTTCAGAATATCGAAGTTGATGAAGCCGCCGTTGATCAACGTGTCGCCGACATAGCCGGAAGAGGAGCTGCTATTGAACCCACGCAGGATCAGCACACCGTTGCCGATCTTGGTGATGTTCGCCACACTGCCACCGCCGAGGTTGCCCGCGAGGGTGACGGTCTGGCCATTCGTGTCAAAGATCGCCGTGGGCGCGGTGATGAGCACCGTATGGTTGGTGGTGATGTCCGCCGGGGCCGTCCATTGCAAGGTGCCGCCCGCCATGATGATGTTGCCGTTGAGGCCGAGGCTGTTGACGTTGTTGATAACCGTGGTGCCCGACTGCAGGGTCGTGCGACCCTTGTAGGTATTATTGCCGAACAACTCGACGATGCCGGCGCCGCTCACCGTGACATTGCCGCTGACCGTGCCGTTGATGTCCGAGATGTTGCCGAGCAAGTTCAACTGGGTCGAAGCGGTGGCGTTGGCGGTGAGGCCTGCGTTGGCCGCGAGGATCATCGGCGCGGAGATCGCATGCACGCCGCCTTGGACCGTCAGCGGCGCCGTGGAGCCGCTGTTGTTCAGCGTCAGGGCGGAAGAACCGTTGACCGTATAAGTGTTGATGCCCGAGAAGGTGGCTCCGCCGATGGTGAACGGAGCATCCACCGTGACGTTATAAGCGCCGGACTGGATGGCCGGGAACACCGCGATGGTGCCCGCGCCCGAGGCCGGGGTATTGTTAAACCAGAAGTTGCCCGAGCTGGCGCTCCACAGGCCGCTGGTGCCCGTGTTGCCCGTCCAGTAGCCGGCACCCGGCGTGAAGGTGATGGTCACCGCCAGGATGCTGGAATTGGAACCCAGGGGCGCGATATTCGTGTTAAAGCCGATCTGCTGGCTGATCCAGCTCAGGTTGCCCAGCGAGCCGGTGATGTTGCCCGGATGGTCCATCTGGAACAGCGCATAGGTGCCCGGCGTGGTGAAGGTGGTGCCATTGACCAGGAAGTTATAACCGCCGCCCGCCGTCACATTCAGGTTGTTCAGGATGTGCAGCAAGTCGCCGTTGAGGGTCGTGCCGGCAAAGGTCGTGTTGCCCGCGGAAGCCAGGTTCAGGTCGATGTTATAGATACCGCCGTTGAAGGTCAGATTGCCCAGCGTCATGTTGCCCAAACCACCGATGGTCGGGTTGAGGATACCGCCCGTGCTCACGGTGACGCGGCTGATGTTGCCGGTGCCGTTGACGTTGGTCAGGGTGCCGTTGACGGCAGTGCCGTTGACGGAGCTGCCGGTGACGATGACGTTCGAGTTCGGCACGGAGCCGGTGAACATCATATAACCGTTGGAGATGGTAGTCGCGCCCGAGTAGGGCTGCGTGCCTTGCAAGGTCCAAGTACCGCTGTCCACCTTGTTGATGGAGGTGGCGCCAGCACCGTCATCGACAAAGATACCCTGCATCAAGCCGGTGCCGTTACCGCCCAAGGACAGGCTTTCGGAAACGCCGGTGCCGCTGACACCCACGTTGCCCGGATTGGAGAAGGTCAGCAGGCCCGTGCCGGAGGCGTCGAGTGTGCCGCCATTATGCGAGATGGTGAAGGCGCGGTCCGTGCTGCTGGCCGAGCCGACGTATTGCAGGCGACCACCGTTGAAGATAAGGCCGGAAGTCAGGGTGGAAGCGGCACCGATGCTGCTCGGGGCGTAGGCGTCACCGATGAAGCTAGTCTGGATGGTACCGCCAGACATGATGGTCGCACCCGTATAGTTGTTGCTGACATTGAGGGTAAGGATACCCGCACCGCGCTGCTCAACACTGCCCGGGCCGCTGATGAGGTTCACCACGTTGTAGTTGTCGCTACGGTTGAAGGCCAAGGTGGAGTAAACATAGGCCGAGCTGGCGAAGCCAGTGGAATTGACACCGAGCTGGCCGGTGGTGCCGCCATTGCCGATCTGCAGGACGCCCTGCGTCACATACATGATGGAGTTATAGGTGTTCGGGCCGGTCAGCGTCCAAGTGCCAGTGCCGATTTTGCTGAAGCGGTTATTCAGGCCACCGTCCTGGAGGACGCCGTCAAACTCACTGTTGAGATTCAAACTACCGACGACGTAGGTAACGCCGGAGGAGTTGGCGCCACCGAGGAGGGTGTTGACGCCACCGTTGCGCACGTCGCCAAAGTACTGGAAGGTATTTCCCTGATTGGCAACGAAGAGGGTCAGGGTGGCCGTGGCCGGCACCGTGGTGGAATTACCCATGTCGTACACGGCGTTCGGTGAAGCACCAGCCGAAAGAATTACCGGGAAGGAGCCGTTGGCAAACAAGCCAGTGCCGTTGAACGTGGTGGTCTGGCCAGCCAAGGACGGAGAGATATTATTAAGGTAGGTGGTGTTCGCAGTACTGCTACCCAAGATGCGCCAGTTGGCGGATCCCGGCGAGATGACGAGGAAGGTGCCGTTAAAGCCGAGAACGTTGCCGCTGGGCGAATAAGTCTGGTTATTGCCGAAGAACTGCAGCACCAAGGTAACGTTGCTGGCCGTGCTGGTGATGCTGCCGCTGAAGGAGTCATTACCACCGCTGGTGCGCTGGGTGAGCAGCTGGCTTGTGTTGTTGTTGCTGATGGGGCTCGGCGTGATGATCAAGTTGTCGGCGTCGTTGATGCCGTTGCCGTTGAGGAAGTAACCCGAACCGGCGCCTTGGAGGTAGATGTTCGCGCCCGCGCCCCAGGTGTTGCCGGAGACATTGGCGACCACCAGGAAGCCCTGCTGGACGAAGATATTGCCTTGGAAGGTGGAGCTGGTCGAGGAGCTGGAGATGTTGCCCGTGCCGGTCTTGTACAAGTCACCCGTGCCCTTGATGGGATTGCTGAAGTTCAAGGTCTGGCCCGCGCCGACATTGATGACACCGCTGCCATTGATGAAGATGCTCTGATTGCCGTCGAGGGTCGGGCTCGAATTCGTGCTCAACGTGGCGTTATTGGCCAGCGTGATGAAGTTCGGGAAGTTATTGCTGTTCGGGTTCGGGCCGAGGTTGGTGTTGCTGGAGAAGGACAGTGTGCCGCCACCGATGGTGATGTCGGTGATGTTGCTGCCATTGGCGCGATTGTTGCCCGACAGCACCAAGGTGCCATTGCCGGACTTGGCCAGGTTGCCTGTGCCGTTCAGCGTGCCAGCGAGGGTCAGGGTGTTATTGCCGACATACACCGTGAAGTCCTGCGAGCCGAAGGCCAGCGTACCCGTGCCAAGGCTGAGGTTGCCCGTGCCCACGTAGCTGATGAGGCTCGTGTTCAGCGTGATGGGAATGCTGTTCAACGTGGTGTTGCCAGTCGTGCTGTCGATATTGCCGAAGGTATAGAGGAAGCCACCGGTACCCAGGGCCGCCGCATTGCCGATGGCCAGCGTGCCGCCATTGAGGGTGGTGCCGCCCGTGTAGTTGCTCGCGCCGCTCAAGGTTTGCTGGCCGGGGCCGTTGATGACCACGCTGCCGTTGCCCGTCAGGATGCCGCTGAACACGCTGGTGGCATTGGCCACACCGGCGAAGTTCAACGTGACCGGCAAGGCGGCCGTCGTGTTGGTGTTCATCAGGTTCAGGGTGCCGGAGCCGACCAAGCCGCCGAGGTTGGCCGTGACGATGCTGGGGCCGAAGAGGTAGGTGCCGCCCTGGTTGTTCACGCTCACGGTGGCATTCTGCACGGCGAGCGTCGTGGTGGCGC
This sequence comes from Verrucomicrobiota bacterium, assembly GCA_048497935.1. Taxonomy (GTDB): domain Bacteria; phylum Verrucomicrobiota; class Verrucomicrobiia; order Opitutales; family JABDGR01; genus JABDGR01. Next base: position 96,584 of record JBEHYY010000005.1, read on the forward strand.
CGCCTGCACGGTCGAAGATCACATTGCCGCCCGAGTTGTACAGGGTGCCGGTGAAGGTGTTGATGCCGCCCAACACGAGGTTGCCATTGCCGAACTTGGTGATGCTGCTCGTGGTGCCGTTGTTGGCGAGCGTCACATTGATGGTCGTGGCATTGGGCGCCCAGGTCGCAATCATCAACGCGCCGTTGAGGTTGGCGGGCTTGATGGTGCCGCTACCCGCTTCGCTGAAGGTCACGTTGCCCGCGCCAGTGACATTGCTCGTCACGAGGATGGCATTGAGCGCGAGCGTATTATTCAGGACGATAATGTTGGATTTGTTGGAGCCGTACTGATCGTCGAAGCGCAAAGCATTCAAGGTGTAGGTGTTGTTGACCGTAATCGGTGCGCCGCCAGCCGGAATGCCCGTGTTACCGCCGGTGAAGCCCAGGTTGCCACCCAAGACCAGCGTGCTGTTGGTCGGATCCTGGTTGGTGTCGCCAAAGTACTTCGCCCCAGCGAGCGTGGAGTACGCGACAATGAGCGTGCCATTCTTGGCTGCGAAGTCGCTCTGGTTCACGAAGGCATAGGGCATGCCGGTCGCCGGGTCGGTGAGCATGGCGCCGTCGGTGCCGCTGCTGGTCGTGACATTGGCACCCGTGCCGAAATTGGCAGCCACAAAGCTCAAGGCGCCACCCGAGTTGTAGGTGAGGGTGCCGAGATCCAGCGAGAGGGCACCGCTGCCTTTGGTGAGGCTGATCGAGGCACCGCCGTTGATCGTCGTGCCCGTCACCGCTTCGCTGTTGGTCGTGTTGCCGAGGATGCTCAGCTTGCTGCCACCCGTGAGGGCCAGGAAGGAGCTCGTGTTCAGGATGTTGTTGGCCGGAGCCACGGATTGGGTGTGGTCGAGGACCAGGGTGCCCGCCGTGATGTTGGTGGTGCCGTTGTAGGAGTTGGTGCCGCCCAGGATGAGGGTGCCGTTGCCAGCCTTGCGGATGCCGAAGCCCGCGCCACTGATGTTGCCATCGACTGTCAAGGTGTTGTTACCGACCGTGATCGTCGGGGAGGCATTCAAGGTCACCGCGCCGGTGCCAAAATTGAAGCTGTAAAGCGAGCCGAGGTAGCTGAAGCTGCCGTTAAAGGCCAAGGGGTTGTTATTGGCCAGCGTGATATTGCCAGCGCCGGTGGCGTCAAAGCTGCCACCCGTGAAGGTGAGCAGACCACCGTTGCCGAGCGAGCTGTTGTTGACGAGGTCCAAGGTGCCCGCCGAGAGCGTGAAGCCGCCGGTAAAGAGGGAGCTGTTGGTGCCGTTGAGCACCAGCAGACCACTGCCCGACTTGATCAGGCTGCCGGAGCCGGCGATATTGCCTTCAAGGGTCACCGTGTTGGCGCCCGTATTGAAGGTGCCGACCACGCCGGGGTTGACGTTGACCGTGCGGGCGGCCTGGATGTCGATAACGTTGCCGGCGAGGAACGTGCTGTTGCCGGTGAAGGTGATGTTGCCGCCAGGAGCACCCAGAACGGCGTCGGCCGCCGCGGCCGTCGAGTTCGTCGAGTCGTAGTTGATGTTCAACGTACCGGCGTTGATGTAAACGCCGCCGCTGAAGTTGCTGGCGCCACCGAGGCCGGTGAGGATCAAGGTGCCGTTGCCGGTCTTGCCCAGGGAGTCATTGGAGCCGCCGGCGGCGTTCTTGATATTGCCGCTAAAGGTCATCGTGACGCCATTGTTCACGTTGATTGAACCGGTGCCGGTCGTGGAGGACGAGGTGTTGGCATCGCCCAAGAAGATGGTGCGGTTGGCGTTGAGGGTCAGGCTGGCGGTCGGATTGAGGGAGCCGCCGTTGAGGGTGATCGAGCCGACCGTGAAGTTCGTGCTGTTGCCATTGCCGAGGTTATTGTCACTGCCGAAGCTCAGGTTGCCGCCGTTGACCAGGAAGTTGCCGGTGAAGCCGCCGCTCGTTCCATTGGAGGCGACGTTGGCGTTGTTGCCGGAGAGCACGAGGTTGCCATTGCCCTGCAGCGTGATGTTGGCGCCAGAATTGATGTTGCCCGTGCCGCCCGGGAGCGCCGTGGTGCTGTTGGTGGTGCCGGAGATGACGCCGCCCAAGGTCAGTGTGCTGCCGTTGTTGACCGTGATGACGCTATCGGTTGCCACGACCACCGCGCCCGTGCCCAAGCTCATGTTGCTGGTGCCGACGAAGGTCATCCCGCCGTTGAGGTAGATCGGGGTGGAGATGAGGGTCATGTTCGCGCCGCTGACGTTATCAAACGAACCGCCGTTCATGATCAGGGAGCCATTGACACCCAGGACGGCGTTGTTGGCAAAGTTGAGCGTGCCGCCGTGCAGAATCATGTTCAGCGCAAAGGCGTTGCTGTTGACAGTGTTGTTGAGCGTCTGGCTGCCCGGACCGTCCATCTCGATCGTGGTGGCGCCATTGATGACGAACTGGCCGCTATAGGTCGGGTTGGTGCTGTTCAACGGGCTCAGATGCAGAATACCGGAGGAGCCGAGCGAGGTGGCCGCGTTGCCCGCCATGCCGCCAATGTAGGCGTTGTCCGCACCGACGGTCAAATTACCGCCTTGGAAGTAAACAATGCTATTGGAGAGATAACGGTTGTCCGCGAAGAAGCTGCCCGCCGGACGGTCGAGGTTAATGGCACCGGCATCCAAATAGGTTTTGCCTGTGAAAGCGTTGGCGGGCGAACCGGAGGTGTCGTCACCGAGGTTCAAGGTGCCGGCGCCGGCCTTGATCAAGTTGGTGGAGAGCGTGCCGATATCAATCAAGCGGCCCGAATCAATGGTGAAGGGGTGCAGGATGTTGTTCTGCACAATGACGACGTCGCCGCCAGACGTGCGCGGCGCCAGCGTGCCACCAGCAATGGCGGCACCCAAGCCCGTCACGGACGAGGAATACAGAATGCCACCCAGATTGAGGGTGAAGTTGCCGCCTTGGTTCAGGAGCAAGGTGGCGGTGCCATTACCCGAGAGAACGGACAACACGGCCAGGTCCTTATTGGCGCTCAGCACAATGGTGGAGCCATCTGCCGGGAGGCTGGCATTCTTCACCAAGCTGTTGTTGATGTTGCCGGTGCCGGAGCCGCCGGAGGTGACATTGGAATAACCACCGATGCTGCTCAAGGAGACGATGGAAGCGTTCGCCGAGGTCCCCGAGCGGGCCGCCCAATCCGTGTTGTCGCCGGTGCCAATCAGCACAAACGGCGTATTATCAGTGCCGACGATGGCCGTGGCGTTAAGCGAGGCATTGGACGTGGTGAGGAAGTTGAGGGTGCCGGTGCCATTGGTCGAGAGGTAGAGGAGGCCGCCGGACGTGCGCGAGATGGTGGTGCCGAGGTTCAGATTCACCGTGGGGTTGGCGCCGCTGGAGGAGCCGGCAATCGTGATGCTGGCCGTGCCCGTGCCGCCGCTGATCGTGGTGTTACTGAAGGTCTGGTTGTTCGTCAGATTCGCCTCAATGCTCTTGACCACCAGGTTGGTGGAGCCAATGGAGAAGGAATTGTCGAGGGTGGAGACCGTCACCACATCGCTGCCGTTGAGCACCAGGGCCGAGACGGCGTTAATGATGCTGTTCTGCGGGGCGCCCGGGGTGGAGAAATCAAGCAGCAAGGTGCCGCTGTTGATGATGGTGCTGCCGGTGTAGTTGTTCGTGCCGGACAAGCGCAGCGTGCCGTTGCCCGCGACGCCCAAGCTGCCGGAACCCGTGATGCTGCCGGCGTAGGTCAGGTTGTTGTTGCCGGTGCTCAACGTGCCGATCATGCCGGAGTTGAGGACGATGGAGCGGGTCTTGCTGAGCGTGAAGTTGCCCGAAGCCTGCAAGGTGCCGTTGCCGCCGAAGATAATCGAGGAGGTGACATTGCCACCCAGGGCGACATCCGTGGCGACCGCGAGCGTGCCACCCAGGATGGTGGTGTTGCCGGTGTAGGTGTTGATCTGGTTGGTGCCAATGGTCAGGACGCCATTGCCGCGCTTGGTCAAGCCGCCGTCAACCGCGGTGCCGTTGATGTCGTGAAGCAAGTTGGCCGAGATGGTGACATTGAAGCCGTTGGTGTCGATGGACGCACCGCCGGTGGACACGAGTGTGGAATTCAGGCCGTTGATGAAGTTGGTGTTGTTGGCGCCGGCCACGAGATTACCGCCGTTGAGTGTGAGGATGGCCGAACCGGTGGAGCCGATGTTGGCGCCCAAGATGCCGTTCGTCACCAAGTTGCCGCCACTGAGGATATAAGAGGTCGTGGTGGAACCGAAGCTCAGGGAGATTTGATTACCGAAGCGCAGGTTCGCGCCGTTGCCCGTGAGGGTCACCGTGCCGCCATTTTGGATCACATTGGTGACGGCGCTGTCGGCGAGGTCGTCCGAGGTACTACCACGACCCAGCCACATGATGGAGGCCATCAACTGGGAGGTGCCGCCGATGGTGACGGTGGTGTTGGCCGAACCGGTGCTGCCACCGATGTCCGACAGGTCCAATTCGACGTTGGAGATGAACTGGCCGTTGCCGGTCAAGGCTAGCGTGGTCACATCGCCATCAGCGAGGCCGAAGGTGTTCGTGCCCTGATTGCCCGTGGTGTTGGCCGTGAGCACACCGCCCGTGCCAACCGTCACCGTCAATCCGACGCCGGAAGCCGAGATATGGTCGGCATTCAGATTGGAGCTCAGATTCACCGGGCCGGTGATATTCAGGTTGCCAGCACCCGTGACGAGCAGGGTCTGGCCGGTGTTGCCGGAGGTCACCACGTTGCCGCCGAGGGTCAGGGTGTTATTATTGAGCAGCAAGGTGGTGTTCGATTGCAGGGTGTCCACGCTGGCGGCGCCGATCGTGAAGTTGCCCTTCCAGTTCAGCGTGCCCGACCAGGTCTGGTTATTGCTGATGGTCAGCGCGGAGCCACTGCTGTTGAGCAGGCTGCCGTTGGTGATGTTCAAAATACCGCTGCTGGCGAGGCCGCCGGCGCTGCCGATGCTCAAGGTGCCGGAGGAGATGGTGGTGTTGCCGAGGTAGCTGTTGGTGCCGTTCAAGGTCAGCGTGCCCGCGCCCACCTTGGTCAGGCTGCCGTTGCCGGTCAGGTTGCCCGCATAAGTGGTGTCGGAATTATTCGTGCCAACCGTCAGCGCCACGCCGAGGGTGTTGACATTGTTGAGCGCGAGGTTCTTGTTGCCGCTGAGGCCGCCGAAGGTCGCGTTGGTCAGGCTGCTGAAGCTGAGGTTGCCGTTGCCAATGTTGTAGGTGAAGGTGCTGTTTTGCAGAACCAGGTTGCCACCGAGAATCAGCGTACCGGCGGTGACGAGGGTGGTGCCACTGAAGGTATTATTGCCCGTCAGGGTGAGGTTTTGCGTGCCAGCCTGGATAAGATTACCCGTGCCGGAGATAACACCGCTGAAGATGGAGCTGCCACCTTGCTTGAACGACAGGGTGCCATTGTCCAAGATGTTGCTGAAGGCCGGCAGCGTCGTGTTCATCGTGGTGTTAACCACGCCGTCGCCCAACTGGAGGGTGCCGGAATTGATGATGGTGCCGCCCGTGTAGTTTTCCTGGCCATTGACGGCGAGGATCAAGGTGCCCGAGCCCGCCTTGACAAAGGTGCCAGCGCCGGAGAGCGCCGTGGCCAGGGTGACGGTCGGGTTCGTGCCGGTGTCAAAGGTGTCATTACCCACGTTCAATGCCGCAATGCGGGCCGAGATATCCGTGGTGGTGCTGGCGCCCCACTGGACACCGCCGCCTTGCAGGGTGATATTGCCGCTGCCGAAATTGCTCAGGCTGTTGAAGTTGATCAGGCCGCCTGTGATGAGCGTGCCACCGGTGTAAGTGTTAAGCGCGTTGAGGAACAGTGTGCCCGCGCCCGCCTTGCCCAAGGTGCCCGCGCCCGCGAGGACGGAGGAGAAGGTCACGTTGTTGACAAACGTATCAATGGTGTCGATGCCGGAGCTGAGGCCGTTGACCGGATCCAGGTTGCCGGAAAGGTCGAACGTGATGCCGGAGTTGTATTGCAAGCCACCACCGGCGAGGATGATGTTGCCCGAGCCGAATTGGGCGGAGGAGTTGGAGCTGAAGCTGATGAAGCCGCCCGTGATGCGGGTGCCGCCGGTGTAGGTGTTGACGGCGGTCAAGCTGAGGGTGCCGGTGCCGCTCTTGGTCAGGCTGCCGCTGCCGCTGAAGATGCCGGTGTAGGTGGTGCTGTTGTTGTTATTGCCCACAGTGAGGTTCATCGCCGTGGTGTTGTCGCTTTGGGTCAGGCGGATGTTGCGGTTGCCGGTCAAGCCGCCGAAGGAGGCGTTCGTCAATGTGCCGAAGCTCAGGTTGCCGTTGCCGACGTTGTAGCTCAGCGTGCTGTTGTTGAGGGCGGTGTTGCTGCCGAGGATCAGGTTGCCGGTCGTGTTGCTGATGTTGGTGACGCCGGAGAAGCTGTTGTTGCCGGAGAGGGTGATGTTGGTGCCGGCAATCGAATTGCTGCCACCGGTGAGATTGGTCAGACCCATGGCGGTCAAAACACCGGTGCCGTTGCCGCTGGCGAGCTGGACATTGAGCAAGTTGTTCGCGCTGGTGTTACCCTGGATCAGGTTCAAAACCTGGAGAGCGGTCGAGGTGCCGACGCCGGTTGCGTTGGTGGCGAGGTTCACCGTGATGACGTTGCCGCTGATATTGAGGGAGAGCGGGGTGTTATTCCCGGCGACCACATACCGGATTTGCAGGCTGTTGCCGTTGGTGCCGGCAGTGACCGCCGTGAAGGTGAGATTGCCATTGGCGACGGTGGTGCTGCCGGTGAAGTTGTCCGCCGTGATGGAGGCGCGGCCGGTGTTCGTGCCGTTGATCGTCAAATTGCCGGTGCCGGTGATGTTGTTGGAGAAGTTGATGTCACGGGCGAAGTTGAGGGTCAGGTTGGCGTTGTCGGTGATGGTGCCCACGACGCTGGGCACGGTGAAGTTCGCGCTCGTGCCGCCCAGAGCCGCGCCGTTGCCGATTTGCAGTGTGCCGCCGGTGATGACCGTGGTGGAGCCGACGAAGGTGGAATTGGCGGTGCCGTTATAAACACCGGTCCAGTTTTCAGGCTGCGTGATGGTCAGCGTGCCGAGGCCGGCCTTCACCAACACACCCGTACCCGAGAGCGGAACGAGCGAGAGCTGCTCGTTGTTGCCGTTGGTATTCAGCGTATCCAGCGTGTTGCCACCGTTGGTCAGGTTGGCCGAATTGGCCGCGGAGAGCAGGCCCGTGCCGTTGCTGGCCGCGACGTTGGCCGCGATCACGGAGACATTGGCGGTCGCGTTGCCATTAATCAGCGCGATGATGCTGGAGGCGTTGGAGGTGATGGTGCCGTTCGCATCCGTGGCCAAGTTCACCACAATAGCGTTGCCCGTGATGCTCAGACCGGCGGTGGCGTTAACGGTGCCGGGGTTCACAAACGAGACGGTGATATTATTGCCGTTGGCGCCGGGGTTGAGCGCAGTGATGGTGATGTTGGCGTTGGCGTTCGTCATGTTGGTCGTCAACGAAGCAGCGGCGTTGCCGGTGATGCTGATGTCGCGCGTAACGTCGATGACGGTGTTAGCGCCCCACTGGATGCCGCCGCCCTGAAGGATGATTTCAGCCGCCGTGCCAACCGGGTGGGCGGTGGTGTTGGCGGTGGTATTCACACCAAAAGCGCTCAGGGCAACGAAGTTAATTAAACCGCCGTTGATGGTGGTCGTGCCGTTAAAAGTGTTGGTGCCGTTGAGGGTGAGGGTGCCCGCGCCCGTCTTGATCAACGTGGCTGCGTTCGTTCCACCATTACCCGAAAGCACGCCACTATAGATGGTGTCCTGGCCATTGCCGCCGACCGTGAGGGTCATATTAGCCGCCGTCGTGGGCACCAGGGTAAGGTTTTGCGTGCCGTTCAAGCCGCCGAGGACCGGGGCCGTGATACCGGTGTTGAACTTGAGTGTGCCGGAAACGTAATTCAAAGTCGAATTCGCCAGCGCAGTATTACTGCCCAAGGCCAGAGTGCCGGCGCTGATGAGTGTTGTGCCATTGAAGAGATTGTAGGTGGTCTGCGTGGTCGAATTACTGGTGACGGTGTAGCCCGTGGCACCCAGGGTGAAGGTACCGGTGGAGGTATTGATCGTGAGATTGCCCGCACCGGCGATATTGCCAACGAGCGTGGCGTTGTTCGCACCCGTGAGACGGAACTCATTGGTGCCGCCAGCAAGACCGTTAGTGGCAAGGAGATAAAGGACACCCAAGGCATTGCCCGCGCCAGTCGGATTGGTCGGATCGAGGTTGTTGGCGCCCCAGATCAAGGTGCCGTTGGTCATCTGCATGGCGTTGTTTGAAGTGCCATTGCCAAACGAGTTGTTGGCACTGAAATTGACGGTGCCGTTGATGACCGCGCCGCCCGTGAAGGTGTTATTGGTGCCACTCAAGATAAGATTGCCGCCATTGGCTTCAACCAGGCCGCCGCCCACCTGCAGGTTGCCGCTAACGGTCAGCGTGCCGGCGCTCAAGGTAAGGGCTCCGCTGTAGTTCTGCGTGCCGGAGAGGGTGGCGGCCGTGCCTGAGCCAATCTTGGTAAGACTGCCGAGACCACTGAGGTTGCCAGAGTAGGTAGAGGCCGCCGCGCCGGATCCGAGACTAAGGGCAACAGCGGTGTTGGAAGTGGTGTTGAGGGCAATGTCCTTATTACCAGTCAGCGCGCCAATGGTGGCGTTGGTGAGGGTGCCGAAGCTGAAGTTGCCGTTGGTCGAGGTATTGACCAGCGTGGTATTCAACGTGGCATTCTGGAGGGCGATGTTGCTGCCCAGGGTCAGGAGGGCATTCTGCGCGATGATGACATTGCCGGAGAAGTTGCTGGTGGTGGGGGCCAGCGACACATTGGAAGCGTTGATAAGGGCGAGGGTGCCGGCGCCGGACAGCGTGTTCGTCAGCGTATTGAGGCTGGCGGACGGCTGGTCGAGGTTGAGCGTGCCGCCAATGATGAGCAGCGAATTACCGGTGATGGAACCCGTGGAGCCATTGCCGATGGTGAGAATGTTGTTGGCAGTGACGTTGGTCGAGCCCGTGTAAAGCTGGGCCGTGTTAAAGATGATGTTCTGGAGGGCGGTGCCGTTGACGATCACACCACCGTTGCCGGAAATGGGGATGGAGAAAGTCGCAGCACCCGCCGCGCCCTTGAAGGTCAGCGACGAAGTGATATTGGCCAGATTGCCGCCGGAGCCGGTGGAGCCGGAAGTGACGGTGACACCGGTGCTGTTGCTGATGATGGACGCGGCATTCTGCGTGCCATTGCCCAACACCAAGGTGCCGATGTTGATGCTCGTCGTGCCGGTATACTGCTGGTTGGCGAGCAGGGTAAATGTCGCGCCAACGCTGCCGTTGACGGTATTGCCCGTGACGAAGAGGTTGCCGTTACCAATGCTGCTGTTGGAGAAGAGGATGCCACCATAGGTGGTTGAAGCGGCACCAAAACCCACCGTCAGATTAATGTTGGTGATGTCAAGCACGTTGGTGCCATTCATGCCGCCATTGCCCGTCAAGCCACCGAGGTTGACCGCGGAAAGGTTGCCAAAGCTGATGTTGCCGTTGGTGGTGTTGTTGCCGAGGGTCAAATTGAGCGTGGCGTTAAACAAGGCCTGTTGGTTGGCCAGGATAAGCGTGGCGCCGTTGGCGATCGTCACCGTGCCGTTAACCGAATTGTTGCCCGCGAGGGTGATTGTGCTCAGCGCCAGGTTACCACCGTTGGCCAAGGGGGTGCTGCTCATGGCGCCGAGAACTGTCGATCCTACTGTGCCGACCGGCATGGACACACTGACCAGCCCGGCGACCGTGGCGTTGGATTGCAGCAGGTTCAGGACATTGGCGGCGGTGGAGGTGGGCACGCCTGTCGCATTGGTGGCGAGATTGATGGTGATGGTGCTGCCGGAGACGGAGACGGACAAGGGAGTGTTGTTGCCGGCGACCGCGTACACGATGTTGATGCTGTTGCCGCCCGTGCCAGGCGTGGTGGCCACGTAAGTGAGGCTGCTATTGCCGCCGCCGCCAAGCGCCAGGGAGGCAGCGCCAACGGTGCTGTTGAGGATGATGTTGCCGGTGCCGGAAATCGAGGACGAGACGGTGATGTTGCTTGTTTCCTGGAAGATCAAATTGCCGGAGTCGATGATGGCGCCGCCCAAGAGGCCGTCGTTGCCGACGGTGCCGTCACCCAACTGTAGGATGTTGTTGGCGTTAATATTGGCCGAGCCCGTGAGGAGGCTGGCGTTGCCGGTATAGATGAATTTGTACTGCGAACCGCCGGCGATGGTCAAGTTACCGCCCAAACCGGAGATGGGCACGCCGGTCTTTTGCTGGGCGCTGCTGGGTCCGGAGAACTGGAGGTTAAGGGTGTCCGTGATGCTGGTGCTGTCCACGGAACCGAGTTGTGTCGTATTGCCCAAAACGAGGGTACCACCTGAGATGGTGGTGGTGCCGAGGTAGTGCTGCTGGCCGACGACGACCAGCGAACCGGTGCCCGCTTTGACGAAACTGCCGTTGCCACTCAGGGTGCCGTTATAGGGAGTCACGCCCACGGTGTAATTGCTGTTGCCCACGGTCAGCGTCACCGCATTGCCCGTCACATCCTGGAGGACATAATTACCATTGCCGCTCAAACCACCGAGGTTGACAAACGTGCCGGCGCCAGCGCCAAAGATCAACTGGCCGTTGGTGGTGCTGGATTGGAAGTTGACGGTATTCAGGGCAAAGGTGTTGTCGATGATGATATTGCCTGTGCCGGTGATCGACAAGGTGGAGATGAGGGAGTTCGTGCCCGTCAGGTCAACATTGCCAGCGCCCTGCTGAATCATGAAGGACGGCGTGCCGTTGGTCGGGAGCGCGCCGGAAATATTGCTGGAGATGGTGACCGTGGAGCCGGCGGGTTCATTAAAGATCAACTGCGAGCTGTTGGCGCCAATGACGATCGGACCGGTGAGCGAGCCCGCGTTGGTGCCGTTACCCAATTGCAGGATCGTGCCAGTGGAGTTAGCCGCCACGGTGCTGTTGGAGGAGTTGCTAGTGCCGCCCACCGGGATGACCGTCGTACCAGCATAGGTGTCATTATTGGCGATGATCAGGGATTTGCCCGCCGCGAGAACCGTTACCTGGATGTTGCCGCCGGAAATGGGACCCGCGAGTGTAATATTATTACCACTGGGGCCCGTGTTAAGCACGAGGTTGGGCGTGAGGACGTTATTGGTAAAGTTGCCCAAAACAAGCCCGTTGGCGGAAATGTCCGCCGTGGAGCCGGAGACGTAGCGGATTTCACCGCCGGTCCAGGTGATGGGGCCGGTGCCGAAACTGGCGCTCGCATTGGTCAAGGCGTTGAAGATCACCACACCGACTGTGCCAGTGGCCGCGGGATTGGCGGTGTTGTTAATGATCATACCTCCGCTGAAAGTATTATTCGTGGTGGAATTGCCCAAGGTGAAGGTGCCAAAGCCCGTCTTGATGAAGGAGCCGGCGCCGCTGAGATTGCCGGTGTAAGTCGTGGTGGAATTGGCGGTACCGACCGTGAGCGCCACGGCGTTGGAATCCTGGTTCTGCAGCACGATGCCTTTGTTGCCGCTCAGGCCGCCAAAGTTAGCCGAGGTGATGCCGCTGCCGAAGGTCAGCGTACCGTTGTTTGAGCCGGTGTCGTAAGTCAGCGTGCTGCTTTGCAAGGCCTGCGCACTGCCAATAATAAGTGTACCGGATGTAATAAAGGTGCCGCCAGTAAAGGTGTTGTTACCGGTGAGCAAGAGGCTGGTGCCGGTGCCCGCCTGAGTGACGGAGCCCGTGCCTGACAGCACGGCTGAATAAGTCGTGGTGTTGCTGGCGCCATCGGGGGCTTCCTTGAAGATCAAGGCGGCGTTGTTCTGCAAGGGGGAATTAAACAACTGGCCACTGACCAAGCCATTGCCCAATTGCAGTGTGCCGCCGTTGACGATGGTGGGGCCAACATAGGTGTAGTTGCCGAGCAGAGTGAGGCAGCCAGAACCGGCTTTGATGATGCCGCCGACGCCCGAGAAGGCCGTGGTGAGGACGATGTTGTTGCCGTTGGTGTCCAGGGTGTTCAAGTCATTCGTGGGACCGGTGCCGAGGACGGGATTCAAAATGCTGCTGAGGTCCGTCGTGGTGCCCGTGGTCCATTGCAAGCCGCCGCCGAGCAGCGTCAGGCTGCTGGGCCCACCGTTGCCAAAGCTACGCAACGAGTTGAAGTTGATCAGGCCGCCTTCGGCCAACACGCCACCCGTGAAGGTGTTGAAACCGGTGAGGGTAAGGGTGCCGCCGCCGACTTTGGTCAGGCTGCCGTTGCCGGAGATGATGCCGGTGAAGGTGCTGCTCAAATTGTTTTGCCCCACGGTGAGGGCAACCGGCGCATTGCCGGTGGTGAGCAAGGAAAGATTGCCGTTGCCACTGAGACCAGCGAGCGTGGCCAAGGCCTGCGTGCCGAAGCTGAAGGTGCCGGCGCCGGCATTGAGCACCAAGATGCTGTTTTGCAGGGCGAGCGCGTTACCGAGCACGAGGGTGCCGGAATACACGGTGGTGTTGCCGGTGTAAGAATTGATGCCAGACAGAGTCAGCGTGGTGTTCGGGCCGGCAATCGCATTGCCCAAGGTGAAGTTGCCAGTGGTGACAACGCCCGAGCCATCGCTGCCGGAGGCCAAGCCGGCGGTAACGGTGCCGTTGGTGGTCGAATTGCTGTTGATGGCGCTGACAATGCTGCTGGCCGTGCTGGTGATGCCCGGGTCCACACCGCCGGTGAGGCTGGTGTTGCCCAGCACACTCACGTTGCCGGCACCGGTGCTGTTGGCGGCAAAGGAAACCGTCACCAAGGCAGCAGCGGTGGCGTTGGTATTGATCAAGTCGCGGATGCTGGAGGCGGTGGAGGTAATAACGCCAGTGGCGTTGGTGGCGAGGTTGACCGTGATGGCGTTGCCGGAAATGCTCAAGCTGGCCGGGCTGTTGGCGCCCGGATTCACGTAGGCGATGGAGAGGCCGTTGCCTTGCACGCCCAATTTGGTGGTCGAGTTGGCGGCGAAGATAAGGTCCGCATTGCCGCCAAAGGCGGTGGTGAAGCTGGAGGCGACGCCATTGCTGTCCGTGGCGAGGCTGACGGTGACCACGTTGCCCGAAACGGAAACCGCGAGGCCCGCGCCGTTCAACAACGGGTTGACGTAATTGACGGTGACACCGTTGCCCGCCGCGCCGGTGCTGACGGCACGATAAATCGCGTTCGTGTTGGTGCCGCCCAGGTTCGTGATATTCGAGGCAAGAACGCCGGGGTTGACGCCCACATTACCGCTGCCGGAAATGGTGGCGGTGATGTTGGTTGTGGTCGGCTCGTTAAAGTAAACATTGGCGTTGTTGATCAAGTTGCCCACGACCGAACCGGCATTGGTGACATTACCCAGCGCCAAAGTGCCGGTGGTGACCGTCGTGCCGCCGGTGTAGGCTTCCGAGCCGACAAAAGTCATGATGCCGGCACCGGAGCGCACAACCACGCCGCCCGCGCCGGAGAGAATGTGGGCGGACAAGGTGACGTCATTGCCATTCGTATCCAAGGTAACATTACCCGAGTTGATGCCCGAAACGGTGTTCAAGGCGGACGACACGTCGGAATTGGTGCCCGCGGCCCAAGTCAGGCCGGCGTTGTTAACGGTGACATTGGGGCTGGCGCCGAACACGCTATTCGAGTTGAAGTTGATGGTGCCGCCGTTAATGACGGTGGCCCCGGTGAAGTTGCTGTTGGTGCCGGAGAGGGTCAGCGTGCCCGTGCCCACCTTGGTGAAGGTGCCATGCAGGCCCAGTGCATCCGTCAGGTTGCCGGTGTAGGTCGTGTTGGCATTATTGGTGCCCACGGTCAGATTCATCGCGGTGCCGAAGGCATTGGACAAATCAAAGTCGCGGTTGCCGCTCAGGCCACCAAATGTCACATTCGTCAAACCGGTGGCAGAGCCATTGACAAAGGTGAGGAAGCTAAGATTACCACCCCCGTTGTTATAGACCACCGTGCTGTTGCCCAGGGCGAAGGAATTGCCGACGATCAAATTACCCCCGGAGATCGCGGTGATGCCAGTGAAGGTGTTGGCGCCGGAAAGCGTCAAATTACCCAAGCCTGCCTTCGTAAAGCCACCCGTGCCGGAGAGCACCGTGGAGATGGTTTCATCATTGGCATTCGTATCAATGGTGTTCGTGCCGCCCGATCCGAGGCTGTAGGCGTTATTACCGTTAATGGAGGTGTTGGTGACATTCACGGTCATGTTGGCGGTGCCCGGTGTGACAATCACCATGGAGGTGACGGCCGAGCTGTTGGACAACAAATTGACCAGTTGCTGGTTGGTCGTCGTCACGTTGCCGCCGCCGTTGGTGGCGAGGCTGACGACAATGTTGGTGCCGTTCACGCTCAAGGTCAGGGGCTGGTTGGGCAGCGTGGAGTTGACGATGGTCAGGGTGACATTGTTGCCGTTGGTGCCATAGACGGTGTTGTTGGTGCCGATGGCGGTGAGGGTCAGCACGTCGCTGTTGAGGAAGTTGTTGTTGGTGTTGACCGTCAAGGTGGCGTTACCGATGGA
>JBEHYY010000006.1:0-106453 GCA_048497935.1 Verrucomicrobiota bacterium
CGCCAGATTGGGCGAGGAAAGCCACTTCGGCCTGGGTGCGGGCGTTCTGCTCAGCACTGAGCAAGGCGGCGTGCGTGCAGTTGCACACCGCCATGAAGTCCACCATGTCACCCTTGCGCACACCAAGCGCGGAAGCCTGCCCCACCCCCAGGATGTTCAGCCGGTCGCCGGGGAAGATCTCGCCCACCAGGACGACCACTTTCGAGGTCCCGATGTCGATGGCGGCTACGACTTGTGATTTGGCCATGGGGGGTGGAAGAAATATTTAGCGCACGCGGCGCACGCTGGAAGCGCCGCCCAGCAGGCGGACGATGACCTGGTCCGAGATGGACATATCATAGCCGCTGACGAGCAACTGCTTTTCCTGCACGGTGTGGGCGGCCAGCGCGAGGCGGTCTATCTGCTTCGTGAAGTCGCCGGCCGCGTAGGGTTTCGTATAATCACCGGCGACAAAAGTCAACTGGCCGAGGTCGCCGGCCTTGGGAATCCTGAGAAGAGAAAGCGAAGCCTGCGGGCGGGGGTCAAACTGGCCAAGGTCCACCACGGCCCATTGCGCGGCGATTTGCGGGACGCGCTCACGAGCGGTCTTAAGCAAGTCGGCCACGACGTCCATGCCCGGCACGGGGTCAAAATTACCCGTGCCGTCCTTGGCGCGGTGCAGCGCCCAGCCGTTCATCCAGGGGAGCTGGTTGAGAAGTTCGTTGGGGAAATCCAAGCCTTCGAACACGGTGCCATCGCGCGCGATGAGGTAGAGTTTGTAGCCGCCCGCGCCGTTGTCCACCGCCGCCCGCAGCCAGGGGCGGCGTTCCTTCAGAACAATGTGGAGGGTGCCGGGACGCTCGCGCTCGATGAACGCCTCGCTGACCTGGCGGGTGGCGAGCAGTTTCTGCCGCAAAACCGCCACGTCAATCTTCTCCAGGGGATCACCCACGCCCAAATGCAGAAAATTCATCACCCACCCCTGGGTGAGGACGCCGTCGGTGGTGAATTGCACCTTGCCGAGCGGCATGGCCAACGCGCCCGCGGCGCCACGCGCCGGAGCCGCGCGCCCGGCCCGCACCGCGTACACCGCCAAAATCATCAAGAGCACGCCGGAAAAAGCCATCGCGGCCCAGCCCGCCCAGCGGACCAGGCGGTTGCGCCGCGCCGCGGGAGACAGCGCGCTATCCGCCACATGCTGGTTGATTTCCTGCCAGCTGCGGAGACCGTCGGGAGACATGGACGCGGGTTTGCTCATGCGGGGGCGGAAACGTCGGCAAAGCGATCAAGGGCGGGAAGAGTCATGGCGCGGATGAGTTTGCCAAAAGTAAAATCAAAACACGAGGCACTTTTAGGCAGCAAGCTTGTCGGCGTGCAACCGGGCATGGTGTTGAGCTCCAGGATGACGCAACCGCCCGTGGGTGGCAGCATGAAGTCCACGCGGGCGAAATCGCGGCAGCCACAGGCGGCAAAGGCGCCGGCGGCGGCGGTGCGGATTTTTTCCGTCAACGCGGCATCCAGCGGTGCGGGAAACAGGTATTCGGTCATCCCAGCGGTGTACTTGTGCTCAAAATCATAGGAAGCGCCGTCTTTGGGGCGAATCTCCACCACGCCCAAGGCGCGGCCACCCAGCACGCCGACCGAGACTTCGCGCCCGCGCACCCAAGGCTCGGCCATCCAATGGCCAGGAGTGAGCTTGGCGAGTGCCTCCGCCAGTTCCTTGCGGTTACCCGAGCGATGCAGGCCCACGCTGCTGCCCTCCGCCACGGGCTTGATGATGATCGACTGGCCCAGTTTGGCCGTCAAGGAGGAGGCTGAAGAAGGTTTGTCACCCGTAAAAATCACATGAGGCAGCACCGGCAAATTGGCGCCGGCCAGCACCCGCTTGGTTTCCACCTTGTCCATGCACAGGCGGCTGGCTTCGGGGCCGCAACCGGCATAGGCGATACCCCGCGCCTCAAGGTCAGCCTGGACGCCGCCGTTTTCGCCCCATCCGCCGTGCAGCGCGGGAAAGACAACATGGCGCGCCGGGTTGAGCTCCGCCGGCAGCGCAGGCCCCGGCAGGTCAAACATCTGGACGGCAAAGCCCTCTTCCTTCAAGGCCGTGGCGATGGCGTTGCCCGTGACAAGCGATACGGAACGCTCCGCGGAATTGCTGCCACAGAGCACAGCCACCGTTGCTGTTTCGCGTGGGGTGCTCATTTTAAAACATCCTCCCAACGGGCACCCAGGAGAAGCACCTCGGGCTCCAGCTCAATGCCGCTGCGTGCGCGCACTTCCTCCCGCACCTGCCGGGCGAGGGCGAGGGCGTCCGCCGCTGTGCCGCTGCCGTGGTTGACGATGAAATTCGCGTGAATATTGGAAACCTCGATGGCGCCAATGCGCCGGCCCTTGAGACCCAGGCCGTCGATCAATTTGCCGGCATGGCTGCCAGCGGGATTTTTGAAGAGACAACCGGCACTGCGTTCGCGCGGCTGCGAGGCCTTGCGCTTGGTGGAGTATTCCTCCATACGGCGGCGAATCTCCTCCGGCGCGGCGCCGGACGGCGCGCGGAACACCGCGCCGATGGCCACGGCATTGAGCAATTCTGGGCACTCGCGATAGCCCGGGTGGAAATCCCCGCGCGGAGAACGCCGGGAGCCGCCTTCAGCCGACACATACTCCACCTGCTCGATGATGTCGAAAATCCAGCCGCCCATGGCGCCGGCATTCATGCGCAGCGAACCACCGACGGAGCCGGGAATGCCCTCCAAAAATTCGAGTCCGGCCAAACCATGACGGGCGGCAAAGCCACAAAGCTCCTTCAGACGCACACCCGCGCCGGCATAGATGCGGCCGGAGGATTCCAAGTGCAGTTTCTTCCAATTGGAATGTGTGAGGCGCAGGATCAAACCCGGAAAGCCCGAATCCGCGACAATCAAATTGGAGCCTCGGCCCAGGCAAAACACCGGGACGCCCTCGGTTTTGGCCGTGCTGAGCAGGCGCGCCAGATCCTCCGCGTCCGCCGGTTCGGCGTAGTAACGCGCGGGGCCGCCGACGCCCAGCGTGGTCTTATCCGCCAGGGGCTCGTTGCGGCGCAGCAGAGTCTCGGGGTGCAGGCGCGCGCGGATGACATCAAACCAATCCAGGGAGGCATCGTTTTTGGGCACAGGAATACTTGGAGTGGAAATCTTATCTTGCTGGTGACGGACAAAAGCTTCGGCAAATTCATCAATGTCGCCCGCACCCACAAAGGCGAGCGTGAGCGGGCCAGGCCGGGCGAGGGCCGCAACCAAGGCGGCCTCCAAGGCTTCCGGTGATTCGACCAGTGAGAGATTAGTTTTGCCCGCGGGCATGGCGGTGAGGATGGCCGCAGAAGTGCCGTCGGCCAGCGGAGGCTCGCTCGCCGCATACACCGGCAGCAAAAGGGCCTCATCGGCCAAACCAAGCACTTCGGCAAAGGCGGCGGCGAATTGCCGGGTGCGTGTGTAGCGGTGCGGCTGAAAGACCACGAGCAAGCGGCCGGGCGCACGGGTGCGCAAGCTTTGCAAAAGCGCGGCGACTTCCGTCGGGTGGTGGGCGTAATCGGCAAAAACCTCCAAACCCGGGCGGCGCAATAGGACATCCTGGCGGCGGGAAACGCCGCGATAGCCCTCGAACGGCTGGAGGGGAATGTCGCCAAAGGCCGTCTGCACAGCCGCGAGCGCCGCAGCGGAATTGGCGGCGTTGAATTCGCCACCGAGCGGCACCTCCACCACGCATTTGGGGAACCGGCCATTGAGCGCGAGACGCTGGCGCGTGCCGTCATCGCTGCTGGCACGGGCGGAAAAATCTCCCTCCGGGCCAAAAGTGCGGAAGGGGGTGCCGGCAGTCTCGGCGAGGCGACGCAAGCGCGCATCCCACTGCGGGAGAAGCACGCACTGGCGCGTGCGGCGGAAAAGGTTGACGAAGGTGGCCTCGAGCTCGGCTTCCGTGCGATAGCGGTCGGCGTGGTCCCAATCGAAATTCACCGCGACAGTGATTTCGGGAGAAAAATTGTCGATGGTGCCGTCGCTTTCATCAATCTCCGCGGCGACCCAGGGAGCCTCGGCATGGCGGGCGGGGGGCGTCTCCGGGTCGGCAAACAAGGCTCCCAGCAAATAGCCCGCTTCATGCCCCGCGGCGCGCAAAGCCTGGATGAGCAAGGCGGTGGTGGTCGTCTTGCCATGGCTGCCGACCACGGCAATCAACCGGCGGCCGCGGAGGGCCTCGGCCAGCATTTCACCCCGGCGCAGGGTATGCACTCCGCGCGCGCGCGCGGCTTGCAGGAGGGGATGTTCGGCGGCAATGGCACTGGAATAGACCACGCGGGCGGTGTCCGCCGGCAGGATGTCGCACTGCGCCGCCGCGATGCCCTGCTTCTCCAGCAAGCGGCGCACAGGCTCGCGCCAGTGGTCATCGCACCCGCGCACCTGACAGCCCGCTTCATTTAGGTAGAGCGCGAGCGGCGCCATGCCCATGCCGCCGAGGCCGAGGAAGAAGACGTTGTCGCGGGGCTGATCCATCAGCGAGGGGAAGGTCGTAAAGCGGTGGGTGGAAAAGATTACACCGTGGCGGGCAGCTCCTCAGTGACGAGCTGGCGGCCCTGGGCGGCCAAGTCCTCCAGGTCGCGCAGCATGACGTCGAGCGAATTGGAGTATTCCATGCGCTCAAGGTTGCGGCGGAAGGAGTCGATGAGAAAGTCGTTGAACATCAGTTCGGAAATTTCATCGACGAGGCGCTCCATCTCATCCTGACCGATGACAAGACCGCCGCCCTGGCGCTCAAAGTAGCGGGCGTTTTCCCACTGGTGATCATCGGCGGCAAAAGGATACGGCACGAGGATGGCGGGCAAGCGGCAGCGGATGAACTCGGCAATGCTGCCGGCACCGGCGCGGGAAACAGCCAAGTCGGCGCAGGAGAGCAGGCCGGCCATATCGTCGCAGAACGGGAGCATCCGCGCGACGCGGCGTTTGCCCTGAGTGTCGGTGCATTCGATAAAGCCCTCGCTCCCCTTGCCCGGGCCGGTGACACAGACAACACTGATGCCCTTGGCGGCCAGGCGGCCGAAATTCTGCGCCAGCCAGTTATTGAGCGAACGGGCGCCCTGGCTGCCACCGAGCACCAGCAACACCTTGCCATCCACCGGCAGATTGAGGCGGATGCGCGCGGCCTCGCGCGGCAAGGGCCGGATCTCCTGGCGAACGGGGAAACCGCAATGGCGCAGGGCCTGCGGCGGCATCCCGCGCAGCTGAACACCGGGAGGCAGATAAACACGCCGGGCAAAGCCACTGAGCATACGGACGGAGCGCCCGGGCTTGCGGTTGGCCTCGTGCAACACGACGGGAATGCCACGCAAGTAGCCGGCGATGGTGATGCCCACCGTCATGAAACCGCCGAAGCCGACAATCACATCGGGGCGGTACTGCTGCAAAAAGTTGAGGGCAAAGAAAAAACCGGTGATTTGCGAAAGACCAAACCGCGCCAACGCCGTGGGCGACCAGCCAAAACCGGCGCCCGGCGCGACGATGGTCTCCATCTGCGGGTATTTGCGGATGAGGCGCGAATCGACCTCCTTGCGGCTGGTCAGCAGGCGCAGGCGGTGGCCCTTCGCGGCCAGTCGTTCAGCCAACGCGATGCCCGGCGACAAATGGCCGCCGGTACCGCCGCAGGAAATCGCAAAAGTGCTCATAGTTCGCTCGCTTGGGGAAGAAGAGGCCGTTCCCACCGCCGGAAGCAATTCATCAGCAAACCGACAATGGCAAACATCAGCATCAAATTGGTGCCACCGTAGCTGATAAAGGGCAGCGACATACCCTTGGTCGGCAGCAGGCCGGTGACCACGCCCATGTTGATGAGCGCCTGGCCGGTGAGCATCAGCAGTGCGCCACAGGCGAGCGTGAACTCAAAAAGATTCGGCGCGCGCCGCAGAGCCCGCAGGCCGGTGACAAAGATGACGAGGAAAATCAACGCCACACCCGCGGTGGCGACGAGACCCAACTCCTCGCCAATGACGGGCATGACAAAGTCCGTATGCGCCTCGGGCAGGTAAGAAAGCTGCTGGCGGCCCTGCCCCAGGCCCACGCCCGTCACCCCACCGGAGCCAAAGCCCACCAGGCCTTGATAGAGCTGGTAGGCGCTGCCGCTTTTGTTCTCCTCGACGTTGAGGAACGAGATCACGCGCTGGATGCGGATGGGGTCAAAATAAACCAGAAGGGAAAACACCGCCGCGCCTGAAGCCACACAAGGAACGAGGTACAACAGGCGGGTACCGGCCAGAAACATCAAGGTGAAGCCCACCATCCCGCAGAGTGCAGCCGTGCCAAAATCAGGCTCTTTGATGATCAAGGCGGCGAAGAGACCGGTGATGAGCATCGGGATGACGAAACCACGCCAGAAGGTGGTGATGACGCGTTGATTCGCCGACAGATAGCTGGCCAGGCAGATGACCAGGCCAAGCTTGCCAAGGTCAGACGGCTGGATGCGCAGACCGTGAAATTCAATCCACCGCCGCGCGCCGCCGTGCACCGTGCCGATGTGGGAGCTGAGCACCGCCGCGAGTGTAAAGGCGGTCGCCACGCCGATAATCCACGTCAGGCGCCGGAGTTTGTCGAGCGGGATGGTGGACATCACCGCAAACGGAACCACGGCCAGCATACAATAGACCAATTGTTTGTGAAAAAAGAGCAAGGGGTCCGTCGCCGCTGCTTTGGCGCCCTGGCCGGCGCTGCTCAACACCACCAGACCGAGCAACGTCAGCGCAATGGCGCAGGCCAGGATGATGCTTCCCGGGGCAATCCCCCGGGAGCGCGGACGCGGCAAGGTAGCGGCGGCGGCATTCATGCGAAACGCAGTATAATAATAGAAAGGGCGGAAATTACTGCACCGGGGTCAGCGGCGGGGCGCTGGTACCGGTGGAAGGAAAGGCGGTCACCGAAGTCGTCACCGGCGGAGGAGCCGAAGGCGAGGTCAGGGTCACGTGGGAAGTGACGGGCGGAGGCAGCGCGTCGGCCGTCGTCACGGGCGTGGCGGGCGCATGGGTGCCAGCCGGCAACTTCAAAACGCGGCCCGGGCGGATGGAACCGGCGGTCTGCGAGGTGAGGCCATTGAGACCGAGCAACTCGCTGGAGTTGATGTGCAAGGTGCGCGCGATTTTGTCGATGGAGTCGCCACTCTTGACGGTGTACGTGCCCTCCGCACCGGCGGCGGGAGCCGGAGCCGAGCCGGCGAGAGGAGCGGGAGCGGCCGCGCCAACCGCGGGCAACTTCACCACCTGGCCGATGGAAAGATTGTCCGAGGAAAAATTATTGAGTTCGCGCAGCGCCTTGACTGTCGTGTGATTCCTGCTGGCGATCTTGCTCAGGCTGTCACCACTGACGACTTTATAAGTGGTGCCGCTGTCCGTAACGGTCGGAGCGGACGATGAGGCCAGGGCCGGACCTTTGTGATTGGGAATATTCAACGACATACCCGGCTGCAACTTGGTGGCGCTGGTCACCTTTGGGGCATTGGCGGCGACGAGCTCGGCCACCGTGATGCCGTTCTGGCGCGCAACGGTCGTCAGCGTGTCACCCTTGGAAACGACGTAGTTAACCGCCGGGCCGGAGGAAGGAGGAATGGCCGCGGTGATGGCGCTCGACGGGCTCGGCGTGGGCGCGGGGACATACAAGGGCTCGGCCATCTGCACGACCGGCGTGGGCGCGGGCGGCAGAAGAGGCGCCGCCGCTTCCGGGCGCGTGGGGGCGGAAAAACCAGTGTCGGCGATGACGGGAGCGGGCGCGGGCAAGGCCGCCGGGGCTGGGACCGGTGCATCCGCATTGCTGCTACTGGGCTTGGTGCCGTCGGACTTGCAACCATGCTGCGCGAGCATGACGGTGATGACCGCGCCGTGGAAAAGGATGACGGCGGCGATGGCCAGGAGCTTTTTATGTTGGGTGTTCATGGGAGGACAGATGAATAAGGGAGGTGTGGGCGTGGAGAAAAGCAGCGGCGGGCGGCGTCAGGCGGGCGACGCTTCGGTAATAACGCCGGGACGCGCGGCCTTCAAACCCAAAACCGCCTGTTCGAAGGCGAGACCGCGCTCGGCGTAGTCGTGAAACATATCGAAGCTGGAAAAACCAGGACTGAAGAGCACCTGGGAGGGAGCGCTGTGGCGGCCGGTGTCGTGCGCCTTTTGCACGGCCTCGCGCAGCGATTCGCAAATCGTCGCGGGCACGCCGCGCTTGTGCAGGCTGGCGGCGAGGATGCCGGCGGTTTCGCCGATAAGGAAGGCCTCGCGCACGCGACCCGCGGCACGGCCGGCAAACCCCTCGATGTCGCCACCCTTGGATTTACCGCCGCCGATCCAGACGACGGGCTGCGCAAATGTCTCGAGCGCGGCGAGTGTGGCGTGGAAGTTGGTGCCCTTGGAGTCATTCCAATACGTGACGCCTTCCCACTCGACGACGCGGGCCAGCCGGTGGCGGCGGGTGGAAAAGGACTGCGCAGTTTCCTCGAGCACCTTGAGCGGAAGGCCGGCGAGTTCCCAATAGGCGCGGGCCACCAGGTAATTCTCGCTCTGCGGCTGGGTGTCGAAAACAGAACCGGCGGGCACCTGCTGGCGGGCGCCTTCGCGGCGGACGATCTTGGCGTAAGCGGGCAGATCATGCCGGAACTGGCGGGCCGCCTGCACCACGCTTTCGCCGACAACGAGCTGGGGCGCGGCCAGACGGTCGATGAGATTCCACTTGGCCTCAAAATAATCGCGCAACTCCGCGTAGCGGTCGAGGTGGTCTTCGTCAAAATTCGTCCATAACACCGCATGGGGACGCAAATAGTGCAGACCCTCGGCCTGGAAAGAACTGATCTCGCACACGGCAATGCGGTCGCGCGTGTCCGTCAAGTCATCGAGACGGGACAAGGGATGGCCGATGTTGCCCGCGGGCACGGCGGAAAGGCCCTGGCGGCGGAGCGCGGTGGCGAGGAATTCGGTCAAGGTCGTCTTGCCATTGGTGCCGGTGACGGCGATGAGGCGGCCCTGCCAAAACAAGGAGGCAAAATCGAGCTCGCCCACACAGTGGCAACCCGCGGCGCGGGCGGCCTGCAACCACGGGTGCTCCTGGCGAAAGCCCGGGCTATAGACCACCAAACCATGCTGCCGGGCCTCGGTGGGGCCGAATTCGCCGCGAATACCCGGGGAGGGCTTCTCGTCATAAGCCTCAACGATGCATCCACACTGTTTGAGCAGACTGGCGGCGGCCTGACCGCTGATGCCGTAGCCCAGAACCGCGACGGGGCGGCGGGCATGGGAAGCGATGGCGGAAGGCAGTTGCATGGAAAAGAAAGGAATATAACGCAGGTTTAGCGCAGTTTCAAAGTGCTGAGGCCGGCGAGCGCGAAGAGCACGGACAAAATCCAAAAGCGGATGACGAGCTGCGATTCGGGCCAGCCGAGCATTTCAAAATGGTGGTGGATGGGCGACTTCAGGAAGATGCGCTTGCCGCCGCGCAGCTTGAACGAGGCCACCTGCAGGAGGACCGAACCGGCCTCCATCACAAAAATGCCGCCCACGATGACCAGCGTGAAGGGCTGCTGCGTGATGAACGCCACCGCACCGATGATGCCGCCGAGCGCGAGCGAGCCGGTGTCGCCCATGAAGACGGAGGCCGGATGCGCGTTGTACCACAAAAAGACCAAGCCGCCGCCGACGAGCGCCGTGCAGACAATGGCCAGCTCCCCCACCCCCGGCACATAAGCGATGTTCAGATAATCGGCGATGCGCACGTTGCCGGCGCAGTAGGCGAAAATGGCATAAACCAGCGCCACCGTGACGGTGCAGCCAATGGCCAGGCCATCGACGCCGTCCGTCAGATTGATGGCGTTGCTGGAACCGGCCATGACAAAGAAGAAAAATGGCGCGGCAAACCAGATGGGCATATCCTGAATCAACGGACCCTTCATGAAGGGCGCCCAAAGCGAACTCATGGTCGTGTTTGTGTCCACATTGCCATAGAGCAGGCCCACGGCCGCCGCCGTCAGCAGTGCCTGGCCCAACAGCTTCCAGCGGCTGGAGAGGCCCTTGCTATTTTTCTTGGTGACCTTCAAATAATCGTCGGCAAACCCGATGCCAGCGAGCCCCGTGAACATCAACAGACACACGGCAATATAGACATTGAAACGGGCCCAGAGCAGCACACTGGCCATGACGACGGCGTAGATGAGGAGGCCGCCCATCGTCGGCGTGCCCACCTTGGCGAGGTTGCGCTGGTGGGTGATTTTGCCCATGTCCGACTCGTCACGAAACGACTGCGCGGCCTTGAGCGCGCGCAATTTGCCAAACAGCCAGGGCGCCAGCAAAAACCCGAGCAGCAGGGCCGTGGCGGCGGCGCCCAAGGCGCGGAAGGTTTCGTAGCGGAAGAGGCGCAGCGGGCCCCAGAATTTCTCCAAATCGGCGAGCCAGACTAGCATGCGGCATGGGCCTCCTTGCCCTCACGCAAATTTTGCGGCAGCAATTGCTCCAGCGCGTAGGCGCGGCTGCCCTTCAAAAACACGGCTCCGGAAAAAATGGCGATCTCGGCCCCGGCCAATTCAAGCGAGGCGACGCTGATTTGCGCGCGGGAATGGCCGGTGGCCATCAAGGCGGCCTGGTAATCCTCCGCGTGCGGGCCGATGAACAGCGCGCGGTCTTGCGCGCGCAGGCGCAACCCCGCGACACTCGTGCGGTGCAACGCGGCGGCGTTGGGCCCCAGCTCCGCCATGCTGCCTAATATATAGAGGCGGGCGAGGTCGGCCGGGGCGCGCAAGGCGAAACCGGCCAGCGCATCGGCCATGGAGGAAGGATTGGCGTTGTAGCAATCGGCGAGGAAAATCTTGTCGCCGTGCTGGAGCAATTCGCCGCGCAAGGCAGCGGGCTTCCACGCGGTGAGAGCCTGCTGCACCTTGGCGTCATCGACGCCGAGCAACTGGGCTGTGACGACGGCCAAAGCCGCATTGGCGGCGAGGCCAGGCGTCATCTCCGCCGGGAGGGACCAAACGCGCGATTCGCCGCCGGTTTCGAAAACCTCAAGCCGCCAGCCCGCCGCCGGGCGATACTCGGCCCGGTAAAGGAAAAGACGCGCCGAGGGGCCGGCCGGCACCGGGCCATCAGCCGGGGCAACAACCGCCGTTTGGACGGGAAGGCGCCGAAAAACATAATACTCGAGACACGAGGAAGGCAGGACGACCCAACCACCGGGGCGCACCGCCTGGGCCAGGCGCGCCTTCTCGTGGGCCACACCTTCCACGGAGCCGAGTTTTTCCAAGTGCGCGGGCGCCACCAACGTGACCACCGCAATATCGGGCTGGATCATTTTGGCCAGCTCGGCCATTTCACCGCGTTCGCTAATGCCCGCCTCAATGACTCCGTAGCGATGGGCCACCGGGTCGAGCCCACAGAGCGTCAGCGGCACGCCGAGCAGGTTGTTCTCATTGGCGTGGGTGACGTGCACGGCGGGCGCGAGAATGAGGCGAAGGAGCTCCTTGGTGGAAGTCTTGCCGGCGCTGCCGGTGACCCCGATAACCTGGCCCGGGAACTGGGCGCGATGGCCCGCGGCCGCGGCGCGCCAGGCCTGTGCAGGGTCAGCCACGAGCAACTGCGGCAAATTGATCTTGTCATTCACGCGCGCGACAATGGCGGCGGAAGCACCGGCGGCGCGGGCGGTCTCCAAAAAGTCGTGACCATCGCGGCGGGGTGTCTGCAGGGCGACAAAGACCTCGCCGGCGCGCAGCTTGCGGGTGTCGGCAGCAAGGGGGCCCAGGGATTCCGGGGCGGAGCCATGCCAGTGCCCGCCGGTCCAAGCGGCCAGATCGGCTGGGTCAAAAAGCGGCATAGCGCGAGCGAAAGTTGGGGAAAGGTTCACGCGGAGGGTGAAGACGCACGGTGGCGCCAATTGAGCAAATCACGGGCGACCTGGCGGTCGTCAAACGGCACGACGGTGTCGGCAAATTCCTGGTAGGTCTCGTGGCCTTTGCCGGCAATGAGCACGCAGTCGCCGGGCTGGGCGGATTCGAGCGCGAGGGCGATGGCGCGGCGGCGGTCGTCCACAAAACGGATGCGCGTGGGGGCGGTGACGCCGCCGCGCATATCGTCAAAAATCTGGGTGAGCGCTTCCTTGCGCGGGTTGTCGGCGGTGGCCCAGGCAAAATCGGCCCAGCGTTGCACCGCGGCCGTCATGCGCGGGCGCTTGGCGCGGTCGCGGTTGCCGCCACAGCCGAACACAACGAGCAGGCGGCCGGCGCAAACATCGCGCAGCATGGTGAGCGCGTGAGTCAGGGCGTCGTCGGTGTGCGCGTAATCGACAAGCACTTGGAAAGGCTGGCCGGCCTCGATCTTCTCCATGCGGCCCGGGACACCGGGGAACTGGGCGAGACGAGGCACAAGCACATTCAAATCTTTGCCGGCAGCGCGGGCCAGGCCCAGAGCGCACAAGGCGTTGAGAATATTATAACGGCCCGGCAGACCGAGGGCGAGGCGCGCACGGCCGCCCTCCCACTCCACCTCGCACTGGCTGCCACCGGGGGAAAGCACGACGTTCACCGCCCGCAGGCTGGCAGAAGCGGAGAATCCGTAGGTCACTGCCTCCACGCCTTCGGGCAGGCGCTCCACGAGCACGCGGCCATAGGGGTCGTCAATATTCACCACGGCGACGTGGGCCTGGTGGCCGGATTCGCCGGTGAACAACTTGGCCTTGGCGTTAAAATAGTTTTCCAGCGTCTCGTGGTAGTCGAGGTGGTCTTGCGTCAGATTGGTGAAGGCCACGGCATCGAACCGCACGCCGTGCACGCGGGATTGGGCAAGCGCATGGGAGCTGACCTCCATGGCGCAGGCCTGGCAGGCGGCTTCGCGCATCTGGTCGAACAGGGCGAACAAATCCACGGACTCCGGTGTCGTCTTATAAGAAGGGAGGGTGCGCTGGCCGATCTCATAGCGGACGGTGCCAATCAGGCCGCAGGGGGCATCCGGCTGTTTGAGGAGGAACTGCGTCATCATCGACACGGTAGTCTTGCCGTTCGTGCCGGTGACACCGGTGAGGAAAAAGGCATCGTCCGGATTGCGGTAGAAGCGGCGGGCAATCTCGGCCATGGACACGCGCACGTCGAGCACCTGGGCCCAGGCCACGGGCGTGACCTTGGAGGGCGGGCGGGTGGAGACCACGGCCACGGCGCCGCGGCTCACGGCCTCCTCGATGAAATCGGCGCCGTTCATCCGCGCGCCTTCGAGGGCAAAAAACAAGGCGCCCGGCACGACCCGGCGGCTGTCCGTCACCAGGCTGGTAATGGCCCGGTCGGTATCGCCACGCAACGCCAGCACGGTGGTGCTGGTGAGGAGGGTCTTCAGGGAATTATCCATGCTGGCACGCCCGCGGCGGTCGCCCTCGGCCACAGCCGCCATGCGCGCGGCCATGAGGAAGGGGCTGATGCCAAGGCTGTTTTCAAGACTAGCGAAACCAATCAAGGTTGTCTCCTTTCATCGCGGTCAGGTTGTTGCGCCCGCCGGGCGGCTGGATGCCGAGATATTGCACGGCCGTGGCGGCGACGTGCTCAAAAGCGGGGGCGGAGATCAGACCACCAAAAGCGGTGCCGCGCATACGGGCGTCGTCCACAATCACGGTGATGACCAAGCGGGGGCGCTCCACGGGGAAATAACCCGAGAAGGTGGCCACGTGGTGCTCATTGGAATATTTGCCGTTGATGATCTTCTGCGCGGTGCCCGTTTTGCCCGCGACATTGATGTCGGGCAACTTGGCGCGAACGGCGGTGCCGTCGCTGCTGACCACGGAGCTCAGGATGTCGTTCATGTACCCCGGTTGCACAACGGTGTTGGCGGAAATGACGCGCCGCTCCGGAATGGGAGTAAAGTCGAGCACGGTCTCGCCTTTGGAGTCGAAGATGCGGCGCACGAGCCGGGGCTGCATGAGCACGCCGTGGTTGGCCACGACCGTCATGGCTTGATGGACCTGCATCGCGGTGGCGTCCACCGAGTGACCCATGGGCATGCGCGTGATCATCAGACTGTCGCGGTCAAAATCGGCCACACTGTGCAGCACACCCCGGGACTCACCCGGCAGGCCCAGGCCCGTCAACTGGCCGAAGCCAAAGGCGGCGGCGTAATTATGCAACAGCTCCGGCCCCATCTTGACGCCGATGTTGGCCGCGCCACGATTGCTGGAGCGTTCGACAATCTCCGCCACGGTGAGCACGCCGTTGTGCTCGTCGTCCACAGGCAGCTTCAAGATGCGGCCCAGATAGCTGATGGTGGGATTCGCGCAGTCAAAAGTGTCACTGGGGCGGACAATGTGTTCATTAAGTGCCGCAGCGGCGGTGATGACCTTGAAGGTGGAGCCCGGCTCAAACACGTCGGAAATGGCGCGGTTCTTGAGGTTCACCATCGGGGAGTCGCCATAATGGTTCGGGTCAAAAGTCGGGTAGTTGGCGAGCGCGAGGATTTCCCCGGTGGCCGGGTCGCTCATGATGATGGTCACGCCTTCGGGCTGGTATTCCTTGACGAGGCGATCGACTTCCTTTTGCGCGGCATCCTGAAGCAGCTGGTCAATCGTCAGCTCCACATTAAGGCCGTCAGTGGGCAGGACTTCACGGGTGTACTGCGCGAGCTCGTGGTGGTGGCCGTCGAGTTCGGCTTCCTTCCAGCCATCCTGGCCCTGGAGGTAGAAATTCATCGTCTTCTCAATGCCAGCCTGCGGGGCCTCATGGCCGGCGGAGGCGTTGGTGCGCTTGGGCATATAGCCCAGCACGTGCGCGGCAAGGTCGCCGCCGGGATACACACGGTCGTACTGCCGGTTGCCGTAAATGGCCTTGATGCCGAGGGCCGTGACTTTCTGGTAAACGGACTCCTCGACCTCCGGATTCAGGACGACCCAGCGCACCGGCTCCTGCTTGACGCCATCCGAAGTCTGCACATCGCGCATGGCGGGGGCAAAGGCCTGCTGCAAATCCGCCAGGCGCACCCCAATCAACTGCGCCAGGGCCGGGAGTTTGGCGGCATCGCCCTCGACGACCATCTGCGGGTCCACCCCCAGCTCGACCACGGTGCGCGTGGTGGCGAGGATATTAAGATTACGGTCCACAATCATGCCACGGCGGGCGTGTTCGACAATAAACTTCTCGCGGCTGTGCTCGGCGACCGCCTCATACTCATTATGCTTAAGCACATGAAGCTGGAAGAGCTTGCCCAGGAGCACGGCAAAGCCCAGCAGGATGACGGTCGTCATCCAGCCAAAGCGGCGCGGGGGCAGGAAAGCTCGGCTCATTGAGACAGGTGCGTGGAGGCAGGTTCAGCAAAAGCAAAGCGGGCGGTGGGCAGAGCTGCCAGGGGCCGGGACTCGAAAGCCGGCACGGTGCCGGGGCGGACCCAGACGATATTCTTGTCCACCATCGGGGCCAGCGTGGTGCCCACCCGGGCCCGCAACGTGGCCGGCTGGATGGCGGCGGCCACACTGGCCGTCATCTCCTGGAGGTGGCGGCTGGTCTCGGCGAATTCGTTGTGCAGCTTGTAGGTGGCGGCAGCGAGGCGAGCCTTGTCCTGCCGGATATTAATGACTGCAAGTGAAGCCAGGGCCGCGCCGGTAAGGAGCAACAGGAACAGCCCGAGCGGGAGGAGGCGGAGCCAGGAAGGGCGGTTTTCGTTCATGGTGGGTTAAAAATCAGGTTAAACCAAAGGAAATTTTTCGATAAATTTTAGTGATATTAAATATCTCAAAAAATTCCCCTCAGGATTTTGCGGTGGTTTTGAACAGGCGCGCGGCGCGCAGATGGGCGGAGCGACTGCGAGGATTGGCCAGCATTTCGGCCTCGGTGGGGTTCACCGGCCGGCGCGTCAACAGCTCGGCGTGAGCCGTGCGGTCTTGCGCGGGGGTCGCATCGCCCGCGTGCTCGGCGCGCCCACAGAGGCGGTTGAGAAAGCGTTTGACGATGCGATCTTCGAGCGAGTGGAAGCTGATGACGGCCAGCACGCCACCGGGAGCGAGCCGGGCCACGGCCTTGGGCAGCGCGGCCGCCAGCTCATCGAGCTCGGCGTTCAGCGTGATGCGCAAGCCTTGGAAAGTGCGGGTGGCGGGATGGATGCGCGAGGGCGGGCCGCCGACGGCTTCGGCCACGAGTTCGGCCAGAGTGTCCGTGCGGGCCAGGCGGCCGGTGCCGCGCGAGCGCAGGATGGCCTCGACGACGCGCTTCCAACGGGGTTCCTCACCGGCATCGCGCACGGCGGAGACCAATTGGTCGCGGGTGGCTTGCTCGAGAAAATCGGCGGCGGGGATGCCCGCGCGCGGGTCGAGCCGCATATCCGCGGGGGCGGCCTGGCGGAAGGAGAAACCACGCGCCGCCTCATCGAGCTGAAAGGAAGATACGCCGAGGTCAAATACGACCCCGGCGTATCCGGTTTCATTCAGTTTATCCAACCCCGAAAAGGAAAGGTCATGAAAGGCAAAGCGGCCGGGAAATTCAACGGCGAGGACGGCGGCACGAGGCTGGGCGGCGGGGTCGCGGTCGAGGGCGGTGACGCGGGCGGCGGGGTCGGCTTCCAGCAAGGCGCGGGTGTGGCCGCCACCGCCGAAAGTGCAATCGAGGTAGTGGGCAGGCTTGGCCGACTGGTTGTTTTGCAGGAGTTCGAGGACTTCAGTCTTCAGCACCGGCAAGTGGCCGCCGGATGCGTCCGCGCGCAGACCCTGGCCGTCCGGCGTCGGCGAGGCCGAGCCTGGGCGGTCAGCGCGGGCGCGCGGGGGACTATCTAATCCGCAATACATTGAGTAGGACCCGCCAGCCGGCGGCGTTGACTTTGAGGGAGGCGCGGCGGCGGCCGCCAGGAGCAGGGTCGAAAAGGGCGCGAGAAGGAATGGTGTAGCCGACGTATTGCCAAGGCTCGGCATCACCGCGCAATGAACGCAGCAAGGGACGGCGGGCAATCGGATGAGATGCGTAGTTCATGGTTTTGGGTTTAGGTTTGGAAAATCTTGTGTATGGTGGGCGGATGAAACGCGGAAATGAGCGGCCGGAGGTCAGGGGCGCGGGCAAGCGCCTAGAGGCCGTATTTGCGCAAGATGGCGGGATCGAAAGTGGGTTTGCCGGGCGTCGCGGCGGTAAGCGCGGTGAAGCGCGCGGGCGTCCAGATATGAAAAGTGGTGATGGTGCCAACGAGGACGGCTTCCTTGTCCAAACCCGCGTGCGCCTTGAGGCCCTCGGGCAGGCCAATACGGCCCTGGGCGTCGCAGCCAAAACGGTCGCCCGTCGCGAACAAATTGATAAGCGCGGCCAGCTCGTCCTTGTCGGCCAGCATCGAGACGTTGGCGACCTTCTCTTCCAGCGCCGCCGTCATCCGCGGAGGATACACCGTGATACTGCCATTGGGGTTCGGCAAAGCGAGATAAGAGCCCTCCGCATCGTCCCCCGGGAAGCGCCATTTCGCAGGCACAGTCAGACGATTTTTGGCATCCAAAGAATGCCGAAACGTGCCGACGTAAAAACCTTTGTCTTGCGCTGTCATTGTTGGAGGGTGAGCCCATTACTTGCTCCACTATTACCCATATTCCACCACTATGACCCACGTCAAGCGATTTACCGAAGATTTTTTGCCGATTTTACCCTATATGTTCACTGATTTTTAGTTCAGTGAACATTGATTTCTCCTCGTAAAACTAATCTCATGGCCGATATGCCGCAAAAACCGCCTTCCCCCACTTCACCCAAACGGGTGCGGGCGGACCAATTGCTGGTGGAGCGGGGTTTGGTGGAGAGCCGCAGCCGGGCGCAGGCCTTGATTCTGGCCGGCGAAGTGCGCAGTGGGCCAGACAATGTCGTGAGCAAGCCGAGCCAATTATTGGCCGCCGAGGCGCCTTTAAGCGTGGACCAACCGCCGCGATTTGTGAGCCGTGGCGGAGAAAAGCTCGAAGGCTTTCTCGCCAAATTTGCGGTGGAGGTGAATGGACTGCACGCGCTGGATGTGGGCGCCTCGACGGGCGGCTTCACGGATTGCCTGCTGCAACGCGGTGCGGCGGACGTGACGTGCGTGGATGTGGGCCGCGCGCAGCTGCACGCCAAGCTGCGCGGGGATCCCCGCGTGGCAAATTTTGAAAAAATCAACGCGCGCGAACTGCAAAATGTGAAATTACCGAGGGAAGTTTATGATCTGGCGGTCATTGATGTGTCGTTCATCTCGCTCACGAAAATCCTGCCGGCCGCGTGGGCGCGGGTGGACCGGGGTGGGAAATTAATCGCGCTGGTGAAACCGCAGTTTGAGGCCACCCGCGCGGAAGCCAGCGACGGAAAAGGCATCATCCGCGATGCCGCGATTCATCAACGCATTTTGAACGACATCAAAAATTTCGTGGTTGCGGAATTGGCGGACGCCCAATTATTCGGCGAGATGGAATCGCCCATCCACGGCGGCGATGGGAACAAGGAATTTCTGGCCGGATGGATGAAAGGCTAAACTTTAGGGCGACGTGGGCCCCCATGAAACCGAAGCTTTCCTTCCGACCATAACTCGGATTAACTCTTATTATCCCCCACCCCCTTCAAGGAAAGGCCGCCCCATGAACGTCCTGCCTTTGCATAGCTGGTTTCGCTGTAGCTTCGCGGTTGGCGCCGCTGCTTTGGCGCTGGTTGCGCCCACTCTTCCCAGGCTCCACGGCGCTGAGACCGGGCCGACAATCAAGAAACAGACCGTGGCCACCCCGGTGACGCTAACTGACAATGGCGCAACTTGGACGCTCGACAACGGCATTGTCCGCGCGACCGTGCAAAAGCGCTCGGGCCAGATGTCATTTGTATTGGTCAACGATCCCGCAGGCGGCGATGTGCCGCAGCGGTTCCTGGGCAATTGGGAGGAGGATCCCTCCGCCGCCGCGACGGTGAACGGCCTGACGCAGACAGTGACCATCGACCCGGCAAAGAATAATGGCGCGCGCGCGGAAGTGGCGGTGAAGGGCGTGACGGGCGGGCAAGTGCCGTTGTCGGTGGGGTCGCCCGGTTCGGCCAATGGGACGGCAAATATTGATTTGGAAATCCGCGTGGCGCTGGGCCAGGGCGAAAGCGGCGTGTACACGTATGCGATTTTTTCCCACCCGGCGGCGTATGGGCCGGCGAGCATTGGCGAGAGCCGCTTCATCCTGGTGTTCGACCGCAGCTACGACTGGATCTCCGTGGACCAGGACCGCAATATGCTCGAATGCGCGCCGACCGACTGGGGCACGGGCGTGGTCGTGCACGCCAAGGAGCAGCGCATCATGAGCCAGGGGGTGTACAAAAATTCGGTGGAGCACAAATACAGCTACAGCGCGGTGCAGTACACTACCCCGGCGTACGGCTGGTCGAGCACGAAGACGCACGCGGGCGTGTGGTTCATCAACCCCACGATTGAATTTTTGAGCGGCGGAGCGTCGAAGCAGGAACTGGACGCACACTTTGGCGACAACGCCAACCCGGCGCCCATCATTCTGGATTACTGGCGCGGCACCCACTACGGCGGCGGGGCGACCTGCAGCATCGCCGAAGGTGAGGAATGGAGCAAAGTCATCGGGCCGATTTTTGTTTACGTCAATGCCTTGGACGGCCTGGCCACGCCAAGCCCGGCCGAGCTCGCCACCCTGGCTGCCAGCACCGGGGACCCGCAGGTGCCCAAGGCCTGGAAAGACAATGCCACGGCCCTCTGGCAGGATGCCCTGCGCCAGGCGAAAGCAGAACGGGCGCAGTGGCCGTATGCGTGGGTGAATGGCGTGGACTATCCGCATAAAAACGAGCGCGGCGCGGTGACGGGGCAGATTGCGCTCCACGATCCGCTGGCGCCGGCGGGAGCCAGTAAATTGCTGCCGCACCTCATGGTCGGCCTTGCGCACCCGGATTACGCAGCAGCCGGCTTTGGCGGCGGCACACGCACCATCGACTACGCGCATGATGCGAAATTCTACCAATTCTGGAATGACGGCGCGGAGGATGGAAAGTTTACCATCACGGACATCCGCCCCGGCCACTATACGCTGCACGCGTGGGCGGACGGCGTGCTGGGCGAGCTGGCGCAGGCCAATATCACCGTGGAAGCCGGCAAGACAACGGACCTGGGCCAAGTGGCCTGGACACCGGTGCGCTATGGCACGCAAGTATGGGAAATTGGCTACCCGAACCGCAACTCCAGCGAATTATTCAAGGGCGATGGCGACAACTATTGGCTCTGGGGCTGGAACCTGCGTTATGCCCTGCTCTACCCCAACGATCTGACGTACACCATCGGCAAGAGCGACTATCACAAAGATTGGTTCTTCGAGCAAGTGCCACACGCGGACAATTTGTCATTCGTCAACCCCGCCGCGAAAGACCCCGCCAACCAACGCTTCGGCTGGGTAAAAGCGGAATCGCTGGAAGAATTCCCGCAAACAGACCAGACTGGCCCGTGGCGCAACTATGGTTTCGGCCATGCGACCACGTGGACCATCAAATTCACCCTGCCCAAGGCGATGCCCGGCTATGCGGCGTTGCGCGTGGCGCTGGCCGGAGCCGATGGTGGACGCCCGCTGGCCGTGGCCGTCAACGGCGAGAGGGTCGGCGCCGTGGGCGACAACAGCAACGCGCGCAATGCGCCCATCGTGGGCACCAATGCCATCCGCTACAACACGGACAAGGGCATCTGGCAGGAACGCACGCTGACGTTCGATGCACAACACCTTAAAGCCGGTGAAAATGAAATGACGCTGACCATCCCGGCGGGCGATGTGCAAAGCGGCGTGGTGTACGACTATCTCCGCCTGGAACTGAACCCAAACTACCATGTGGACGGCACGCCAGTCGCCCCAGCGGGGTTGTAGGGCTGCGCGCGCCAGAAGGACCCCCGTCACCGGCTTCACTCCAGTCATTCCTGGCTTTCCTTTTGACTGCGAGTGGGATTGTATTTTTGCCATGTCCGCCTCCTCCAAGCCCTTGCGCCGCGTCGCGCTGGTGGTCAACCGCACCAAGCCCGGAGCGGCGGCCCTGGCCAAGGCTCTGGCCAAAATTGCGCAATCGAAGAAAGTCGAGATTGCGTTGACCGACGCCTTTCCCATCCCGGCCGGCTTCCTGAAAGGTTTTGACGCGTGCTGCGTGCTGGGCGGAGACGGGACCCTGTTGAGCGTGGTGGGCGAAGCCGTAGCGGCGCAGGTGCCGGTGTGCGGCATCAACCAAGGCAAACTGGGTTTCCTGGCCACCATTCCCGTGAAGGAAGCCAAGACGATTTTTGCGCGATTGCTGGCGGGCGATTACCACCTGGCGCGGCGCACGCTGCTGCGGGCCCAGGCAGCGGACGGGCGCGTGGCCCTGGCACTCAATGATATTGTGCTGAAACACCCCGGCCAGTCGCGGTTGATCTCGCTGCAAGTTTTCTCCAGCGGCAAATTTGTGAACGAATATTATGCGGACGGGTTGCTGATCACCACGCCCACGGGGTCGACGGCGTACAATCTGTCCGCTGGGGGCCCGCTCATCCATCCGCACGCGCAAGTGGTGGCGCTGACGCCGATCTGCCCGCACACGCTGACGAACCGATCGGTGATTTTCTCGGGTGATACGCGCCTGGAAATCCGCGGCAGCGAACCCGGCACGGCGCCGGCCGTCACCCGCGATGGTCAACCCTGTTTTGAGGGCGGCCAGGCGTTGCCGCTCGAAGTCGCGCTAGACAAGCGCACGCTGGCGCTGCTGCAACCGCCCGGACACTCGCACTTTGACATCCTGCGCGGAAAACTAAAATGGGGCGAGGAAGCGCGCGGGAAGGATTAAGGCAAGCAACCCGGCTTACTTTTTGCCGGCGGCAGCGAGGGCGGCCTCAATCGCGGGCGCCAGCAAGGCGCCACGCGGGCTGACGGCGATGATCTTGCCGGTGCCATCGAGGAGGTAGCTGGCCGGAATGGAGATGATGCCGTATTTCACGGCCAACTCATTACTCCAGAATTTGCCGTCGCAGTATTGCCGCCAAGGCATCTGGTGTTCCTTCAAAAACGCGGGCAGCGTGGCCAGGCCTTCAGGCTGGTCGAGGCTGACGCCGATGATGTCAAAGCCGCGGGCATGGTATTTGTTATAGGCGGCGATGACGTTGGGCATCTCCTCCATGCAGGGGCCGCACCACGTGGCCCAGAAATCGATGAGGACGACCTTGCCCTTGTATTGCGCCACGGAAAGCGGCGCGCCCGCGATATCCTTGACGGGGCCGGCGGCGACGGCAAATTCCGGGAATGGTTTGCCGACCACGAGGTTGCGTTTCATTTCCTCCGCCTTGGCCTGCGCGGCGATCTGCGCCTCCAACTGGGGCAGCAGCTTGGCGACCTCCTGGCCGACTTTGGTGTCCGGGTAGTCTTTGGCCAGCTGCTTGAAGGCGGCGAGACCCTTTGCCGGCTCCTCCAAAACCTGGATATACAAGGCGTCCTTCATATATTCCGCCGTGGCGACCTCGTTGGTCTTCTCGCTTTTATGCGCAGCGATGACGCGGTTGAACGCGGCGATTTCGTCCGCCAGGTCTGACTCTTTATTCAAGCCCTTTTGCAGCTTGGCGTTGATCTTGGCGACAATCTCCTGCACCTGCTGGCTGATGCCGGGGCCCGCAGCGGGGGCGGGAGCGTCCGCCGCGCGCAAGGCGACAGCGAGGGTGAGAAAAACGGCCGAGGCCAGACGGGAGAGGAGTTTGGTGCTCATGGGATACAAATTGGCAATTAGGCGGAAATATAACAGCCTTTTGCCTTAAAGCAATGGAAACACCAACCAGAAGCGGGTGTTTCCCCAAGGGAGGCGGGAAGACATAATTTTTACTTGCGGGCGAGGCCTGCGCGCGGGCAGGTTGGAGGGATGCCCGCCCATCCGCCCGCCTCGCCCTCGCCTTTTGCCGGCCCCGCCGCAACGCCCGCCGCGCCGACGCCCGTGACCG
Organism: Verrucomicrobiota bacterium; assembly: GCA_048497935.1. Classification (GTDB taxonomy): domain Bacteria; phylum Verrucomicrobiota; class Verrucomicrobiia; order Opitutales; family JABDGR01; genus JABDGR01. Next base: position 22,883 of record JBEHYY010000006.1, read on the forward strand.
TGCTCACGGGCTTTCTGGGCGCCGGCAAAACAACGCTGCTCAACCACCTGTTGGCGCAATTGCCGGGCAAGCGCATTGCCGTCATCGAAAATGAATTTGGCGAAGTGAGCATCGACCACGCGATCATCGTGGGCGCGGAGGAGCAGGTGCTAAGCAACGGGTGTGTCTGCTGCACGGTGCGCGGCGACCTCCTGCGCGTGCTGCAGGAATTTGGCGAACAAAACAAAGTTTACGACTACATCATCCTGGAAACCACCGGCCTGGCCAACCCGACCCCCATCGCTCAGACCTTCCTGCTGGACCCCGGGCTCCAGCAACGGTACCGCCTGGACGGCATCGTCACCATGGCGGACGCAGTGAACCTGCCGCGCCACCTGGACAGCAAGGATGAGGCGCAGAAGCAGATTGGCTTTGCGGATGTCATCATCCTGAACAAAGCCGAATTGGTGGACAAAGAGACCCTCACCAGTCTGGAAGACCGGCTGCGGGGGCTCAACCGCACAGCGAATATCATCCGCACAAACCATGCAAGAGTGGCGGCGACGGACGTGCTGGACCTGCGGGCCTTTGACCTGGAGCGCGCACTGGAGCTAGATCCCGACTTCACGCGGCCGGAGCATCCCTTCACCTGGGCGGCGTTGTACACGCTGCCCGCCGGGGCGTATAAATTGACGGTGTCCGACGTGGCCGCGCATCATGATGCCTGCTGCGGGCATGAGCATGACCATGAGGACGGCGACCACGACCACGGGCATGACCATGCGCATGAGCACCACCATGAGCATGGCGAGGAGTGCGGTTGCGGGCATGACCATGGGCACAACCATGGCCATGAACACCATGACCCGGCCCACGAACATGAACATACGCATGAACCGGATGCCGATGCGCACCCCATGACGTTTGCGTGCCTGCCGCTGGGCGAGGCGTCGGAAAAATCCTGGCAGGCGGCGGTGCTGGAAGCCGATACGCTGTTCAGCACCAAGGCCGAGGCAACCCACCCCGGCGCAGCGCTGCGGCCGGAACGCAAACTGCGCGAGCTGACGCTGCCGGAGCACATGAACGCCTTTGTCATCGAATTACCCAAGGCCGGAGCGTATGCGTTGTTCGCGCACCATGACATAACGGTGCACGGCGGCGGCCTCTCGCGCGAAGGACGGGCCTTCACCCCCGCGCGCACGGAGCGATTCAAGCACGCGCACACCCACGACAGCCATGTGAAGTCCTTCACCATCCAGGTCAACGGCGACCTCGACCTCGACAAGGTGAACCCCTGGCTGGAAGAACTGCTGGCGAAGGAAAGCGACCGGCTCTACCGCTTGAAGGGTTTCCTCGCCATCAAAGGCGTGAAGGACAAATACCTGCTGCAAAGCGTGCACCAGCTCTTCAGCGGCGATGTGGCCGGCCCGTGGGGCGCGGAGCCCCGGCGCAATACGCTGGTATTTATTGGCGAAGACCTGGACCAGCGGGCGCTGACCCGCGGGTTCTTAAAATGCCTGGCGTGAAAATCGCCGTTGCCAAGCGGGGCGCGGGGCATTAGCACAAGCCATTCATGCGACGCTTTGCCCTTTGGTTTACCGCCCTCCTCCCGGCCGTGCTGGGACTGGCTGCCTGCGCGACGGAGCCCGCGCAGAACCACGTGGTCATCAAAGTGGCCGTGGCGGATAATTTTGCGCCCATCATGCGGGACCTGGCCCAAGCCTACCACCGGCACCAACCCTGGGTGGACATTGAGCTGACCATCGCCAATACGGCCAAGCTTGAACAAGACTTGAAGGACGGCAAGGCGTTCGACATCTACCTGCCCAGCCAGGCCTCCAGCATGGAAGCCCTGGCCCGCAAGGATGCCATCAGCCCGCAGAGCCGCCAATTGCTTGCGCTCAACCAACTGATGGTCATTGCCCCGCCCGACTCGAAGCTCGCGCTGGACTACAAGGAACTGGCGAGCGCCAGCGTGCGCCAGATTGCCGTGGCGAACCCGAACCTGCTGCTGGGCCACCTCACGCGCCAGGCGCTGACCAACACGCATATGGTGCCCAGCCAAACAACGCCCGGCGCGCAGCCGAGCGCCGCGCCCGCCAGCAACCCCGCACTGCCCAGCCTGGCGAGCCTGGCGGCGGCGCAAACCATCAATTTGGAGCCAAAGTTGCTCGTTGTAGCGAGCGATGCCGATGTGATCAACGCTGTGACCGATGGACGGGCGCAGGCGGGCATCACGTATGCCAGCTATGCCGTGGCCAGCAAGAAGGTGCGCATCCTGGGCCCGTTGGACATCGGCAGTTATGAGCCGGTGGCGTACAACGTGGCCATCCCGCGCAATGCGCCGCACAATGACGAGGCGTGGCAATTCTTAAACTATCTGCGCAGCAGCGAAGCGCACGCGATCATGCAGCGCGACGGTTTGCTGGTGAATTAAACGCCAAGGCGGCGGTTATTTCTTGGCCTCAACGGTCTCGCCGAGCAATTGGCGCACCCGGTCGAGCAACATAGTGGGGCTGAACGGCTTGGTGTAAACATTCAGGGCGCCGGCGGCGAGCAGGCTCGCCTCCGTGCTGCTCTTGCCCTCGCTCGTCACGACCAACACCGGCAAGGCGGCGAGCGCCGGGTCCACCTTGAAATCACCCAGCAGCTCCAGGCCGGTGCGGCCAGGCATCATGACGTCGAGAATCACCAAGTCGGGCTTGCCAGCGCGGGCCTTCTCGCAAACGGAGAGGCCGTCGCGGCAGATGAGAACAGTGTAGCCGGAACGGCGGAGATTGAACTCCAGCAGTTTGACCATCATGGGGTCGTCGTCGGCGATGAGAATTGTCTTCATGGAGGGTGAAAAAAGTTCAGGCCAGACGCTGCCAGACAAGGAGCGTCTGGTCATCGCGTGGTTCAGATTCATTGGGAAGAGCCTGCTGCATACGCTGCTGGATGGTGTCCCACAGGACTTCGCCGCCTTCGTGACGGCGGGATTTGATCAGATGACTCAAGCGAGACCAGCCGCCAGCGGCATCGCCCCCGGACTCCCACTCATAGAGGCCATCCGTCACCAAAGCAAGTTGGTCGCCAAGGGCAAGGGCGTGTTCCTCCACCTGGTAATGCTGGTCAGGGTATAGTCCCAAAGGAGGGCCGGAAGGCGCGAACTCGGCGGCTGAGCTGCGGGGATCCGCGCCGAGCCAGAGCACGGGGCAATGGCCGGCGTTGACGATGAGCGCCCGGTCGCGCGCCGGAGTGATATAGACCAAGGCGCAGGTGGCAAAAAGCGTCAGCTCGCCCGTCTGGCGGCAAAGCACATTGTTAAGCTCGCCAATCAAGCGGACCAGCGGGGCATTGGCATCGACCTGCATCCGCAAGGCGGTGCGCACCATGCCGGCAAATAGCGCGGCGGACATACCCTTGCCCATCACATCCACCATGGCCAGCAACTGACCGCCATCGGGCGTGGGGCAAAAATCCACATAATCCCCGGCCACCGTACGGGCCATGCGACGGCGCACCACGGCGCGCCAACCGGGCTGCTGGGCGGCGGTGGGCAGGGGGAGCAAATCGTTCTGCATGGAAGCCGCGATTTCAAGCTCACGCAGGGCCTGCTGCTCACGCTCACGGACGAGGGCGTTGTTGGCGTTGGCGAGCGCGATGCCAAACAAATCCGCATAGGTGCGGGCGGTGCTCAGCTCCGCGGCCAGGAGGTAAGGCCGCTGCCGCCGCGCCAGGGTAAGCACGCCGAGGGTCGTGCCACCGGCGCGCAAAGGCACGCTGAAGCCACATTCGTAGCCGCCCCAGCGGGCATCGGGGACAATCTCATCGGCGCCCTGCCAGATAATTTCACGACCCTCGGCGATGACGCGTCCGACCACCGTGCCGGCGGGATCGGCAAAATCCGCCAGTGGCAAACGCACGAGATCATCCCGCAAGGAGGCCTGCAAACTCGGGTGAAAATACAAGGTCAGGCGGTCGTTGGGCAGGACCTTGGCGAGGTCCTCCAGGGCTTGGTGGAAAAAGTCGGGCAGGCGCTGCGCGGCAATCAACGCATCGCCCAAACGATAAAATGCGGCCAGGCTTTCGTAGCACTGGGAAATCTCAGCCATGGCGGCTTCGACCACTTTCTCGCTTTCGCCCGCGGGACGGGTGACGCCCGGCGTGGCGCGGAGCATGACGAGGCAGAAGCCGAACGGCCCGCGCCAGTGCTCCACTGTGTCGCAGGATTGGTTGATGAGATAAAGACCACGCCCGGAAGTCTGCAACGGGTCGGCGGGCAGCACAGCCGCCAACTGGTCCTCCCGCGGGCCCAGGCCGGCATCCGTGACCATGAGGCGCACCAGTCCATCGCCCGCCGACCACGCAATCTCGATTTCAGGCGGGGCAGACTTGCGGCCACCGTGAATGATGGCATTGGTGGCGGCCTCGACCAAAACGAGTTCCCAGCGGGCCCGGTCTGCCGCCAAGGCACCCGCCTGGCGCAGGAAGGTGCCAAAGGCGAGGCGCAGCGCCTCAACCTGCTGCAATTCAGCGGGGACGCGGATACGCTGGCCAAAATAATCCATGCTGGAAATTTCGGGGCGACGGGGCTCCCAAGCCCGGTATGCGCCCGCATGCAGGGATAACGTCTCCGTGACGGAGTTGTCCACAGTGAATGGCAGGGAAAGTGTGGCCAAGAGGAGTGGGCAAGCGGGAATGCCCCGCTCGACCGCATTTATATCGCCCTATTTTAGAGTGGCTTAAGCGTCATTTAGCGCCCGAAAAATAGGGGTTTTACCTTAAGTCCACTACGGTTGATTGGACAATAAATCTACCGGACAGCGACCGTGGACATTCAGCAACGGCCCCGATGGGCAAAACAGGCATTGCAGGTTATCCTGGAATCGTGCAAACAACCACCTGGTCATCCAGCACCATGTCCCCCTTCCGCTTCGAGCACCGCCCGGAACAAAAGGAGTTGCGCATTCATGTCGCAATTCCGCAGTTCACGGCGGCCACGGTCCCGGAGTTCAAGACGGCGTTTGAAAGCGTGTGGAAGACGGACATCACCCGCGTCGCGCTCGATATGTCGTCCGTGGAATTCATCGACAGCTCGGGCGTGGGCGCACTGCTGGGCGTGCAAAAACGACTGACGCTGCAAGGCGAGCCGGTGACGCTCAAAGGCGCCCGGCCGGCCGTCGTCAGCGTGCTTGAGCTGCTGCGCCTGCAACGCGTGTTCAAGATCGAGTAGGCCACCCGGTGGGAGCGCCCTCACTCCCCACATATCATACGATTGGCCCGCGTGAACGCCCGCCCGGCGGCCGGTTCACGCCTTGATTCGCCGTTCCCTTTCGCGGTCTTTCGCATCGCACCGAACGCGCTGACACCACGTGGCGCAGACGGGCCAAGGGCGTGCGTTCATGCGGGCCATCGTCACACCCAGGCCAGATGGCGGGCGTAGCCGCCGCTGACCCAAGCCTCGCGGGCTTCCACATCGACCACACAGAGGCGGTGGACGCGCGAGAGCATGGAGGTGCGTTCAGCGACGGAAGGGTCGGTCTTGAGCAGACGTGTCAAAGGAAAGGCCAGCCGCTGGCCGGCGGCGTCCACCGCCAGAGGACGCGCGTAGTTGATTTCCGTGAAATTATTTCCCGCAATGCGCAGAAGGCGTTTTTCCGCGCCGGTGTCGCAATCGAGGTGAAACAAATCGGAACTGCTTTCCGAAAACCAGCAGCCCTTGCCGTCGGGCGCCCATCGCGGGTATTGGCCGCGTTCGCGCAGGCGGCGTGAAGTGCCGTCCTCGAGATTCCACAGCCAGATGCCGTCGCCACCGACGAGGGCCAAGGGCTGGTCAGGGTGAATATCCGCGCCGCGCCCCAAGGGGCCGCCCACAGGCAGCGTAAGCAGGTTGCGCCCGGTGAAGGAAACGAGGTGGGTGCCCTCCGCGCCGTGGAAAATGACCCAGCGGCGGCGCAGGCACCAAGCCAGCGGAGCAAAGGCGTCGCGCGGCAAAGCGACGAGGTGCAGGGAGCCGTCGCGCAGGCTGATAATGGCAAGGTGGTGCCGGATGTGAATGGCGGCGGCGCGGGTGTCCGTGGCCACCAAGGCGAACAGAGAATCAGCGGCGGGCCAGTGCGCGAGCAACCAGATGGCCCATTGATGAAGGCCGAGGCGCGCCAGCCGGCGGCTGCGGCCGGTGGCGAGGTCGAATTCCCGGATGTCGCTGTAATCGCGCACGCCGAGGCGGTACTGGCAGCAATAGGCCCAGGCCAGGCCGCGCGCGGCATCCACGGCCAGCGGGCAATCAGCCCCGCCGAGGTGGCCGAGGGTGCGCGCGGCGGAAAAATCCGTTTCAGCCAGGCGCAGGTCGCCATTTTCCTCCCAAAGCAGGCGGCGGCCGCAGGCGCGCGGGGCGATTTCGCGGAAGCCTTCCGCCAACTGCAACTTCAAGGGCAGGGACATGACTGCGCAGCGGACTTTCTAAGCCTTGAGTTCGGCCACGCACTGAATCTCCACAGCGGCATTCTTGGGCAAGCCCGCCACGGCCACCGCGGCGCGCGCATGGCGGCCCCGGTCGCCAAAAATCTTCACCAACAAATCGGACGCGCCGTTGATGACGGCCGGGCTGTCGGGAAAACCGGCGACCGCATTGACGAAGCCGTTGACGATGACAAAGCGCTCCAGATTGTCGAACGAGCCGGCGGCGGCTTGGAGCGCCGCGAGGGTGTTCAAGGTGCAGACCTGGGCGGCGGCATAGCCGGCGGGGACATCCAAGTCCCGGCCAACCTGGCCGGCATGGGTGATGGCGCCGTCACGCAACGGCAGCGTGCCCGCGAGAAAGACGAGCTTCCCGCTGCGGACGAAAGGCAGATAATTGCCCGCCGGGGCCGGCGGCGGCGGCAGTTGGAAACCGAGGTCGGCGATGATTTTGGCGTAGTCCATGGAATTAATTGACGAGATTTTGCGGGTGACCGGCGAGAAAAGCGCGGATGTTTTCCGCCGTAATGGCGAGCAGGCGGCGGCGGGCTTCCTCGCTGGCCCAGGCCAGATGCGGGGTGATAAAACAATTGGGCAGGCCCAGCAAGGGGCAATCCGCCCGCATGGGCTCCTGGGTGACGACATCGAGCGCCGCCGCTCCCGGACGCCCGGCGCGCAAGGCGGCAGCCAAGGCAGGCTCGTCCACCAAGCCACCGCGCGCCGTGTTGATGAACAACGCACCCGGCTTCATGCGCGCCAGGAGTGCGGCGTTGACAAAGCGGGTGTTCTCCGGCGACTGGGGGCAGTGGAGCGAGACGATGTCGGCGCGCTCAAAGATTTCCTCGACCGAGGCCCAGGCGAAAGGCTGCCAGGCGGGCGGGTTGGCCCGACTGCGGGAATGGGCGAGAACGTGAGCGCCCAGCGCATTGACGGCCGTGCCGACACGCGCACCGATGGAACCAAAGCCGATGAGGCCCACGGTGCGCCCGGCGAGCTCGAGCAACGGTGTCTTCCAATAGGCAAAGCGCGGGCTGCGCACCCATTCGCCATCGCGCACGGACTGGGCGTGCAGCGCAGCATGGTTGGTCCACTCCAGCATGAGGGCGAGTGTGTGCTGCACCACGGCGGGCGTGCTATAGCCCGGCGCATTGCAGACCGCGACCCCATGCGCGCGGGCGGCCTTGACGTCGATGATGTTGTAACCGGTGGCGAGAACGGAAATGAGTTTCAGCTCCGGAAGCGCGGCGATGGTGGCGGCATCGAGCGGCACCTTGTTGGTGAGGACGACTTGCGCGCCGGCGCAACGCTGGCGGATGAGTTCCGGGTCGGAAGGGGTGAGGGCGTGAAGGGTCACCTCGCCCATAGTCCGCAAAGCGGCCCAAGCCTCCTCGGGGAAATCGAGGGTGGCGGCGTCGAGGACGGAGATTTTCATCGCGGAAAGCATCGCAACCGGGGCGCAGGCTGGCAAGCGCATCCCGTGAATTTTTAACTCGAAACCTCCAACCTGAAACTGGAAACTGGCCCCATGCACGCGCACCGCGCCGCCAGTGTGGCGATTGACCATGTGGGCAAGCACTTTCCCGGCGGACGAGAAGTGCTGGCGGACGTGACGCTGTCGGCCAGCCCCGGCGACTTGGTGGCGCTGATTGGGGCGAGCGGCTGCGGGAAGACGACGCTGCTGCGCCTGCTGGCGGGTCTCACCCCGCCGAGCGCGGGGGCGGTGACGCTGGATGGCATCATCCCGGCGGAAGCGCGGGAGCGGCTGGCTTTTATCTTTCAAGAACCCACGCTGCTGCCATGGCTCACGACCCAGCGCAATGTGGAGCTGCCGCTGCGGCTGCGCGGCGAGGCCCCGGCGGCCCGGCAAGCCCGGGCCCTGGAATTGCTGCGCATGGTTGGTTTGGAAAATGCCACGGAACAGTTCCCGCGGCAGCTCTCGGGTGGAATGAAGATGCGCGTGTCACTCGCGCGCGCGCTGACGCAACAACCCGGGCTGCTGTTACTTGACGAACCCTTTGCGGCATTGGATGAGCTGACGCGAAACCGGCTTAATGAGGATTTGCTGCGGCTGCGCGAGCAATCGCCCTTCACGGCGTTTTTTGTGACTCACTCGGTGGCGGAAGCGGTGTTCCTGAGCAACCGGATCATCGTGCTGGCGGCCAATCCGGGGCGAGTGGCGGCGGAGATAGCCGTGCCCTTTCCCTACCCCCGCCGGAGGGAACTGCGCGAAAATCTCGAATACCAAAAACTCGTCGCCCATGCCACGGCGATGCTGCGCCTGCATCAAACGCCATGAGCGCGAACAGCAAAGAGACTATTTTATGGCTGCCGCCCATCTTGACCGGGGCGGCATTGGTCGCGTTATGGTATGCGGCCATTGCGGCATTCAAAATACCCGCCTACCTGCTGCCCGCGCCGCATGAGGTACTGCAAGCGGCCTGGCGGGAACGGGCGGCACTGGGCGGCGCAGTTTTGCACACGGGTGAAACAGCGCTGCTGGGTTTTGCCGCGGCGGTGGTGGGCGGCGCGGCGGTGGCACTGGTGCTGGCGTCGTCCCGCTGGGTGAAGGCGGCGCTCTACCCCTGGGTGCTGGTGCTGCAGATGGTGCCGGTGGTGGTGATGATTCCCATCTTCGTGATCTGGTGGGGCGCAAACCGCCCCAGCGTGACGGCCATCGCCTTCATCATCTCCTTTTTCCCAGTAGTGGCGAGCACCACTCTGGGACTCATCTCAACGGAGCGCGGGATGGTGGATCTATTCACCATGATGCAGGCCAGCAAGGCGCAGGAGATATTCCTGCTGCGTCTGCCCAACGCCCTGCCCTACTTTCTCTCGGGGGTGAAGATTGCCGCGACGCTCGCGCCCATCGGGGCGATTTCGGGCGAATTTCTGGCGGGCACCAGCCCGAGCACCCTGGGCTATTTGCTCATCATCTACCGGGCCGATCCGGGGAAAATGGCCGAAGTGTTTGCGGTGGCGCTGGTGTCGTACCTGCTGGGGCTGCTCTTTGTCGGCAGCGTGCAATGGTTGAGCGGGCGGCTGCTGCGCGACTGGCATGAGTCGGCGCAGACGGAGGAATAAGGACGTGGGCGATGATTATTTCGCGTCCGCAAAATCCTTGAGATGGACCCAGACCACCTCCGAAGTCATGTTACCCTTTTCATCCCGGTTGGTGCATTTGTAGGAAAGGCGCGTCTTTTCGAGGTATTTGGGCGAGATGTCGAATTCACAGGCCAATTTGGAGCTTTTTTCCAGCGCCAGATTGACGGTGAGGATGCGCTGGTCGGCGTCAAAAACCTCAAGGACGACTTGAGAGTCGGGCGGATAAGTGCCCGTGCGCGAGGCAACCCCGACATAGAAGTGCAGGTTGGCATTGGGGTCGGTCTTGCCTGGAATGCCGTTGTCGTGAAAAATGATGAAGCCGTAGTTGGCGTTGGATTTCTGGGGCGTGGGAGGCGGCGCCACCGGAATGGTGGGATTCGGCCAAGGCGCAGCCGGATGCGACGGCGGCGGAGAATAGGAACCAACGGACAACAGGGAAATGCCCAGCAAAATACCAACAATCGATGATGTGGTTTTCATGGTCGGCCTTTCAAAAAATTCACGCGTAGGGAAATTTAACCCATTTCGCACCGGCCTGGCCGCTTTTTACAGCGATTTCAATAAACGTCATGCCGATGACGCCGTCCTCGATGGTGGGGAAGTCGAGGTCCTTGGGCTGGGACTTGCCCTCGATCTCGGCCTCGATGGCGCGGAAGGCTTCGAGATAAATATTGGCGAACGCCTCGAGGTAGCCCTCGGGATGGCCGAACGGAATACGCGTGAATTTCTTGGCCGTGGCGCCGACGTAGCTGTTGCCCCGGCGCCAGATTTCGCGCGGACGGTCCGGATACTTCACGATCAATTCATTCGGATGTTCCTGGTGCCATTCGAGGCCGGCACGGTCGCCATAAACGCGAATGTTGAGGTTATTCTCCTCGCCGATGGAAATCTGAGAGGCATGGAGCACGCCCTTGGCGCCACCGGAGAAACGCACGAGGATATTGGCATCGTCCTCCAGTTTGCGTCCGGGGACAAAGGTGGTGAGGTCGGCACAGAGGGATTCGATGCGCAGGCCGGAGATGTAGCGGGCCAGGTTTTCCGCATGGGTGCCAATGTCGCCGAGGCAGCAGGCGGCGCCGGTCTTCTTGGGGTCGGCGCGCCAGCTGGCCTGCTTGTGGCCGGTGGTTTCCAACCGCTGCCAAAGCCAGCCCTGCGGGTATTCGACGACGATTTTGCGGATTTTGCCGAGGGTGCCGTTCTTCACCAGCTCCCGCGCCTGCTTGACCATGGCGTTGCCGGTGTAGTTATGGGTGAGGACGAAAACCTTTTTGGTTTTCCTGACGATGTCGCGCAATTTTTTGGCCTCGGCGAGGTTGAGCGTCGCGGGCTTGTCGCACACGACGTTGAAGCCGGACTCCAGAAACAGCTTGGCGGGCGGGAAATGCAGATGGTTGGGCGTGACGATGACGACGAAGTCGAGCCGTGAACGGGCAGGCTGGCGGGACTCGGCGGCAGCCATCTCCTCATAGGTGGCATAGACGCGCGCGGGGTCGAGCAGCAGGTCCTGACCGGTTTGGCGGGAGTTGGCGGGGTCGGCGGAGAAGCAGCCGGCGACAAGCTCGGCCTTGCCGTCCATAATGGCCACGAGACGGTGCACCGCGCCAATGAAGGCGCCCTGGCCGCCACCGATCATTCCGAAACGAAGTTTTCTTTTCATGGGGTGATAAAATTGAACCGTGGAGATGCGGAGGGAACTTATTTCTTCTCAAAGGCGGCGTCAAAGGCAACCTTGGAGGGGGCGAAATCGAGTCGGCGGACATAGGCGGCGCTCTCGGTGGCGCCGTGGATGCGGTCCATGCGGGCATCCTCCCACTCGACAGAAAGCGGCCCGCGATAACCCACGTCGTTCAAGGCGACAATAATGTCCTCAAACCGAATGTCGCCGCGGCCGACGGAACGAAAGTCCCAATAGCGCCGGGCATCGCCAAAGTCCGCATGGCCGCCGAAGACGCCCACACTGCCGTCGCCATGGCCCCACCAGGCGTCCTTCATATGGCAGTGGTAGATGCGGCTGCCGAGCGCGCGGATGAACTTCACGTAATCCACGCCCTGATAGCCCAGGTGCGAGGGATCGTAGTTGAAACCGAAACGGCGGTGACCCTTGACGGCCGCGAGGGCCCGCTGAGCACTCGCGAGGTCGAAGGCGATTTCCGTCGGGTGGACCTCGAGGGCAAAGTTGACGTTGGCCTTGTCAAAGGCGGCGAGAATCGGGCCAAAGCGGCGGGCGAAGTCGTCGAAGCCGCGTTGGAGAAACTGCTGGCTCGTCGGCGGGAAGGCATAGCAGGCGTGCCAGATGGAAGACCCCGTGAAGCCGTTGACCACGGCGGGAAACTCGTCCTTCGCGCCCGTTTTGCGGCCGGGCTTGGCATCAAGAAAAGCACGGCAGGCGTTGGCGGTGAGCGCGAGTTTTTTGGCCGCGCGTTGGCGCACGCCCTCGGGCTTGCCATCGCCCCAGACATCAGGCGGCAGGATGGCCTGGTGGCGTTCGTCAATCAAATCGCACACGGCCTGGCCGACGAGGTGGCTCGACACGGCGACGCAGGTGAGCTGGTTATCGAGGAGGACCTCCCAGTGCTGCTGGCAGTATTTTTTGGAGGAGGCGGCCTGGTCCACATCGAAGTGGTCGCCCCAGCAAGCGAGCTCGACGCCGTCGTAGCCCATCTTTTTGACGAGCGGGGCCAAGTCGGCCAGTTTGAGGTCGGCCCATTGGCCGGTGAAAAGAGTGACGGGGCGGGGCATGGGGATGGGAGCCCGACTGAATCACAATACCACAAGCGAGTCACGGTGGATGAGTTCGCAGCGTTTGCGGCCGGGAAATTTCTGGGCGATGGCGGCGTTGCTCTGCCCGGCGATGGCGCGGGCCTCCAGGGCGGAGAATTGGGCAACGCCCCGCGCGAGGGGCTGGCCGGAAGCGGTGAGAATGGCGACGACATCGCCGGCCTCGAAATTGCCCTCGATGGCCATGACGCCCTTGGCGAGGAGACTGGATCCCTTGTCCCGCAAGGCACGCTCGGCGCCAGCGTCGATGCGGACGGTGCCATCCGGATGCTGGAACCAGGCGATCCAGCGCTTGCGGGCATCGAGCGGGATTTTCTCGGGAACGAAAAAGGTGCAGGCGCCCTCGCCCGTCAGGAGGCGCGGGAGAATGGCGGCATCGGCACCGCTGGCGATGATGACACCGCAGCCCGAACGCGCGGCGATTTTGACGGCGGAGAGTTTACTGATCATGCCGCCGACGGCGGTGGCGCTCTCGGTGCCACCCGCGAGGGACTCGATTTGCGGGGTGATCTTCTCGACCACAGGGATGATCTGGCCCGTGCCCTTGCGATCCACCAGGCCCGGCGCGGTGGAAAGCAAAATGAGCAAGTCCGCGCCCACGAGGCTGGCCACGAGGGCGGAAAGGGTGTCGTTGTCGCCAAACTTCAGCTCCTCAGTGCTGACGGAGTCGTTTTCGTTGATGACCGGGACGAGGCCGTCGTCGAGCAGTTCCTCGAGCAAGTCCTTGACCGCGAGGTGGCGGCCGCGCGGGCCCAGATTGTCGCGGGTGTAGAGCAATTGCGCGACAGTGAGGCCAAAGGGGTTGAACGCGCGCTGCCAGGTTTCAATAAGGATGCTCTGGCCGACGGCGGCGCACTTTTGCACCGAGGTGAGCTTGGACGGACGCTTGCTTAAACCAAGCCGACCCATCCCCAGACCCACGGCGCCGGAGCTGACCACCATGACCTCCATTCCCGCATTCTTCAACGCGGCAACCTCGCGCCCGATGGCCATGATTTTCCCGGTGTCAAGCTGGCCAACGCCGGATGTGAGCACGCCCGTGCCGATTTTCAGCACGACGCGGCGGACGCGTGATTTGAGTTGCGGCATGGCTCGCGGGAGCAATCCGGCAACTAGACCTTCATCAACTCGGCCTCTTTGTTGGCGAGGTGCTTGTTGAGGTCGGCGATGAATTTGTCATGCTCGGTCTGCACGTCTTTTTCGCCGCGCTTGAGGTCGTCCTCGGAGATGGTGCCGGCGGTCTTGCCCTTCTTGAGGGCCTCGTTGGCGTCGCGGCGGATGGTGCGGATGCGCACGCGGCCTTCCTCGGCGTGGGTGTGGCAGACCTTGGCAAGTTCCTGGCGGCGCTCACGGGAAAGTTCGGGGAGCGGGCAGCGGATAATGTCGCCCTGGACGAGGGGGTTGAAGCCAAGCTTGGCAACCTGGAGGGCCTTCTCAATGTCGCGCAGGAGACCCTTGTCCCACGGCTGGACCTGGAGGGTGCGGGCATCGGGCGTGGTGATGGCGGCGACTTCCTTGAGGCGCAGCGGTGTGCCGTAGGCCTGGACGATGATGGATTCAATCATCGTGGGCGTGGCCTTGCCGGTGTGCAAGGAGGAGAATTCGTGGAGGGTGTGCTCGATCGCCTTGGTCATGGCGGTGCGGGCATCGGCGAGGATTTTTTTAGGGTCCATAGTTTAAAAAAGGATTGAGGGTTAGCTTACTTCACCATCGTGCCGGTGCTCTGGCCGAGGACGGCCTTGCGGATGCCCCCGAGGTCGGCGAGGTTGAAGACAAGGATGGGAATCTGATTGTCGAGGCAAAGGGAGAAGGCGGCGGAATCCATGACATTGAGGCGCTGGCGCAGGGCGTCGAGGTAGGAAACGGTCTTATACTTCTTGGCGTCGGCAAATTTCTTGGGGTCCTTGTCATACACACCATCAACCTGCGTGGCCTTCATGAGGATTTGGGCGCCGATCTCGGAAGCGCGGAGGGCGGCAGTCGTGTCGGTGGAGAAATAGGGATTGCCCGTGCCGGCGACGAAGATGACGATGCGCCCCTGCTCGAGGTGGCGGACAGCGCGGCGCAAGATATAGGGCTCGGCCACCTTGTCCATGGGGATGGCCGTCATGACGCGCACTTGGACGCCGATTTTTTCCAGGCCATTCATAAGCGCGAGGCCATTGATGACCGTGGCGAGCATACCCATGTAGTCGCCGGTGGCGCGGTCGGTGCCCTGGCCGGCGCCCTGGAGGCCGCGAAAGATGTTACCGCCGCCCACGACCACGCCGATTTGCACCCCCATGTCGTGCACTTCCTTGAGCTGGCGGCAGATGCCGCCGAGGATTTCGCTGTCGATGGGGTCGCCGCTGGCGGAATTCTTCAACGCCTCGCCGCTGAGCTTGAGGACAACGCGGCGGTATTTGGGTTTAGCAGACGAGCGGGCGGGAGCGGACTTCATGTAAAGAGAAGCTAATGCCGGGAAAGGCGGCGGGCGTCAATCCTCGCGTGGGCAAAATGAAAATGAATGCGAAGGCGCGGCAATTGCGTAAATTCTGGGCTGTCAGGAGATTGGCGCACGGTTCGAGCTTGCGCCAGTGGGCGGGACGCGGTTGATTGGGAGGCTGGCCCATCCCGTGGCCACCGCCATGCCCGTTTCGCCAAAAAAGGAAGAAATTATCCTGCAAGGCGTGCCCGCCTCCCCCGGCGTGGCACATGGGGGGGCGTTTGTGTTTTTGCAGAAGGAGCTGGAGATTCCGGTCTATGCCGTGGAGGAAGAACGGCGGCCGGCGGAAATCCGCCGCTTTGAGCAGGCGCTGACGGCCACGCGCGCGCAAATCTCCAAACTGCGGGCCGAAGTGGCGACTTCGCTGGGCGAGGACGAGGCGCGCATCCTCGACGCGCACCTGCTGGTGCTGGAGGACAATGCGCTCATCGAGGAAACCATCCACGAGCTCAAGCACACGGGCTACAATATCGACTACTGCTTCCATACCGTGGCGCAGCGCTACATCGAGGCCTTTGGCCGCATGGAGGACGAATACCTGCGCGAGCGGGGGGCGGACATCCGTGATGTGGCCCGGCGCGTGGTGCACCAACTGCTCGGGCAGTCGGCGGCGTCCCTTTCGCGGCTGGGCGGGCAGCGCGTGATCATCGCGCAGGATCTCTCACCCTCGGACACGGCGAGCATGGACCGGCACAGCGTGCTGGCGATGGCCACCGACACCGGCAGCCGCACGAGCCACGCCGTCATCATGGCACGCTCGCTGGGCATCCCGGCGGTGGTGGGCCTGCACGACGCGACACGGCGGTTGGAGAACGGCGACCGCGTGCTGGTGGACGGCTACGAAGGCCTGCTAATCATCAACCCGAGCGACCAGACCCTTTTCCGCTACGGGCGCATCGAACAACGCCAGAAGGACATCCGCCGGGCGATTGAGGCCGTCATCCCCCAGCCGTGCGAATCGCGCGATGGGCAGCATATGAGCCTGATGGCAAATATCGCCGGGCCGGAGGACACGCAGGACTCGCTGCGGTTTGGCGCGGTGGGTGTGGGCCTGTACCGCACGGAGGCGCTTTTCATCCGCCGCGACAGTTTTCCCAACGAAGAAGAACAATACACGGAGTACAAGGCGGTGGTGGAGGCGATGGGGAGCAAGCCGGTGGTGATCCGCACGCTCGACCTGGGCGGGGACAAGCATACGAGCAGCTCGCACATCACGCACAAGGAGGACAACCCGTTCATGGGTTTCCGCGCCATCCGCTATTGCCTGGACCACCCGGAGATGTTCCGCGACCAACTGCGCGCCATCCTGCGGGCGAGCGCCCACGGGAAGGTGAAGATCATGTACCCGATGATTAGCGGCGTGCAGGAGCTGGTCTCCGCCAACCTGCTGCTCGAGCAGGCGAAGGATGAACTGCGGGCGCGCAAAATCGCCTTCGATGCGAACATTGCCGTGGGCAGCATGATTGAAATCCCCAGTGCGGCGTGGACGGCGGACCAACTGGCGCCACACTGCTCGTTCTTCAGCATCGGCACCAACGATTTGATCCAATACCTGCTGGCGGTGGACCGGGTGAACGACCGCGTGGCGCATTTGTACGAGCCCTCCCACCCTTCCGTCCTACGCGCCATCCAGCATATCATCACCACGGCCAAGCAGTTCAAGCTGACCACGAGCATCTGCGGCGAAATGGGCGGCGACCCGCTGTTCACGCCGGTGTTCCTGGGCTTTGGCGCGGACGACCTGAGCATCGCGCCCGCGGGGCTGCCGGATGTGAAGTACCTGCTGCGCAACGTGCGGCTGGACGAGGCGCAGGCCTTGGCGGCGAAAGTGCTGCAACAGTCCGACCCGAAAAAGACCTACGGCATCCTGCGCAAATTCTATCTCGACCACATGGGCGAGCTGGCCCGGCCCGAGGGCATTGAGTAGGGACTGGATAAAGGACCATTGGGTGCGCTGGCCGACGGCAATAGGACAGTTTGTCGGCCAAAAAAAACGTACGCAGCAAGCCTGCGCCCCTACAACTGTGCGACTCCCCGGCCGCTCCTTCTATTGACTCGCCGGGGGCGGCGGGGTATTTTGCGAACTTTGTGCCCGTGGGCGGGTCTTTAGAGGTGGCAAGGGTCGCCTGGACGATTTGCCCTCAAGCCGCCGCCCATTCCTTTCCCCATCCCCTTCGACCGCATGGCCAACAAGAAGCGCAACGATCCCTACTACCACCGGGGTGAGCCGAGCCGGTGGAGCAAAGCCCTGAAGGTCCTGGGGGTCATCGCCCTCATTGCGGTGATTTTTGCCGGCGTGTGGTCCTTGAAGTTTTTCCAGCCGCGCAAAGTCGGCTGGCAGGACCTGGGAACGCCGGTGGGCGAAGTGCCGGCGAACGTGACGCTCCTGCACGACCAAAGCCTGGATTTTGAGCGCAAATTCCACGACGTGGAAAAAATGGGCACCGTGGGCGAGGCGGACATCGAAAACCTCCGACAAGCCTTGAAGCTGGAAATCGACTACCTGAACCAGGCGCACATGACGCAAAAGAGCAGCGACCGCCTGACCGCGCTGACCCAGACGCTGGAAACCTACGAGGCCAAGCCCTTGAGCGAACAGAGCATCGATGCCGAAAACCAGGGGCACAAACTGGAAAAGGCGGGCGACCTGGAAGGAGCGCGCAAGGTGTACGGCCAGGCGGCCGATCTGGAGGAGCGCATTTTGCGCGAATTCCCGCACAGCAGCTACAGCCTGGCCGCGCCGCGGCGCTACACCGTGCTGCAACGGCAGATAAAATACCTGGCGGCAATGCCCCTCAATGACGAGAGCGTGGCCGCGGAAGCAACCGCCAAAGCCGCCGCCGCCCGCGAGGACTGGCCGAAGGCGCTCGAAAACTTCCAGCACGCCTATGAGCTGCAACAACGGCTCAACCGTGAATTCCCGGAGCAAAGCTTTGCCAGCTCCGGCCGGCTGCAGAACCTGCTCGACCAGGTGACGGCGCTGCAATCGCTGCCCGACCACCTGAAGATTGAAAAACTCGTGAGCGACGCCAAAGCCGCGGAAGCCACGCAGGACTACGCCAAAGCCGCGGAACTTTACCAAGAGGCGGAGCGCCAGCAGCGCACCCTCGTCGCGAGCTTTCCCAAATCCATTTTCGCCGCCGACGCCAAATACATGGCCAACCTGGAAGACCAGCGCCAGACGGCGCTGAGCAGGCCGCTGGCCAATGAAATCATCGTCCAGGCGGGGGAGATTTTTGGCGATCTGCGCCAGCGCCGCACGGACCGCGCCGCCGCCACGCTGCCGGTGCTCCAGCAAAAGGCGGAGCGCTTCCGCGCCACGTTTCCGCACAGCAAGCTGATTGACGATGAACTGCAACAGCGGCTCGACTATCTCGCCTACAAACATGGGGACCTGGGCGCGGTGCAGGAGCAAGTGTACGGGCAATTGCAGGCCGAGCCGGGGCAGACGCGCTACCTGATGGCGAAGGTGGAAGTGCCGCAGGCGCTGTACAAACTCGTGACGGGCGGCAGCCCGAGCCGCAATGCGGGGCCCACCCTGCCGGTTGATTCCGTGAACTGGAACGAGGCGCGTGAATTCTGCCGCAAGCTTTCCTGGATTCTAGAGCGGCCCGTGCGCCTGCCGACGGTGGATGAATTCACCCTGACCCTCGGGCCCACGGACAAGATTGACGTGGCCGCCATGAGCTGGAACAGCGACAATGCCGCAGGGAAGACCCAGGCGGTGGGCACCAAAACCGCCAATGCCAACGGCTTTAACGACCTGCTGGGCAACGTCGCCGAATGGCTGGAACGCCCGGGCGATTATGACGAGGATAGCGCCCCGGTGGCCGGTGGCAGCGCGCAAACGACGGTGGACGCCATCGTCACGGTGAAGCCCGCCAGCCTGCCCATCACCAGCCGCAATGCGTTCACCGGCTTTCGCTTCATTGTGGACACAGATGACACTGCGCCATTGCTGCCGAAGACGACCATGGTGCCGGATAAAACAGCCGTATCGACAGTGAAGACTTCCGCGACTCCGGCCAATTAACCCAGGCAAGCGGGTTAACCCTGGGTCTGAGGCTTCGCCTTGCGCAGCGGGCGCGCGGCATTGCGGCGCTCGTCGTCCCGCATCCAGCCCCAGATGCTCCAACCCAAAAGGCCGACGGAGACAGCGGCGGCGACCATCTCCATCATGGTGCCGCCGAGCACCTGGTCATCCATGGCGGAAAAATTGGGGATGATGCGGGGGGCGAGATCGTAGGTGGGGTAAAGCGCATTCTCGGACAAGGCGAGCAGGCCGAGAATGGGCATATGCGCGGCCATGAGCATGAAGGAAGCCAGGATGCGGATGGGGTACCGGCAAGGCGGGATGATGCGCGAGGGGCCGAGAAACATCCACCACATCTGCGTGGCGGTGAAAAAAACGGTGGCGTGCTCCAAAATGTGGATGCCGCGATTGCGCAGGGCGGCCTCATAAAGCTCGGGCAGATGCCAGAGGCCAAAGATGACGACGAAGGCGGTGCAGCAGGCAGCGGGATGGAGCACGGCACGGGCAATCCGGGCGGCCCCAGGACGCTGGAGCAGCCGGTCCGTCAACCACCAGGGCAGGCCCAGCAGCAGCAAGGGCGGCGTGAGGTAGATGATGATGAGGTGCTGCACCATGTGCAGGCAGAAGAGATAGTCCTCCCCAAATTGGTCGAGCGGCGAACCGACCGCCAGATAGTTGAACGCCAGGCCGAGGTAGAAGCAGAGCGCGCGGCCGGCGGGATACGGGGTGCCCGGCGGGGCCAGGCGGGCGCGCAGCGGGCCGGTGGCCACGGCATAGCCCCAGCCTGCGCCGAGCAGGAGCACCAGCAGGAGCGGCTCATTATGCCAATGGAGGGGAACGACCATCAATAACCTTCAATCTAGCAGGCTTGCCCGCGAGCACGAATCAAAAACCGCACACAAATGATTTGCCCCGTGCGCCGGGCCGTCGTACGTTGAAAACACGCCGCCAGCGCGGGGAACGCGCTCCGTTTTCCGCCCGCCGGTTCTCTCGTGCACCATGTCCCGCAGCCAGTCACTTAATTTCAAAAAGCTGGTCGAATCCCTTCATGCCGGCCTGTTCCGTTTTGCCTATTGCCTGTGCTTCGATGAGCAGACGGCCAGCGATTTGACGCAGCATACCTTCTACCTTTACGCGAACAAAGGCACGGACCTGCGCGATCCGGCGAAGCTCAAACTGTGGTGCTACACGACCCTCTACAGCGAGTACCGACGGCAGCGGTCCGCCCCGCAATTGGAGCCGCGCGCCAAACCGGCGGCCAGCACGCCCAAGATGGAAAACCTGGCCGCGTTGGACGGGGCGAGGGCGGCCAAATTGCTGGAGTTGCTGGACGAGCCCTTGCGCGCGCCCCTGGCCTTGTTTTACCTGCGGGAACTGAATTATCGTGAAATGGCTGAAACCCTCGCAACCCCGTTGCCGACGGTGCTCGAACGCGTGAACCGGGGGAAAAACCGCCTCAAGGAAATCCTGGCCCAGCGCGGCCAGCCCGCCTGACGGCCCCCACCCCATGACACCCGAGGAAGCCAAAGCGTACCTGAGCCTCTGCCCGCCTGAGGATGAGACCAACCCCGATGTGCCGATGCTGGCACCGGCGCGGGAGCAAGCCATGGCGAACCCGGAATTGGCGGCATGGTGGGAAAAGGAAAAAAGCTTCGACCTGCTATTCAGCCAAAAACTCACCTCGCTCAAACCGCCGCCGGAGCTGCAAGCCACCATCATGCGCGGCGGGGCAACCATCTTTTTCGCCAGCCGGCTCATCGCGGAAACAGCCACTGAGGAAACCGAAGAAGAAGCAGAAAAGCCCAATCTCTTGTCGTCACCCGCAGCGGCCTCGTTGACGGAAGTAGGCCGTAGCCCGCGACGCGACCCGGTGGAGGAGCAGGAGAGCGCCGTGGCCAAGCGCTGGATCTGGCGCATGGGGTTCGTCATGGTCGGCGTGGTGGCCCTGCTGGTGCTCACGTTTCTGTTTTTCTTTGAATACGACATTGCGAGCAAAGACCTGGCAAACAAGGCCCATGGGCGGCTAACCGGCGAACTGGCGAAGCTGGAGAGACTCGCGGGGGAACAGGAAACGTCGGCCGCGCCCGCCACCGAGCCGGGCAAAACCGTGGCGGAAATGCAAAAATACCTGGAGGATATGCACTCGCCCAACCCGCCGGAACTGCCCGGGTTTGTCACGCGGGTGGCGCCGGGAGCGGTGGTCACCGCCGCGGCGGAAAGCTGGAACTTCTACCCTGTCTCGCACTTCACCGTGCAAACCGGCACGACGCTGGGGCATCTGATCATTTTGAAGGCAGACTCCTTGAGCCAGACGGAAGTGCCGACAGAAATAATCGCCAAGGACTTGGAGCACTTTCGCGAGCACATCTGGAGCGCGAACGGTTATATCTTCATCCAACTCACCTCCAAAGAAGCGCGGCCCTAGCGGCTAGGAGGCGCGAGGCGGCGGAGCATTGCGCAGGCCGCGCAACGTGGCGCGCAGCTCGTGCTCCAGCAATTGCCGGGTGGAAGCAGGCAGGCGCTCATAAGCGGCTTGAGCCTCCGGGGAATCCGCCGTCATGGGGCGGGGTGCTTCCGCCACGGGGGCTGGACGAATTTCTCTCGCGGGCGGAGGCGGCGGCAGAGCCTTCTCGACAACGTGGCCATTCGCGGGAGCCGGGGCTGCCATGCGCTCAACGGGCGCAGGCGGTGGGCTTATTTTTTTTTGGCCGGCATCCTGGGGGAGGCCGGCGGAGAGCTCCGAGAGGTCTTGGAGCAGGGAATCAATGGCGCGACTTCGCCCCTGTTCGGCGGCGCGCAGGAGAAGCACTTCAAAATTCACGCGTTCATTCAGGCCGGAGCGGACGGTCTCCTCCCCGGCGTGGAGCGTTTCCAAAATGCGCAAGAGGGTGTCGGAGCGCGTGGCAACGCCCAAGTGGTCTGTTTCACCTTTGCCCCGGACGGCTTCGAGCAAGGCTTCGCGCAGGGCGGCCTCCAAGTCATTAAGGACGCGGTTCAAGTCGCGACCTTCCTGCGCCAGCTCGTCCACCCCGGCGACCAAGGAAGGATAGTCGGCGGCAGCGAGGGCCTTCGCCAGCTGGTTGATCTGCTTGGCTGACGCGAGGCCATAGACGTCCAGCACATCATCGTCATCAATTTTCTGGCCGCAGAAGGAGATGAGCTGGTCGAGAATGGACTGGGCGTCGCGCATACCGCCCTGGGCCAGACGGGCGACGGACTGCAGGGCTTCGGCGGAAATCTTGATGCCCTCGGCCTTGGCGATGAGGCCAAGCTTGCCGGCAATCTGCGCATCGGGGATGGGACGGAACTCAAAACGCTGGCAGCGGGAGATGATGGTGGCGGGAACCTTTTGCGACTCGGTGGTCGCAAAGATGAACTTCACGTGCGCCGGGGGCTCCTCGAGAGTCTTCAACAAGGCGTTGAAGGCGCCGGTCGAGAGCATGTGCACTTCGTCGATGATGTAGATCTTAAATTTTCCCTGCGTCGGGGCGTACTGGCAGTCGTCGCGCAACTGGCGGATGTTGTCCACGCTGTTGTTGGAGGCACCGTCGATTTCCTGCACGTCCATGCAGGTGCCGGCCATGATGGCCTTGGCGAGGGCCGAGTCATTGTCCGGAGCGACATTGGGGCCGCCCTCGGCATTGAGGGCCTTGGCGAGGATGCGGGCCGTGGTGGTCTTGCCAGTGCCGCGCGGGCCGACAAAGAGGTAGGCGTGCGCGAGGCGGTTTTGGGTAATCGCGTTCTTGAGCGTGCGGACGATATGCTCCTGCCCGACGATTTCGTCGAACTGCTTGGGACGCCAGCGGCGGGCGATGACCTGGTAGGCTGCTTCGGGCACCCCCACAGTCGAACGGGAGAGAGCGCCGGTGAAAAGCAAAATCACACGCCCGGCAAAGATTTTTTAGGGGCGAGCCGGGGTGGAGGCAGGCGGGGCAATATTGGCCTTGGTGAAAATACGGGGGCGGCGCAGGCGGGCGTGGAGCAGCTGCGCGTACTTGGGCTGCAGCTTGTCCAGCGTGTAGCGGCTCATTTCCACGTCGAACCATTCCCCCGTCTTGTTGCCGACCACCTGAACACGGGCCCCGGCACCGGCGGCAAAAACGTGGTGGACGATGACGGGTATCGTGTCATCCGCAGGCTCGCGCTGGAGTTCGATGTCGTGGGGGCGGACGTAGGTGACCGCGCCGACGGCCGGGGTGGCCTCCGACGGAGCACCGGGCACCGCAGTGAGCTCCAGACGGTTGACGTTGCCCAAGAACTCAAAAACAAAGGGGGTGGCGGGATTGTCGTACACCTCCTGCGGAGGGCCAGATTGCTCAATGCGGGCATTGTTCATGACGACCACCTCGTCCGCGAGTTCCAAGGCTTCCTCCTGATCGTGGGTGACGAAGACAGTAGTCAGCTGCACCTGCTCGTGGAAGCTGCGCAACCAGCGGCGGAGCTCCTTGCGCACCTTGGCGTCGAGGGCGCCAAAGGGCTCGTCCAGCAAAAGCACTTTGGGCTCGGTGGCGAGGGCGCGGGCCAGGGCGACGCGCTGGCGCTGGCCGCCGGAAAGCTGGTGCGGGCGGCGTTGGGCGATATTGGGGAGCTGCACGAGTTCGAGCAGCTTGTGCACGCGTTCCTCGATCTCGGCCTTGGGGGGGCGGTTTTTGCCGCGAATCTTCAGGCCGAAGGCGACATTCTCGAAAATTGTCAGGTGGCGGAAGAGCGCGTAGTGCTGGAAAACGAAACCAATGCCGCGGTCGCCGGGAGATTTGTCGGTCACGTCCTCGCCGTGAAGGAAAACGCGGCCGCCGCTACCGGGGTCGGCAAACTCGAGACCGGCGAGGACGCGCAGCAGCGTGGTCTTACCGCTGCCAGAGGGGCCAAGCAGGGCGACGAGGCGGCCGGCGGGGACCTTGAGCTCGAGGTTCTCCAAGGCGACGTAGTGCCCGAAGGTTTTACGGATGTTGACGGCGTGGATGCTCACAAGGAAAGGCGTTGGGTGGGTGGAAAATCAGGAACCAGTCTTTTGGGCGCGCTCATGGCGCCACTCGATGAAGCTTTTGAGGATGAGGGTGACGAGGGCGAGAAAGGTCAGCAAAGACGCGCAGGCAAAGGCGCCGACGCCGGGCGACTTGCTCAGATACTCAATTTGCAGCGGCAGGGTGTTTGTCTGGCCCGAAATCTGCGAAGAGACGACGGAGACTGCGCCAAACTCGCCCATGGCGCGGGCGTTGCACAACACAATGCCATAAAAGAGGCCCCACTTGATGTTGGGCACTGTGACGCGCCAGAAAGTCTGCCAGCCATTGGCGCCGAGAGTGAGCGCGGCGTACTCCTCGTCATTACCCTGCGCCTCCATGATGGGAATGAGTTCGCGGGCAACAAAGGGGAAGGTGACGAAGACCGTCGCCAGCACCATGCCCGGCGCGGCGAAGATGATCTGGATGTCATGCGCTTCGAGCCAGGGGCCCAACCAGCCACGGCGGCCAAACACGAGCACGTAAACCAACCCGGCGATGACCGGAGACACGGCAAAAGGCAAATCGACCAGCGTCATGACCAGGCTGCGGCCGGGGAATTGGTATTTGGCGAGGGCCCAGGCCGCGGCCACGCCAAAAATGGTGTTCAGGGGCACGGAAATCACGGCCACGAGCAAGGTGAGCTTGATGGCGGCCCAGTTGTCCGCGTCGTGGAGTGCATCCAGGTAAGCGGTGACCCCGAGCGCAAAGGCTTCACGGAAAACCACCACCAGCGGCAGGAACAGAAAGACACCCAGGAAGAGCAACGCCACGCCAATCAGTGTACGGCGCACCCAAACCGGCTCCGCAGTGGCGCGACGGGGCAACGCGGCCGGGTGGGCGCGTTGGGCGAGAGTCTGGCTGGTGGAGGCCATGGGAATTTAGTTTTGGGCGATGCCCAAGCCGGTGCGCCAGCGGGCCCAGCGTTGCAGGAGGTTGACGCCGAAGAGCAGCAGGAAGGAAACCACCAACATGGCCACGGCAATGGCCGAGGCCTGGGGGATGTTATGATTGTCCAACTGCGCATAGATGAGCTGGGGCACAATCTGCGTTTTGTAGGGAATATTGCCGGAAATAAACACAATCGAACCGTATTCGCCCAAAGCGCGCGCAAAGGCCAGCGCAAAGCCAGTGAGCAGCGGCGGCAAAATCGCCGGGAAAAGCACGCGGCAAAAGGTCTGCCAGCGGGAGGCGCCCAAAATGGCGGCGGCTTCCTCTAATTCCGGCTCCAGCTCCTCGATGACGGGCTGCATGGTGCGCACGACAAAAGGCATTCCGACAAAGGTGAGCGCGACAAAGATGCCCAGAGGGGTATAGGCCACCTTGATATTGAGCGGCGCGAGCAACTGCCCCAGCCAGCCATGGTCATTGTAAAGCGACGTGAGCGCAATGCCGGCCACCGCGGTGGGCAAGGCAAAGGGCAGGTCCACCATGGCATCGCAAATTTTTTTACCCGGAAACGTGTAGCGGGCGAGCACCCAGGCCAGCAACAGCCCAAAAACCGCGTTGGCCGCCGCAGCGGCCAGGGAAGTTGCAAAGCTGAGTTGAAAGGCGGCCCCCGTCTCGCCCGTGAACACGGCCGCCTTCCATTCCTCCCAGGTCAGATGCGCAGCCGTGATGAACACCGCCAGCAGCGGGATGAGCACCACCACGCTGAGGTAGAGCATCGTGTACCCCAGCGTCAGACCGAAACCCGGCAGGATGCGGCGGGTCGGCAATGGCGCAGCCCGAAACCCGCCCGGCGGCGCGGGCCGGGCGGGTGCGGGCATGGGAATGATGACAATGGAGTCTTCGGGCATCAGCGAGAACGCAGGCGGGGCGGCGGCGCCCTACCCGGCTATTTTTTGGAATAGATTTGATCGAATGTGCCGCCGTTGTCGAAGTGTTCTTTCTGCGCCTTGGCCCAGCCGCCAAAATCGGCAATGGTGACCAGCTTGATGTTCGGGAACTGGCTGGCGTACTTGGCCTTGGCCTTTTCGTCCGTGGGGCGGAAGAAGTTTTTCCCAATAACATCCTGTGCCTCAGGCGTGTAGAGGAACTTGAGGTAGCCCAGGGCGACTTCGCGCGTGCCGCTCTTATCCACATTCTTGTCCACGACGGCGACCGGCGGCTCGGCGAGAATGCTGAGCGACGGCGCGACGATCTCAAACTTGTCCGCGCCAAACTCGGTCAAGGCCAGATGGGCGTCGTTTTCCCAGGCAAGCAGCACGTCGCCCTGACCGTTCTTGGCAAAGGTCAGAGTGGAACTGCGGGCACCGGTGTCGAGAACGGGCACGGCGGCGTAGATTTTTTTGACGAAGTCCCTGGCGGCGGTGTCCGTGCCGTATTTCTGTTTGGCAAAGGCCCAGGCGGCCAGGTAGTTCCACCGTGCGCCACCCGAAGTCTTGGGATTGGGCGTGATGATGGAGATGCCCGGCTTGACGAGGTCGTCCCAGTCCTTGATGGCCTTCGGATTGCCCTTGCGGACGAGGAACACGATGGTCGAGGTGTAGGGCGTGCTGTTGTTGGGCAGTTTTTTCTGCCAATCGGCGGCCAGCAGCTTGGAGTCAGCAATGGCATCGATATCAGAAGCGAGCGCCAGCGTCACGACATCCGCCGGAGCGCCGTCGATGACCTTGCGGGCTTGCTTGCCGGAACCATCGTGCGACTGGGAAATCGCCACATCCTGGCCGGTTTTGGCCTTCCAATCCTTGATGAAGAGCGGATTGATGGCCGCATAGAGTTCCTTCGTCGGGTCGTAGGAAACGTTGGTAAGCTGCGCTTTTTTGGGCGCGGGGGCTCCGGCTGCATGCAGTGAGACGAGGCCGGTGAAGGCCGTGGCCGAAGTGAGAAGCAGGAGCGCGAGTTTATGAGAGAGTTTCATGGTCTGTTTTCCAGTGAATGGTTATATTAAGAGAGGGAAGCAATGGTGGTGGTTAGAACTGCAGCTGCACGCGGGCGCGCAGACCGCTGACCTCGGCGCGGGGGCCGGTGAGCGCGCTGGCGGACTGGGAGGTCGCCGGGACGTTGCGGTGGTTGAACTCGGTCCATTCGTAGCCGAACAGCACCTTGACGCTGTCGCCAATGACGTTCCAGTTGACGCCCGCGTAGATGCTTTGGGCGTCGTTGTAACGATTGGCGGTACCAGCGGTGGCAGTATCCACTGCGTTGGGCACAACGTCGGAAATGCCGACGCCGCGGCCATCGGTGAAGAGGTAGGTATAGCGACCCACCAGTTCCCATTCTTTGGTGATCTTATAAGAAGGCGTCAGGTTGAAGCCATAGGGCGCGGCACGCTGCGTAATGGTGCCGGCGGCGTTGGCACCGCGACCGTTGGTCACAAAGCCCTGGACGAATTCGGCATCAAGCTGGGCGGTCTTGTCATACACCAGGCTGACATAGGGATTGTAACCCCACACAGAGTTGGACTGCGTGGCGAGGCTATTGCCGCTCGGGGTGTAGCCGAAGTTGAGGCCGGTCTTATAGGTCAGCTTGTCGCCGAGCGTGCCGGTGTAGCCCGCGTAAGCCCACCCGCCCAGACGGTTCAAACCACCGGTGGTCGTATAACTGGTGGAGCTTTGCACGCCGTTGGTGACGGCCGCACCATAGAAGAAGCCCGTATCGGGGATGGTGCCATCCCAGAACAAGCCCGCATGGCGGCTGGCAAAGCCCAGGCGGGTGCCGGTGGAGGTGGTGGCGGAGTTGCCCTTGAAGCCGGAGTCAAAATAATTGCTCAGGATGGAGCGCTCGATGGGCTTTACCACCGTGCTGGGCGTGTATTCCTCCAAGGTGAAGTTGACCTTGCGATAGCCTGCCGTCAGGTTGCCGGCCAAATCATCGATTTTTTTGGTGATGATGATTTTCTCAAAATTCGGCTGCGGGGTGATGCCGGCTTGATAGCCACCGGCAGCTTTGGAGCCAGTGGCGAAGTCGAACAGCACCTCGCCGCTCCAGCCGTTGCCCAAATCAGCCACAGCGCCGAGATAGGCGCGGCGCACGAGAAATTGCGCTGCGGAAGGCGGGTTGGAAGCGCCGGAAGCCTTGTCGTTGGTGGTCAGCCAGTCGAACTGGTTTTGGATCAAGCCTTCGAGTCTGAGGCCCTTGACGGCGGAGTCCTTGGGCGTGACCACGACACCGGGGATGGCGGAAGACTTGGCCACACCGTCGGCTTCGGCCTGGGTGATGATGTTCTTGCGCACGAGCAAGTCCAAGGTGGCCTTGTCCTGGGCGTGGGCCGGGGTGGCGGTGAAGGCCGCCACCAAAGCGGCAAGGAGCGCAAACCGGACGGTCAGACCCGGGCGAGATGCGGAGATGAGATGCAGAGCGGAATTCATGGAGGGAGCTTTTCTAGCGCATCAAACTTCCGGCGGGCCGGTCAGACAGGATGCAAATTTACAACGGATGGATGGTGGGCCGCCGGTGGACCGGTCGGAGATTAAAGTAAAGACGGGGCCGGGTTAGGCGTGGGCGACCTCGTCCGCACCCGGGCGGGAGGAGCCGGGGGTGGCGAGGCGGGTCTTCTCCAGGCACTCGACCTGCGTCACCTGGTGGTCGTGGACGACGATGTAGACCTGGCCAAAGCGCAGGGCCTCGACCTTTTGGCGAACAAGGTCGAGCCAGGCGGGCAAGGCGGCGGAAGGGTTAGGCGTGCGAGATGACATGGTTTAATCCCCTAATCTTTATAGAGATAAACTTCATTAGATTGGTAGACATTAAAAAAACAAAAGATGGATTTGAGTCAACGACTTTTTTGAAAAAATTATTTCTCCACCTTGGCCGCCGGGCGCGCAGCCGACGCAAACGGCAGCGGCATTTTGTCCCGGCGGAGGCTGCGCATCGTGACTTCCACAATATCCGCGAGCGTGTAACGATCGAGAATGTTGGCGATGGCGTTGCGCACATCGACCATCACCATGCGCAGGCCGCAGTGGGCCTCATCCGGGCAGGTGCACGGAGCGTAGGCCGTCTGGCTGGCGCAGGAGATGGGGGCGAGGGGGCCGTCGAGCAAGCGCACGATTTCGCCGATTTTAATCTGATTCATCGGCTTGCGCAAAAAATAGCCGCCATATTTGCCGCGACGCGTGTCCACATAACCGGCGAGACGCAGCTGGTGGAGGATCTGCTCGACGTATTTCAAAGGCAACTGGCTCAAGCCGGTGAGTTCCGAGACGGCGACGTGGGTGCGGCCGACCTCTTGGGCGATGCCGAGGTTAATGAGTGCGCGCAGTGCGTATTCGCCTTTTTTTGTCAGATGCATGGTAAAAGTCGATGGGTTTAATGTTTAGTCAAAATGTAGAGTATTAAATCCGCAAGCAAGCCCGAATGAAAAGGTAAGTACACTGCCCCACCCCACCAAGTGGGTTAGACACGCGGCGTCTGCGCCTTGGGCAACTGGATATAGAACGTGGTGCCCTTGCCGGTGGCTGTTTCAAAACGGATGCGACCCTTGTGCGCGTCAACAATCGAGCGCACAATGGCGGTGCCCAAGCCGGTGCCGCCTGTCTTGCCGAAAGTAACGAAAGGCTCGAAAAGGTTGTTGCGAATCTGCTCGGGAATGCCTTTGCCGTTGTCGGTGACGGTGATTTCGCAGTTTTCGCCGCGGTCGCGAACCTCGATACGCACCAGGCCGTCCTTGGCCGCCTCTTTGCGTTCGTCGCAGGCGTCGATGGCATTGCCCACAAGGTTCTGGAACACGCGCAGGAGCTTGTTCTCCTCGGCCTCAATGATCACCTGCTCGCACTTCATCTCGATTTTGACATGGTCCTTCTGGAAGTAGGGCTCGTTGAGCTCGCGGAACTTGACCATCAGCGGGTACATCTCAACGCGGGCCGGCTTGAAAGACTGGACGCCCTTGGAGAATTCGCTGACTTCGTTGGCCATGTCCACCATGCGCTGGATCTGCTTGCCCATGTTGGCGCAGAGCTTCTGCGTCTTGGCGTCGGGGTGGAGCGTGGAGATCATCTGCGCGCCGAGGCTGATGAGCGTGAAAGGGTTTTTAAAATCGTGGATGATGGAGCTGACCATGTTGCCCACGAGCGCCATCTTCTCCTGCTGGAGCAT
The DNA here is from genome assembly GCA_048497935.1 of Verrucomicrobiota bacterium. Taxonomy (GTDB): domain Bacteria; phylum Verrucomicrobiota; class Verrucomicrobiia; order Opitutales; family JABDGR01; genus JABDGR01. The sequence continues at coordinate 52,743 of JBEHYY010000006.1, forward strand.
ATCGTCCACATAATGCCGGGTGGTGTGGTTGAGATGGCTGACGACAGACTGGAGCAGATGGTCCACCGGGCCGGGGGTGCGGCGGATGAAATCGCGCAACACGCCGCGCGGCAGCTTGGCCACCACGGCCGGACCGCTGGCCGAGGCACGGAGCGCGCGAGGAGCGCCGGTCAGCACGCCGACCTCGCCAAAAAAGTCGCCCACGACGGCAAAGCTGATGACACGCCAGTTGTTGCCCGGCACGGATTTTTCAAAAGTGACCCGCCCTTCAAGGATGAGAAAGAGCGCATCGGGCTCGCTGCCCTCGTCAAAAATCACCGCGCTGGATTCGTAGGGGCGCACGTCGGCATTGTCTGCGAGCGCCTGCACATCGTCGGGGCCCAAACCTTTGAAAAACGGATGCTCCTCGAGCCGCAAGGTACGCGGCGCGGCGGGTTTGACAGCCAATCCAGGCGAAGTCGGCGACACAACAGGTTAAGATTAAAAATCTTTATCATCACGCGCAAGCGCGGAAATACCCCCAACCGCGGCGTGATAACCCCCCTACTCAGCCCGAGCGACGCTGACGGTGCAACGCCGGTTCTACGACGCCGGCCATTCTGGCCACATCGCATTGTCCGCCGAGAAAATCATTAATCCGCGCAGCCGAGGCGGAAGCATCTTGCAGAATATCGGTATGGCGCACGACCAAGTAAACCGCGCGCGGGTGGCGCGCCAACCAGGCCAGGGCCAGGGCCGAATGCTGGCGGTAAGCGCGGCGCAACGCGGCGGCATCCCCCGAAGACTGGCCCGACCCGGTCAGCATCGCCGCCTGGGAGGCCAGCACTTCCTCCAAATCGCGGTCCACATAAATCACGCGGTAGGAGTGCCGAACCGGCAAAAACGGCAGCAAGGGCGCGACAATTTTCACCGCCCGGCCCTGCGCTTCGCCCAGCCAGGCGTGGTCGCGCATGAGATTACGGACCTTTTCATGTTCGTAATAGCCGCGAGGATTGGCGGCATCGGGTGAGCGGACCCCGTCCACCAACAAAGGCAACCCGCCAGCCGCCAACATTTGCATCACAAGCGAAGTACCGGAGCGCGGAAGGCCGGAAACGACGGTAATGACCTCGGCTGGATTAGGCGTAAAGTTAGCCGTGGACGAGAGCAGGCTGGCCGGGACTTGGGCCGTCAGCCCCGGCATATCCAACTCCGGGACTGGCACGGGCGCAGGCAAGCCTCGCGCGGAGCGCAATTGGCGAATTCGGCCACGGGCTTCCCGGGCGAGGGTTTGGTGGCGCGCGCCCCCCACGGAGTCGCCCAGACGGGGCAAGAGCCGGGCCAGCCGCAAATGCGCCTCGACATGGTTGGGATTTTGCCGCACGCAGGCGCGAAAGGCATCCACCGCAAATTTGGGCTGACGCATGCGCATCAAAGCCTGCCCGAGGGTGTAATGAGCGGCAGGAAAGAAAGGCTGCAACTCGACCGCCCCCAAAGCCTCCGCCGCAGCGGGGTAAGCGTGCGCACGCCGCAGGTGGACCCGCGCCAAACCAAAGCGGGCTTCGGCATTTTCATTATCCACATCCACCACCTGGCCAAAAGCGGCTTCCGCTTCGTCCAGGCGGCCGAGGGCAAGATAAGTTTCCCCCAGCTGCATTTGCAGGGCGGCATGGCGCGGGCCGGCGTGGGTGCGGGCGCGTTCGAGTTCAGCCAAGGCCGCAGCGGCGTCGCCGGCCGTGCGCAAAATCGTACCCCGGATCAAATGCACCATCACTTCGTTGATGCCGGCCTCACCACCCAGTTTGCGCAAGCGGTGCCACCCCTGTTCTTTTTTGAAGTGATCGGTTTCCTGATTGGGATCGAAATTTTCCTTTTTCAGCTGCTCCAGCTCTGCATGGGATTTTTTCGCAAGCGCGCGCTTGCGGGTGACCGTGAGCTCAAAAACCTCGCTGGCTTTTGCATGACGCCCCAAGGCGAGCAAACAACGCACCAAAAGCAAGGCATGGCGCGGCTGGTTCTGATGGCGCTCGGCCAAATCCTCCAGCAGTGGAACGGCGTGCATGTGCAAACCGGCGTCCATAAAGCTGCGGGCGAGGTTGTAATGCAACTCATCAAGGCAATCCCGCACTGCCTGGGTGGCATCCTCAGCCGGCTTTTCAATGTAGCCCAAGGCCACCAATTGTTCGAGGGCGGCCCGCGCATCGTCAGCAGCGATGACCGTTTCCGGCGGGTGGCGACCATCACCCTGCGGACCGCGGACAGCCTCCCAGGTGGGAATGAACGCCGCCTCGGCCGGTTTTTCGAAAGCCTCGAGCAAAACGCGACCATCCATGTCCCGCCCCATGGGCAGATTAAACAAATGCAAAACGGTGGGCGCGACATCGAGCACACTGGCACCGGTGATGGTTTCGCGTGGTTTGATGCCGGAGCCGCGAATGGCGAAAATGCCATAACGGCGGTGTTCTTCCGCCGGACCGGCGGGCTCGAGCGGCAGCCAGGCGGGGCGGAGACGGTCCGAGTGAAATCCGTGATCGGACATCAGGATGACGGTGCAATGGGGGCCCACCATATCAAGCAAGACCCCCAACATGAGGTCGTGGTAGCGGTAAGCACCTTCGATGACATCCTTAAAAAGCTCGAAATCCTTTTCCGAAACCCACGGCAGACGCGGTGGATGGTAACGCATGAAGCCATGGCCGAAATGGTCAATCGCATCGAAGTACACAGCGGTGAAATCCGCGGGTTCATGCTGGAGCAAATAGGTGGCGGCCGCCTGGATGTTGGTGCAATCGGCAATATTCTTGGCCAGGGAGTAAAGGCGGTGGTCCGCCTTCTGATCGATTTCCTTGGCCCGGGGGATAAAGGGCAGCAGATGCTCCTCAGCCAATTCCGTGGGATGCAAGCGCAGCGGCTCAAGCTCGGCAGCCAACCGCGCAGGGTGCACCAGACCCGGATGCACAGGCCAAGGCTGGCCCGGGGCCGCATCCGCGCGCTGATAATGATTGGAAATCATCACCCCGTTCACCGGTTCCGCGGGATGGGAGGGCCACCACCCCACCACATTCGTGCGCACGCCATTTTGATTGAGGATGTTCCACAGGGCCTTGACCTTGCGCGAAAGGATGGTGATGGGGCGCACCCCTTGGCCGTCAGAGGTCGGCTCGGTAAAGCCGTGGATGCCGTGCTTGTAGGGCCGCTGGCCGGTGGCGATGCTCGTCCACAACATCGGGGACAAGACGGGCCATAACGTGGCCAGATTGCCATGCGCCCCCTGCTCCAGCAAAGAGGCCACCGCGGGCATTTTGCCCTGGGCAATCAGCGGGCGGATGATTTTCCAATCGGCCGCATCCCACCCGACCAACAAAACCTTGGGTGGATGCTGGACAGGCATGACAAAAGGCGGAAAAAGCGAAACTGACGATGCCAGCGGCCCTTGGCCGCCAGTTGGTGACCGGCATTACACGGCTTGCTGCTTGCGCCGCTTGTAAGCTGCCACACCCGCCGCCCCCAGGGCGAGCAAGCCCAAACCCGCCGCCGAATCCGCCGGCTCGGGAACGACAACGATCCCGGTATTGGCCAAGCTTTGGTAAGACCACCGGTCAAAGGTGACAGTTTTGGTGCCGATCGTGATGTCCGCCCAGCCATAATGGGTGGTGCCGCTGATTAAAAATTCGAAACCGACAAATTGCTCTCCCATATGCAAGGGAGCATTCGCCACACCTTGATTGGTAAAATTGATCAGCTGCGAACCGAGCTGGAATTTTGCGCCGCTGGCCATACCCGTGGCCTTGATGGTGAAGCCCAGGGGCAGCGGCTTCATGGTGTGGGTGTAATGGGACCCGGTGTTGGCAGCGACGACGAAATGGTTGGGAGGCGGCCCGATAATCCGGGCGATGTGCACATTGAAAGCCCCGTAGGAATTCTGTCCAATAATCTGAAAATCATTGGTGCCATTGCCATCAATATCCCAAAGATGGGTGGTCTGCCCGGAGACGGGCGCCGTGACGGTAAACGAATCATTGACGTAGATGATGCCACCCTGAGCCGAAGCTGCGCCGGCGGCGACCATGCCTGCGGCAGCGCTGTAGCGGGAAAGCCGGCCATGGAGCTTGCGACGGGGTTGCATAAAATAATGATTGTTGCGATGTTGCTTAATCGCGTTACTTCCCGGTGGCAAGCGAACATTTTGCGGGAGACGATTCCGCCCATTTTCAGAGGGTGGCGCCCCTCCTGTCGGTCGACTTAACCCAGGCGGTTGCGATAGTCCTCATAGCCGAATTGGCGCACCACTCGGAAGCCTGGGGCGGCGGGGTCAAAGACAGCAATGGCGGGCAACGGCACGCCGTTGAAGGTGGTGGTCTTGACCATGGTGTAATGCGCCATGTCGAGGAAGACCACGCGGTCGCCAATTTTCAAGGGAGCGGGAAAAGAATAGTCGCCGATGACATCGCCGGCCAGGCACGTCGGCCCCCCGAGGCGGTAGGTGTGGGCCAGCTCACCGGGCTGGCCCGCGCCGAGAATCGCAGGACGATAAGGCATCTCCAGCACGTCAGGCATATGCGCGGTGGCGGAGATGTCGAGAATCGCCAGCGGCATCTTATTCACGGGCAAATCGAGGACCGTGCCGACGAGCGCGCCGGTGTGGAGGGCGATGGCTTCGCCGGGCTCCAGATACACCTCGAGTTTGTGCTTCGCGCGGAAATTTTTGACCACGCGCACCAGGCGGTCGATATCATAGCCCGGGCGGGTGATGTGGTGGCCACCGCCGAAGTTGACCCACTTCAGCTTGGGAAAAAATTCGCCAAATTTTTTCTCGAACGCGGCCACGGTGTTTTCCAGGGCGTCGCTGTCCTGCTCGCACAGTGTGTGGAAATGCAGGCCGTCCAGCCCGTCAAGGTCGCCGGGTTGGATTTCGGAGCGTAGCGTGCCCAGGCGCGAGCACGGCGCGCAAGGGTTGTACAAATCTGTCTCGACCTCGGAGTACTCGGGGTTCACGCGCAGGCCGGCCTCAATGTGACGCGGGTTGGCGCGCACACGGGCACGGAAATGCCGCCACTGTGCGGGCGAATTGAACACGAGCGTGTGCGCGTAGCCCAGCAGATGCTCCAATTCGGCATCCTTGTAGGCGACGCTGTAAACATGCACCTCGCCGTGGAAAAACTCGTGCGCAAGCAGGGCCTCATGCAGGCCGCTGGAGGTGGTGCCGGGCAGGTATCTGGCCACCAAGGGATAAGCCGACGGCATGGAAAAGCCCTTTTGCGCGAGGAGAATTTTGCAGCCTGCGCGCTGGGCGACATCGGCCAACAGCCGGCAGTTTTCCTCGAGCCGGCCCAGATGCACAACGTAGCAGGGGGACGGCAGCCGCGCGTAGTCGAGCTCCGCCAGCTGGCGCAGACGTTCGGGAGGGAATGGTGGCGTGGGGTCCTGGCCCATGGGTTACACGTCGTGGGCTTCGAGGAACCAGAGGGCTTGGTCGAGCGTGCGCGAAATGGCGGTAAAGAGGTCCGCGGTGTCACGGTCGCCGGCCTTATCGGCGGCATCAATGGCGTCGCGGGCGGAATTGGCCGCGATGCCATAGCGCTCGGCAAGCGCGGTGACGTGGCCAAAGTCATCCAGCTTCTTAGCCGGATATTCGGGAACCTGTGAGGCCTTGGCAGCCATGCGCACGGTGCCCTGGGCGGAGCCGCCAATCGCCATGGCGCGCTCAGCCACGGTATCGACGTGCTTGTCCACTTCCTCAGCCAGGAACTCGAAGAGCTTGTGCAATTGGAAGAAATGGCGGCCGCGCACATTCCAATGCGCCTGCAATGTCTGGCTATGCAGGTCGGCGAGGTTGGCCAATTGCTGGTTGAGCAAAGTCACGCTGGTCGAGCGGGCCTTGGCCGGGAGGTGGTTGCGGGTGTGGTGAGGGAGGTTGTTCATGGTACCGCAATATACTCCACATTTAGTCGGCGGGCAATTCCATGACATTCCAGGGCAGGCCACGGCGGGCGAGCTCGGCCAGGAAGGGCTCGGGGTCGAGCTGCTCCATGTTCCACACGCCAGGTTTGAGCCATTGGCCGGAAGTCATCATGATCGCGCCGACGACCGCCGGCACGCCGGTGGTGTAGCTGATGGCCTGGGACTTGACCTCGCGGTAGCATTCCTGGTGGTCGCAGACGTTGTAGATATAGACGCGACGTTTCTTGCCATTCTTCACGCCTTCGACGAGGCAGCCGATGTTTGTCTTGCCCTTGGTGCGCGGGCCGAGCGAGGCTGGGTCGGGCAGCAAGGTCTTGAGAAACTGGATGGGCACAATCTCCTGGCCCTGGTGGTTGACGGGCGCGATGCCCAACATACCCACGTTTTGCAGGGCGCGCATATGGTTGAGGTAATTATCCGAGAACGTCATCCAGAACCGCAGGCGCTTGACGCCCGGGATGTGCTTGGCGAGAGATTCCAACTCCTCGTGGTAAAGGAGGAAAATCTTCTTGGGACCGATGGCGGGGAAATCAAACGTGCGGCTCCAGGAAAGCGGCTCCGTCTCGAGCCATTCGCCATGCTCGAAGTAGCGGCCGCGGGCGGAGACTTCGCGCAGGTTGATCTCGGGGTTGAAGTTCGTGGCAAAGGGCAGGCCATGGTCGCCCGCGTTGGCATCGAGGATGTCGATCTGCTCGATGGTGTCGAAAAGCTTTTTTTGCGCGTAGGCGCAGAAGACATTGGTCACCCCCGGGTCGAAGCCGGAGCCCAGCAGCGCCATGAGGCCGGCTTTTTCAAATCGTTCCTTGTAGGCCCACTGCCACTTGTACTCAAACTTGGCGATTTCCGGCGGCTCGTAGTTGGCGGTGTCGAGGTAGTGCACCCCGGCGGCCAGGCACGCGTCCATGATGGGCAAATCCTGGTAGGGCAAGGCGACGTTGATGACGAGGAAGGGCTTTTCCTTTTTGAGGAACTTGGTCAGCGCGGGCACGTTGTCCGCATCGATGGCGGCGGTGCGGATGGGGCGCTTGAGCTGGGCGGCGATGGCCTTGCACTTGGAGAGCGTGCGCGAGGCGAGGATGACCTCCGGGAAATGCTCGACGGCCTGGGCGACCTTGTGGGCCACGACGCCGCCGACACCGCCGGCGCCGATGATGAGAACCTTGCCGCGATTACCGTCCGATTTGACGCGTTTTTTAGCCATGGGAAGGAAAGATAAGCGCCGCCTACTTTACGCGGAATGGGCGGCATGGGAAGCATGAAACTCGCCAAAGTCCAAATCCCGGTGACAGACAGGCAACGATTGCGGGGAAAAAGAAAACTCCGGGGCCGGGTCACCATCAAAACACGGGCGCAGCAAGACTGGGCCCCCACTCACCTCTATTCCCTGTTACCTCAAAACTGCAGCAGGTATGGCAAGCGGGCATACAGGCCGTGGGGGTCGTTAAAGGAGCGGAGAAAGCTCCATTGGGTCTGGACCTGGCGGAGCGTGGCGGCGATGGGATCGTGGCCAGCCAAGGGGGAAAGCTGGGCAACGGGGCCAGGCTCATCTCCGCCGATGATTTGCTGCACCAAGCCCTCGAGCGGCGGCCGCACCTCGGGATATTGCCGGAGCGAATATTCCTCGTCCTTGAGGCCGGCCATCTCCGCGGCCTTGGCGATGGCGTCCCCGAGGCCGCCCAAGCCGTTGACGAGACCCTTGTCCTTGGCCACCGCGGCCTCGCCACTCCAGACGCGGCCCTGGGCAATGGCGCGCACGTCGTCGGGATTGAGGTGGCGGCCCTCAGAGACCTTGGCGATAAACTGGTCGTACAGGAAATCGACCACGGACTGCACGAGCTTCAACTCATCAGGCGACCAGGGGCGCGTCATGGTTTCGATGTCGCCATAGGTGTTGGTCTTGACGCCGTCGAACATGAGGCCGTGCTGGTTGGCGATGTCCTGAAAATTGAAATGGAGGCCGAAGACGCCGATGGAGCCGGTGACCGTGGTGGGCTCGGCGTAGATGTAATCGCCGTAGGCGGAAATCCAGTAGCCGCCGCTGGCGGCGTAGGCGCCCATGGAGACGACGACGGGGATCTTGGCATCGCGGAGGTTGCGCATCTCGCGGCCGATGACCTCGCTGGCGCCGGCGCTGCCACCGGGGCTGTTCACGCGCAGGACGACGGCCTTGACCTTTTTATCCTCGCGCAACTTGCGAAGCGTGGCGGCCAGCTCATCACCGCCGATATTTTCCGCGCCGCTGCCGCCGTCCACAATCTCACCCTCGGCATAGACGACGGCAATGCGCGCATCGGGGGCAAAAGGGCCCTTGGAAGCGGTCTCGCGCTTTTCAGCGAGGTTGCGGGCGTAGGTGATGAAGGCCGTCTGGCGGAAGGTATGGCTGGCTTCGTCGCGGGCGCTGACCTTCACCAACTCGTCAATCTCCTCATCCAGATAGCCCAGTTTATCGACGAGTTTTTTCTCGAGCGCATCCTTGGCCATGAACATACCCGGCTCGTTGGAAAGTTTCTGAAAATCGGCGGGGGCGATCTTGCGGCTGGCGGCCAGCTCGGCGGAAAGGGTGCCCCAGATGTCGCCGAGCAGGCCGGTGAGCTGTTCGCGGTCGGCGTCGCTCATGTGCTCCTCGGTGAACATCTCCGTGGCGGATTTGTATTTGCCCACGCGGGTGACCTGCACGCCGACGCCGTACTTCTGCAGGGCATCGTGCACAAAGAGCGATTGGGCGGAGAGGCCGTTGATGGAGATGATGCCAAAGGGGCTCAGCCGGATTTCATTGGCGGTGCTGGCGAGGTAGTAGTCGCGCAGGGAGGGCGAGTCGAGGTAGGCGTAAACCTTTTTGCCCGAGGTCTTGAAGCGCTCGATGGCCTGGCGCACCTCGCGCAAGGCGGCGTAGCTGGAGGCAAAGTTGTCCGTATCGAGGCTGCCGCTGAGGTAAAGGGCGGTGATGTCATCGTCCTTGGCGGCTTCGTCAAGGGCGGTGATCACGTCATAAAGCGCGATGCGGCCATCGCTGGTGGCCACACCCCCCAGGCCAAAGCCGACACGCGGCGCGGCATGGGCCGGGGAATCGTTGATGGCGACATTCATGTCAAACACCAGCACCGAGTTGGCGTGGGAGACCTCCTTATGCGCCGCGGCCACGCCGATGAGGCCGCGGATGAAAACCAGCAGGATGGCGAAGAGCACCGCGGCCAGCACCAACTGCATGATCAACGTGGCGACGATATTGGCCAGGACGGTTTTCCAGAAAATGCGCATGACGGGCAGTGTAGCCGCCGGGGGACGGAGTGCAAGGAGGTAGAATATTAGCGCGGGAAAGACGATTATTCAACCCGGGGTGCGTCCTTTTATTGCCCGCGCGCTCAGAACAGCAATGTTTCCGCCCCATGCACGCGATTGCGGTAGGGCCGGGGTGCGGGAGGCTTGGCCCGCGGCGGGGAGGCCCGGAGCAACGGCGGGGGCGGCAGGGGCCGCCCGACCTTGAAGGCATCCGGCAGCTGGCGGAACAAGGCCGGCTGTTCGCGGGCGAGCACGCCGGCCAGCCAATGGCGCATACTCATCAGCAAATAGGCGCGCCCCTGCGGACCGGCATACTTGCGCTGCCAGAAGGGATGCCTGGCCAGCACGGCCTCGGCCCGGCGGGCCAGGCGGGCGGCGTAGGCCTCGGGCAGCTCGGCGCGGAAATAGTCCCGCGCCTCGTCGAGCACACGCTGGGCGAGATGGAGCGGGCAGAGGCTGGTCTCCCGCTCGAAGTGATTGACGGAAGCGTAGGATTTCATGCGGTGGCGCCCTCCACGATTTTGATTTCCTCGGCGGTGAGGCCGTAAAGTTCATAGACCAGGGCGTCAATCTGCCGATCCAATCCGTCGCAACGATGGGTGTAGAAATCCTTGTCCTTGTCGCTCTGGGCGGCGGCGAGTTGTTTTTGAACAACCAACATTTGCTCAACAAATATAACCATTTTATCATGCCGCGCTTTTTCAGAGGGATTTGTTAAGTTTAATAGGCGAATCGGCACCTGCTCCATATATTGGTAGATTAAGCGGTAACGATATTCGCCTGCCCTCACGCCGAACGGAATGCTGATATTACTGATTGCAAACCAAAATAATTGGCTATTTAGCAAACCCAACAAATATAAACTGTCGGTGCCGATACAATAAGCCGTATTTGCTAAGTATTTATTTTCTTTGTCCAGGCAGAAACGCGGCCCCTTTGCGATGTCAGGGTATATGATTTTAGGGCCCTCAAAAATTTTGTAGTAAGCTACATCATCTTGAATCTCATACCATTCATAGCGACCTGGCTTTCGTCCCTGCTTTTCCGTGCCATTTTTCCTTGGAGTTAACTGTGCCCTCCAGCGTGTCAAATGCTCAAGAATAGCAGGATAGTCCTTAATATTTACACCACGTCGAGGGAAAATCAGCCATTGATCTTTTTGGGTAAAAAAATATCGCCGTATATCCTCTCCTCCAAGAAGCGGCTTAATCAAATCAGCACTTCTTTTATCTTTAGCGATGAGCTTCCTTTTTGTCTCCCCATCAATAACAAAAGCATCATTTAATCCCGAAGTTACACCACGGAAAAAATTTCCTTTTGCGACTTCACCAAGTGGCGTTCCAACCACTCGAATTTTTTCGAATACTTTTGTCTCAGCATCCGATTGCAATGCCCATGCATTACTTGAAAATCTTTCTGAAGGGATTGTAAACGATTTTTCGGCTACATAGAATGAAAGATTGGCTATTTCCAAAGTTGGTATTTTGCAGATGGAAATCGGTGGCGGCAAGGGAACAGTGCCTTTAGAAACAAGCGGGATACACACATATGTATCTTTCGCATTTGCAAACACTGGCAAGCCGCCAAAGTCCACCATACTTTGCACTGTTCCGACTTTTTTAAGATGCTTGCGCAGAGCTTCACCATAGGTCGCCCGAAGAAAACTGCTCGAAACAATATAACTAAGTAATCCACCAGCTTTTAATAAGCTTAATGATCTCTCTAAGAAATAAGTATACAAGTCTGCTACACCGTCAAAGGAATCATAATGAGAGCTTAAATAATCTTTGATTGTAGATAGGGATTCCTGTCTCACATACGGCGGATTGCCGACGATGGCGTCAAAGCCGCCTTCGAGGTTTGATTCCGCGGAGGCCGGGGCGGGGGCGGCTTCGCTCTTTTTGGGTTTCTTGCGGGCGTAGGCGCCATGGAGGGGGACGCCGGGGACGGTGTAGTCCATCTCGCCCGGGGGAGCCTCCTGGAGCGCCGCGCCCGGGGCCCGGCGCCGGAAGATGTGCGGGAAGCGTTGCTCATAGTCCATGGGGTTGAGCTTCCGCTCCTCGTCGGACTCGAAGAGCTGGCCGCTGAAGATGTCCGTGCCGATGAGGGAGTTGCCGCAGACGATGTTTTTGGCGAGGGAGGGCAGCAGGGCCTGCTGCTCAAAATCGAGGTAATACTGGCGGGCGGAGCCGGGGGTCTCGTCCTGGAGGAGCTTGAGGTAGAGGGAGAGGGAGGCGACCTCCACGGCGGAGGGGTCGATATCGACGCCGTAAACATTGTTGAGCAGGATTTCGCGCTTTTTATGCAGCGTGAGGTGGAGGCCGTCGTCGCGCTGTTCGCAATCGGCCTTGGCCTCGCTTTTCTTTTTGCCGGCGAGGATGGCCTTGGCCGGGTTCTCGTTGTAATACTTGGTGTGGTAGCGCAGCAGGCAGTCGAAAACGCCGAGGAGGAAGGAGCCGCTGCCGCAGGCGATGTCGGCAAAGCGGAGCTCGGCAATCTGGGCGGGGGTCTTGCCCTCAAGGAGGCGGCCCACGGTGTTTTCCACAATGTAGCGGACGATGTATTCCGGGGTGTAGTAAACGCCGCCGGCCTTGCGGACCTCGGGCTTTTCCTCAACCTTGGCACGCTTGTCCGTGGTGGTGATGACCTTGCCCAGGAAGCGCTCGTAGATGCTGCCGAGGATGTGGATGGGGATGGCGTTAAAGTCGTACGGCGAATTGAGGTGGCAGAGGCGTTCGCAAATGGCGGAAAAGACCTCGTCATCCGGCGCAAAGTCCGGGGCGTCGAGGATGGCGTGTTTTTTATAGACGATGCCGTTGTAAATGCCGTCAAGGCGGCGGGACTCGGCGATGAAGTCCTGCCAGGCGGAGGCCTTGTCGCCAAAATAGGCGATGCGGTTCTGAGGTTCGATGTGCTTGTCCTCCAGGAAGCGGAGGAAGACGAGGCGGTCGAGGGTGCGCTGGGTCAGCTCGGTAAGGGTGGGACCATCGAGGGCGGGGTTTCTGTTTTTGAAGGCGCGGGCGAGGTCGTCGCGGTGTTCGTCGAGTTCCTCGAGAAAAGTGTCGTCGATGCTTTGGTAGCCGCCCTTGAAGAGACCGCGCTGGACGGCCGCGCCACGCTTTTTGGGAAGGGCGGCGGCATATTTCTCCAGAGAACCGCCGGCGACGGCCTCGCGGGAAAAGAGCCAGTAGATTTCCGCGAATTTCTCCGCGGAGGCGTACTGGTGGTAGTGGTACTTGCGGATATTTTGGGCCAGCGCGCTCTCAATATTGGGCCGGTAGCGGCAATCGACTATCTCGAGCTGTTCAAAGTCGTGGAGGACGCCGAGGGGGGTCTGGCTGTTCCAGCCATAGCGGATGATCTGGAAATAATTGTCGGCGGTGGCGATGTCGCCATGGGGCTTCTTGGCCTCGACGTAAAACTTCACATCGCGAAAATTGGGCGCGCAGTAGAAGGCGTAATCGGCGCGGCGCTGGGAGGCACCGTGCTCCTTGCGCTCAATCTTGACCTCCTGCTCGTAGGGGTTTTTCTGGGTGTCGTGGTTGACGTCCCAGCCGAGGGCGATCCAGAACTTGTCGATAAAGTCGCGCCGGGCCTCCTGCTCCTGGTAGGTGGGGGCGAGATAAACGGCCTGATTGGCCTCAAATTCAGCGGCGAGCTGTTTTACCCTGGCAAAGGCGTCATCGAACGCTGCGGACATGAGTGGGGAATTTTGCGGGAAACGTTGGCAAACAACCCGCGAGGTGTTTCTCCGGCATTTTACCGGACATGGCAAGCCCGTTTCGGGAAAAACCGGAATGATAAATAATACTTATGCAAGGAGGGCAACCCAACCGGGACGCGAGGACAGCCGCCTGGCGCCCACCGGCGTCACCCAATCCTCACAAGAATAGCATTGAGTCCGGGGGGATTCGCGCGTTTACGCTGTTTGGGCATTCTGCGTGCTGTATTCCCGCCCAAAACCTGTCTAGACTGTCCTTGGCCATGACCCTCGACCCTGCGAAACGCGAGATACTCTCCACCAACCAAAAGGCGCTCGCCATCAACCTGGATGACGAGATTTACGGGACGTTTGCCGAGATCGGCGCGGGGCAGGAGGTGGCGCGGCAATTCTTCAAGGCCGGGGGCGCGGCGGGGACCATCGCCAAGAGCATGTCGGCCTATGACATGAAGTTCAGCGACGACATCTATGGCAAGGCGCACCGCTATGTGTCGCGCGAGCGCCTGCTGCAGATGCTCGACCACGAGTACCAGCTGCTGACCGAACGCCTGGACGCGACGCGCGGCGAGCGGTCCACCTTTTTCGCCTACGCCAACACGGTGGCCGCCGCGAGCTACAAGGGGACGGGCGACTGCCACGGGTGGATGGGGATGCGCTTCCAGACGCGGCCGCATGGGCCGCCGAACGACATCGTGATCCATGTGCGCATGTGGGACAAGACGGCCATCTCGCAGCAGGATGCGCTGGGCATCATCGGCGTGAACCTGGCCTATGGCGCGTTCATGCTGCACAAGGACATCGAGGAGTTCATCGTCTCGCTGGCGGACAACCTGGGCATCCAGCGCATCGAGGTGGATATGCTGGAGTTCAACGGGCCGGACTTTGCCCATGTGGAAAACCGCGCCATCTGCCTGCACCTGGTGCAGCACGGGTTGACGAACGCCGTCATGTACTCGCCGGACCGCCATGTGCTCCAGCCCTCGGAGATTCTTTACAAGAAGGCGATCCTCGTCGAGCGCGGCTCGTTCCGCCCGGTGACGAACGTGAACATCGACATGCTGGAGGCCGCGGGGGCGCAATTTCTCCAGGAGGAGAAGAACCGGGGGCAGGAAGTCGTGGTGCTGATGGAGATCACGATGCACAACCTGCTGGCGGGCGGGGAACTGAACCTGGACGACTTTCTCGCGCGGGTGGACACGCTGGCGGCGCTGGGCTACCATGTGCTGATCTCGAACTATTCCGAGTTCTTCCGGCTGACGGACTACTTCCGCCGCTTCACGAAGAACATGGTGGGCATTGTGCTCGGCATCAACAACCTGCTCGAAGTCTTCAACGAGCAGTACTATGATAACCTGGCGGGTGGCATCCTCGAAGCGTGCGGGCGGCTCTTCAAGGAGAACACGAAGATGTACGTGTACCCGATGAAAGGCGCGGGCTACAACCGCTACCTAGCCGACCAGGCGCAGAAGGACGGCGGCGTGACGGCGGCGCCCCACGCACCGACGATGCCGGGCGACTGGCTCATCACCTCGCAGAACCTGCAGGTCAAAATCCACCTGCGCAATCTTTACGGCTACCTGCTGGAGAACCACTACATCGAACCCGTGTTGGGCTACCACCCGGAGAACCTGGGCATCTTCTCGCGCGATGTGCTGAAGAAGATTACCGAAGGCGATGCGACGTGGGAAAAGGCCGTGCCCGCGCAGGCGGCGGCCATCATCAAGGACCGCCATCTCTGGGGCTACCGGCCGGCAGCGACGCCGGCGAAGTGAGGCGGAGGTGGAATTCCGGGCCCCATCCACTGTTTTAAAAGCGCAGGCCAAACCCTAATCCCGCCATGCCGCTAAATTTCGAATGGGATTCCCATAAGGCCAAAATCAATTTGGCGAAACATGGAGTCACGTTTGAAGAAGCCAGCACTCTTTTTGGGGACGAGCGCACCCTGACGATTCCCGACCCCAAACATTCGCATACTGAAAAAAGATTCATCACGCTCGGTAAATCCGACCAAGGACAATTATTGGTTGCCGTGCACACCGACCGGGGCAATAATATACGCCTCATCAGCGCCCGCCGGGCCAGCAGGAAAGAGCGACAAAGCCATGAAAAATTCTTCCCGTAAAAGCCCCCCTTCGAACATCGCCGAAGAATATGATTTTTCCGCCGGAGTCCGTGGAAAATATGCCCGCCGCTATGCCGAAGGCACGAACCTGGTGCTGCTGGAACCTGACATCGCCAAGGCCTTTCCCACGGCAAAAGCGGTGAATAGCTCGCTCCGAACCCTCATCAGCAAAGTAGCACGCCGCCGACGGTTATTGCCTGCCAAAGCGCGGGTATAACTCATACAACTGCAGCAGGGTGCTTGCGAGTGAGGGCCAGAGGGCGAAGCCGTTTAGTCGCATAAAGTTCTTTATTTACCCCAATCCCCCACCCCCCTCATGAAAAAAGTGCTTCGCTCCCGTGGAGTTGCCTTCGCCTGGTTGGCGATAATGGCGACCGCTTCTTTGTTTGGCGCGGAAACCACCCGCCCGGTGCCCAACGACCCCGCGGCGCTGCTGCCCGCGACGCATATTCGCGGCGGCCCGGCCAGCCCGGCGGATTTGGCGGAGATCGCCAAGCTGGACGCCCTGCCTCCCTACAAGGCCGGCGTGGGTGAGGGTGATTTTCTTTTAAAACCGCCCTATGCCAATGCGCCCGAGCAAACGCCGCGCGCGGACGTGCCGAAGGGACGGGTGGAAAAATTCTCCCTGGTCGCGGCGGAAAGCAAATTCTACCCCGACACGGGATTGCGCGACTTTACCGCCACGCGCGCGGTGACGGTGTACATCCCCAGCCAGTATGTGGCGGGCACGCCGGCGGCGCTGCTGGTCTCGCACGACGCGATGGGCGCCCGCAACAACCAGCTGCCGACCATTCTCGACAACCTGATCGCGGAAAAGCGCGTGCCGGTGATGATTGCCGTCATGGTGACCCACGGCGGTGGTGATGCGCGCGGCAGCGAGCGCGGGCTGGAGTACGACACGGTGTCGGGCAAGTATGCCGAGTTCATTGAAACAGAGGTGCTGCCCCGGGTGGAGAAGGACTACCATGTTGCCTTCACCAAGGACCCGGAAGGCCGCGCAACGATGGGCGGGAGCTCCGGCGGCGCGGTGGCGTTCACGATGGCGTGGTTCCACCCGGAGTGGTACCACCGCGTGCTGACGTATTCCGGCACCTACACCAACAATCAATCCATGGAAGACCCGAAGCTCCCGCATGGGGCCTGGGAATACCACGAGCACCTGATCCCGCAAAACCCGGCCAAGCCCATCCGCCTGTGGATGGAAGTAGGCCAGAATGACAATGGCTCCGTGAACGCCTCGGCGGACTGGCACAATTGGGTCATCGCCAATGCGCGGATGGCCGCGGTGCTGAAGGCAAAAGGCTACCACTACCAATTTGTTTATGCCCTGGGCGCGGGACACGTGGACGGCAAGGTTGTCGCGCAAACTCTTCCCGAAGCGCTGGAGTGGGTCTGGCAAGGGTACAAACCGGCGGAGAAGCCGGCGGACAAGCCGGCGGACAAGCCCGCAGCAAAATAAAAAAACGGGTGTTTTAACACCAAGGATTCACCGCCTGATTTGCACTTGGCAAGGGGCGGTGGTTCTGGCAATGTTTTCGATTCTACGCCCGTGCCTTCCGGCCCGGGCTCTACACCATCCTTCCGCGTCCGACTCCCCCCACCCACCAATCCACCGATGAGCATTCGCACCCAATCCCGCGCCGCCTGGGCGGCCGTTTCCCTCACCGCCCTTGTGGCCGCGTCCTCGCTGCTGCACGCGCAAGCCGCCCCGGGCATGGCCGCGCCGGCGCCGATCGATCTTTCCAAAGTGAGCCCGGAGGAAGCCAAGTCCTACCTGACCACCTACGGCTTCGTCCTCGGCCAGCGCGTCGCGGGCGTCAAACAGCTGAACCTGACTCCGGCGGAGATCGACCAGATCGCCGCGGGCATGAAGCAAGTCATCGCGGCCAACCTGACGGACGACGTGCCGGGCGGCAAAGCCATGGGCATGAAGATGCAGGACTACCTGGAAGCCCGCGCTGAGCAGGCCGCCAAGGAAGAAGTCGTCAAGCAGAAGGCCGCCGCGGACAAACTCTTCGCCGACCTCGACAAAGATCCCTCCGTCAAAAAGACGCCCACGGGCCTCTATTACAAGGTTGTCGCCCCCGGCACGGATCCCAAGCCGTCGAACACCGACGTGGTGACCGTCAAGTACAAGGGCACGCTGATCAATGGCTCCGTGTTTGACCAGACGGATGACGCCGACCCGGCCAACGCCACCCGCGAGTTCATGCTCGATAGCGTGATCCCCGGCTGGAGCGAAGGCCTGAAGCTCATCGGCAAGGGCGGCAGCATCAAGCTCTACATCCCGGCCAAGCTCGCCTATGGCGATATGCCCAAGGGCCCGATTCCCGCCGGTTCGCCGCTGGTGTTTGACGTGACCGTCACGGACATCAAGCCCGCGCCCGCCCCGGATGCGAACGCAATGCAGCTGACGCCCGAGATGATCAAGAGCCTCGGCGGCCTCGGTGGCCAGCCCGCGGGCAAGTAATCCTCTCCCGCTGTTTACCCAAACGGCTTTCACGCCGCCGGTTTCGCAAGAGACCGGCGGCGTTTTGTTTTTAGGACATCAGGATTGCTTCGGCAATTTCGCCTCGTACAGCTTCCACAACGCCTGGGTGCCGTCGTCGGCATGGCCGGCGGCGGCGAGTTCGCGGTAGAGCTTCTCACCCAAGGCGAGGCCCGGCAGGTCGAGCCTCATCTCCTTGGCCGCGGCGAGGGCGATGGCAAGGTCCTTGCAAAAGTGCTTCACGTAGAAACCCGGGGCAAAATTACCGGCCAAGATGCGCGGGGCGAGGTTTTGGAGCGACCAGCTGCCCGCCGCGCCACCGCCCGTGCTCTTGAGCATGGCGGCCGGGTCGAGACCCGCACCGCGGGCATAGGCGAGCGCTTCGCACAGGCCCGTCATCGTGCAGGCGATCATGATCTGGTTGCACATCTTGGCGTGCTGGCCGCTGCCGGCCGGGCCGTGGTGAATAACCGTCGTGCCGAACAGCCGCAGGACAGGCTCCGCACGGGCAAAGGCAGCAGCCTCGCCCCCGACCATGATGGAAAGCTGGGCGTTGCGCGCACCGACATCGCCGCCCGTCACCGGAGCATCCAGCGCCGCCAGGCCCCGCGCGGCAGCCGCAGCGGCGATGCGCTGGGCCAGCAAGGGAGAAGACGTCGTCAAATCCACGAGCAAAGCACCCTTGGGCGCATGAGCGACCAAACCTTGGGGGCTGAGCCAAACCTCCTCCACATCCCGAGGGAAGCCAACCATGGTGAAAACAAGCTGGCAGCGCTGCGCGAGTTCGGCGGGGCTGGCGGCCCATTGCGCGCCGGCCTCGAGCGCAGCCCGGGCGGAGGCGCGCGTGCGGGTATAAATGACGACCGGGTAGCCCGCCTTGAGCAAGTGCCCGGTGAGGCTGCGGCCCATGACGCCCAAACCGATGAAGCCCACGGCCCCACCCTCGAATTTTTGCCCGCCCACGGATGTGCTCATGACGGCACTCTAGGGCGGCACCCGCGCGGCGCAATTTTTAATCGCAAGGCGCAGACGGGAGCTATATCTACCTGGGACCACCCTTTCCCCGTCCTCTTCCATGCTTTTCGACCCCAAACGCCTGCTCCTCATCGCCGGGCCATGCTCCCTGGAAAACGAAGCCACCTGCCGGGCGGTGGCCGAGGTTTTGGCGCAAATGCGCGAGGATGAGCCGGACTTGAACATCATCTTCAAGGGGTCGTTTGACAAAGCCAACCGGACCTCCGGCAAAGGCAAACGCGGACCGGGCATGGCGGCGGGGTTAAAGCTGCTCGCCGGAGTGAAAAAGAAATATGATTTTCCCGTACTGACGGACATCCACCTGCCCGAGCAGGCGCGGCCGGTGGCCAAGGTGTGCGACGTGCTGCAGATTCCGGCCTTTCTCTGCCGACAGACAGACCTGCTGCTGGCGGCGGCGGCCACCCCGAGCGTGGTCAATGTGAAGAAAGGGCAGTTCCTCTCGCCGATGGAGATGGAACACGTCGTCAGCAAGGTGCGCGAAGGCGGTGCGAAAGAAATCTGGCAAACGGATCGCGGCACCACCTTTGGCTACCAGAACCTGGTGGTCGATATGCGCTCGTTTGCCATCATGGCCCGCAACCGCGCGCCCACCGTCTTTGACGCCACCCACAGCGTGCAACTGCCCGGCGCCGCGGGCGGAGCCTCCGGCGGCCAGCGCGAATTTGTGCCCAACCTGGCGCGGGCGGCGCTGGCGGCAGGCGCGGGCGGACTCTTTATTGAGACGCACCCGGACCCGGCACGGGCGATATCCGACGGGCCCAGCCAAGTGCCATTGAAGGAATTTCCGGCGCTCATCGCCTCGTGCCTGCGCGTCTGGCGCGCGGCGCGGTAAATCGCGAAGGCGCAACCTTTCCCCTGCGCCGCGGTTCAACCCCACTTGACCCGTCGTTGCCCCAACCAACGGGCGCTCCCTCCTGTATGACTGAAACCACCCCTGCTGAATCCGCTGCCACGCCCGCGTTGCGCCGCTTCCTGCCCTTCATGCTGCTGCTCTTTGTGGGCAGCGGTTGCGCGGCGCTGATTTACGAAATTGTCTGGTTCCAGATGCTGCAGCTGGTCATCGGCTCGACGGCGGTGTCGCTGGGTGTGCTGCTGGGGACATTCATGGGCGGTATGTGCCTGGGCAGCCTGCTGCTGCCGCGCGTGCTGGCGGCCCGGCACAGCCCCCTGCGCGTGTATGCGCTGCTGGAGCTCTGCATTGGCATCATCGGCCTGGCGGTGCTCTTTGGTATGCCGCTGCTGGAGCGGGTGTACCTCGCCAGCGCGACGCCCGGTATGTCGGGCATCATGCTGCGCGGGCTGGTGTGCGTGCTGTGCCTGCTGCCGCCGACGCTGCTGATGGGCGCGACGCTGCCGGCCATCTCCCGCCGGCTGGAAGCGACGGCGGACGGGGTGTCGTGGCTCGGATTTTTCTACGGCGGCAATATCGCCGGCGCGGTCTTCGGCTGCCTGCTGGCGGGCTTCTACCTGCTGCGCGTGCACGACATGGCCTTTGCCACGTATGTGGCGGTGTTCATCAATATCGCGATTGCGATACTCGGCCTGGGGCTGGACTCGCAACTGCCGCGCGAGCAACCGGCGGCGGACAAAGAACCCGCACCGACGCCGACGGCCGGGGCGCCGCTGCGCAAGCTCGTCTATGTCGCCATCGCGCTGTCGGGCTTTTCGGCCTTGGGGGCGGAAGTGGTGTGGACGCGGCTGCTCTCGCTGCTGCTGGGCGGGACCGTGTATGCATTTTCCATCATCCTGGCGGTGTTCCTCATCGGCCTGGGCATCGGGAGCAGCCTGGGCTCGTGGAGCGCGCGGATGGCGGTGCGCCCACGCTTTCTGCTCGGTTGCTGCCAACTATGCCTGGCCGCGGCCATCGCCTGGACGGCGTACATGGTGGCCGACTCCCTGCCCTACTGGCCCATTGACCTGAGCCTCACCGCACCAATCAACGCGAGCGCCGCGAACGAGCCGTGGTTTAATTTCCAACTCGACCTCGCGCGCTGCCTGTGGACGGTGCTGCCGCCCACGCTGTTCTGGGGGGCGAGCTTCCCGCTGGCGCTGGCCGCGGCGGCGCAGCGCGGGCAGGACCCGGGCAAACTCGTCGGCGGGGTGTATGCCGCAAATACTGTCGGCGCGATTTTGGGGTCACTGTGCTTCAGCCTGTACATCATCCCGCACTTTGGCACCCAGAATGCGGAGCGCATCCTGATGGGCGTGGCGATTGCGGCGGGCGTGCTGATGCTCGGGCCCAGCCTCTTGCCCGAGTTTGCGGAAGGCGGAGAAAATAAAAAGTCCCCCGTTTTCTCGCGCGCCGGGCTGGCGTTTGCCATTCTCGTGGCGTGCGGGCTGCTGGGCTTCCTGGCCAAGAAGGTGGATAAAATTCCCGACGGGGTCGTGGGTTACGGACGCAACCTCCTTAAAAATCTGCCCTTGCCGGAATTTGTATACGTGGGCGAAGGGTTGAATTCCTCAGTCGCCGTCTCGCGCTTCAAGGACAATGGCGAACTGCAATTCCACGTGAGCGGCAAGGTGGAAGCCTCGACGGAGCCGATGGATATGCGCCTGCAACGGATGCTCGGCCATGTGCCGGCGCTGATGCAGGAGGCGCCGAAGTCAGTGCTCATCGTGGGCTGCGGCGCAGGGGTGACCGCCGGCACCTTCACCCAATATCCGAGCATCCAGCGCATCGTCATCTGCGAACTGGAGCCGCTGATCCCGCAATTTGTCACCCCGTGGTTTGGCCCGCAAAACTACCATATCGTCGATGGCATCGCGAAGGAGAACCCGCACATGGTCAATGGCAAGCAGGTGGAAGTCGTCTATGACGATGGCCGCCACTTCATGCTGACGACGAAGGAGAAATTCGACATCATCACCTCCGACCCCATCCACCCGTGGGTCAAAGGCTCGGCGGTGCTGTACACGCAGGAGTATTTCGAACTGTGCAAGGAGCACCTGAACCCCGGCGGCATGGTGACGCAATGGGTGCCGCTTTATGAGAGCACGTTTGCCACGGTGCAGAGCGAGCTGGCCACGTTCTTCTCCGTGTTCCCGCAGGGGATTGTCTGGAGCAATGACAACAACGGCGATGGCTACGACGCGATTGTCCTTGGCCAGGCCAACCCCGGGCCCATCAATGTCGACAAGATGCAGGCGCGGCTGGAACGGCCGGAATATATGCCGGTGGCGCGCTCGCTGGAAGATGTGGGTTTCCGCTCCGCGCTGGATTTGCTTAAGACGTATGGTGCCTCGGGGCCGGACCTGGGGCCCTGGCTGGACAGCCAGAAGGCCGCCATCAACCACGACCGCGACCTGCGCCTGCAGTATCTGGCGGGCTTTGGCGCGAACCTCTACCAAGAGAAGGCGATTTACGACGGCATCAAGGACCAGCGCACCTGGCCGGAAAACTACTTCCAAGGCTCGCCGGAAAACATCCGGGAAATCCATGACGCCGTGGCCCCCGCGCCCAAGCTCGACCTGCGGAGCCTCAACAACGCCCTGAGCCAGCCGTAATCGGGCAGCCATCCGGGTTTTGACACCGCCTTAAGGGTTGCTACCATCCACCGATGCAATCCTTGGCCGCTGCGATCATCGTCTTTGTCGGAGGCTTCATCATCATGGTGCTGGAGATCGTGGGCACGCGTTTCCTGGCGAAGTATTTCGGCACGTCGTATTATGTGTGGGTGAACCAGATTGGCCTCGTGATGGTGGCGCTGGCGCTGGGCTATTATTTCGGCGGCATCCTGGCGGACCGCTGGCGGCGGCTGGGCTGGCTGGCGGTGCTGCTGGTGCCGGCGGGCATCTTCACCTTCTACATTCCCAATTTTGCGGACCGGCTGATCAACCTCGTCAGCACCCCAGTGGACCAGGAGCTGACACCGCTGCGGCAGACGCTCGACCCCGTGATGGGCAGCGCGGTGGTGTTCCTGCTGCCGTGCGTGCTGCTGGCGATGCTCTCGCCCTATGTGACGCAGATTTGCGCGCGAAGCCTGGCGGGCGTGGGGCGGGCCAGCGGGTTGATTTTTGCCGCGAGCACGGCCGGAAGCATCGCCGGGGTGTTCATCTCCGGCTACTATCTGCTGCAAACGACAACGCTGACCGTCATCTTCCATGCGACGGGCAGCACGATTATGGTCTTGGCGGCGGCGTGCGTGGCGCTAAACAGTTGGCTGCGCCCCGTGGAGCTGGCTTCCCCTGCGGCCACCACCCCCACCCCTTATGATTAAGTGCTGCCTTATTTTCACCGGCCTGGCCTGCACCCTGGCCCTGGCGGAACCCGCGCCGCCCCCCGCGCCCCCGCCGCGCACCGCCGGCCCGGACACGATTTTCTCCGGCACCTCGCCCTACCACAACATCCTGGTGCAGGACGAAGCGGGGATGCGCGTGCTGTTCTTTGACGACACGATGGAGTCGCGCATGGAGACCAAGAACCCCTATGCGGGCGCGTTTGAGTACACGGATTATTTCCAGATGGTCTGGCTGTGGAAAGCGGATGTGAAAAAAGTGCTCATGCTCGGCCTGGGTGGCGGGAGCACGCAAAAGGCGATGGTGCACTACCATCCGGAAGTAACCATGGAGACGGTGGAGATCGACCCGATGGTGGCCGACATCGCGCAAAAATACTTCGCCTACAAACTGGACGACCGCCAGAAGCTCAACGTGATTGACGGGCGGCAGTTTCTCCTGCGCGCGAAGGACAAGTACGACGCCATCCTGCTCGATGCCTACACCCAGGGCCGCTACGGCGCGAGCATCCCACCCCACCTCATCACCAAGGAGTTTTTCCAGATTGTGAAAGACCACCTGACCCCGAACGGCGTGATGGCGTACAATGTCATCACGATTCTCAAAGGGTACAACACGAGCGACATCATCGCCTCCGTGTACCGCACGCTGAAGGAAGTCTTCCCGCAGGTGTACGTCTTCGAGGCCAAAACGAGCCTTAATGACGTGATCATCGCCACGGTATCGAAGGACGCCCTGGACGCGGCGGGGTTGAAGAAAATCGCCGACGGCCTGGTGGCCTCGAAGAAGATGACTTTCCCGAATTTCCTGGAACGCCTCGACAGCTTTCAGCCCAAACCCCCGGCCAACTACCTCACCGCGCCTGTGCTGACCGACGATGCCGCCCCGATTGAGAGCCTGACCAGCGGCACCCCGGCAGCCCGGCCGCGCGCCACCACCCCATGAAGCCACCCCGCCTACCCCGAAGCCTCTGCGTTTTAGCCCTTCTCCTCCTCAGCGGCGCCGCCCACGCCGCTGAACCCGCCGCCATGCCGGCCGGGATAGCCACACCCTGGCCCGGTGTGGAACAAATCCTCCTTTGGCCCCAGGGCGCACCGGGTTCGGAAGGCATCACCGGGCGCGAAAGCTACTCCCCACCCACCGCGCGCAGCCCCCACGGCCACCTGGCGCCGGTGCACTACCCGTCCATTTTTGTTTTTCAACCGCCCAAGGACAAAAATACCGGCGCGGCCGTGCTGGTGCTGCCGGGCGGCGGGGCCACGACGCTGACGATTGACCACGAAGGCCGGGACATTGCGAAATGGCTCAACTCCGTCGGCATCACGGCGTTTGTAGTGAAGTACCGTTTGTCGAAGCTGCCGAATTTTCCGCAGTACACGCTGGAGACCTCCGTGGGCGACGCCGAACGCGCTATCCGACTCGTGCGCAGCCATGCCGCCGACTGGGGCGTGGATCCGAAGCGCATTGGGATAATGGGTTTTTCCGCGGGTGGCACGGTGACGGCCTATGCGGGCATCCGCTACGATACCGGCAAGGCCGAGGCGACGGACCCAATTGAACGCGCCAGCTCGCGCCCGGACTTTACGGTGCTCGTTTATTCCGGCGAGATGCCCTGGCCCTATACGGTGCCCAAGGATTGCCCGCCGACCTTGCTCATCGGCTCCACGGAAGATGCCCCGCACGCCGCAAACCTGGCGAAAATCTACACGGCGCTGCTCGATGCCAAAATCTCCAGCGAGCTGCACATCTACGCCGCCGGGCCGCACGGCTTTGCCCTGGAGCCGACCGAACTGCCCGTTGGCACCTGGAACGAAAGGTTGATCGACTGGCTGGAGGCGCAGAAGATTGTGCCGAAAAAGTAGCCTGGTGTTTCCATCCCCAAAAGGAAAAAGCCTTTCCCCTCTCACCCACAAAAGTTTTTATGAAAAACAAATTTTTCCTCGCTGCGGCCAGCGCGCTGGCCCTGGCGTTCATCCTGCCTGGCGCGGCGTGCTCGAGTGGAGAATACACCACGGTGGTGAAGCCGGAAGTGGGCAAGCCCGTCACCCTTCCGGTGGGGCTGCAATACACCATCATCAGCCCCGGCACCGGCGCCCCCGCC
Source organism: Verrucomicrobiota bacterium (assembly GCA_048497935.1). Taxonomy (GTDB): domain Bacteria; phylum Verrucomicrobiota; class Verrucomicrobiia; order Opitutales; family JABDGR01; genus JABDGR01. Next base: position 77,665 of record JBEHYY010000006.1, read on the forward strand.
CGGCCCGGCCACCTCGTGAAGGTGAACTATACCGGCCGCCTGATTAATGGGACGGTCTTTGACTCGAGCATTGGGCGCCAGCCCTTTGTGTTCACCCTGGGCGCGGGCCAGGTGATCATGGGCTGGGACATCGGCGTGACGGGGATGAAAGTCGGCGAAAAACGCCAGCTGCGGATTCCGCCTGATCTTGGCTATGGCTCCAGCGCCACGGGGAAAATCCCGCCCAACTCCACGCTGATATTCGAAGTCGAGCTGCTGGAGGTGAATTAGCGTTGGTGTCCGGTTCACTGCTCAAATCGCCCACGTCAAAACGCACCGGCCACCGGACCCAAACATGACCCGGCGGCTTTAGGCAAATGACTTAAACTCCCTTCGAATCACTCTCGTCTTTTTTGACGTAGCCGGAGTCCTGGCGCTGGTGGTTGATCTGGTTTTTCTTGAGGTAGGCCTGGTAGATGTCGTCGGCACTAAGGCCGAGGGTCTGGGCAATGGAGACCAGGAAGTGAAAGAGGTCCACGACCTCGACGCGGGCGTTCTGGCGGTCGAAGGTCTGGTACTTGGCCCACCATTTCCAGGGCACGGAGTCCGTCAGTTCGGCCATTTCCTGCTGCATGGCGCGAATGTAGTTGAGGGTCCATTTAATCTGGCCTTCCTCGTCGAGGGTGGCGGTGTGCACGCCAATGCGCTTGTTGAGGGCTTCCTGGAGGGCGAAGATGGCCTCCAGCTTGTCAGCCGGGATGGGCGCGGACGGGTTGGCGGCGGGGGCGGGAGTCGGTTGGCTCATGCAGGCATGGCAAATAAAGCGCGCGGGGGTGGCAAGCGCAAACGGCGGACATGGAAAAACAGTGTAAAATTGGCGAAAATTAAAAATAGGATTGCCCCTGCGCGAAGGGGCGGACATTGTCCTGCGGCAACCGCCGACATCGCCGCGCACCGCGCGCGCCGGCCCGCCTTACCTTTCGCCTCATCGGATGAATTCTGACCCATCCCCCGCCAACCCCACGCCGGGTAGCAACTCTTCCGCCCCCAATCGCACGTCCAACCTCAAGAGCCGTTGGAAACGCGGCCCCAGCCCCGGTGTGCCGCCACAACGCCCCGCCGCCTCGCAGGCGGTTTTTGGAGTGGTGAACGATATCACGAGTGTGCGCGAAACAATTTCCGGCCAGCACGCCCAGGGCTATGCCGAACCGGAGCGCCCGGCGAGCCCCATGTCGCCAGCCACGCCCCCGCCGCCGGCACCGCGGGCGGAAGCTCCGCGCATGGAAGCACCGCGGCCCACACCGGCGCCGGCCCGGCCCAAAGAATTTTCCGCCCCTGCACCCAAAGATGCGCCACCGCCGGCGCCGCGCCGCGAACCCCCGCCACCCCGCCAGCAGAATGAAAACCGGGGCGGCCAGCGTGAGCAGTATGTGGCGTTGAAGCCCGACCCAGCCAATGACGCCGCGCCACGCCGCCTGCGCACCGAAGCCTCCAAGCCCGTGCCGGTGGAAGAATACGCGCCCTCCACCTTTGCCCGTGCGCCCGACAAAGTCATCCCCGCCAAGAACAACCGCGAGGAAAGCCGCGAGCAGAACCACAGCCGCTCCCGTGAATCCGGACGCAGCCCGGCTGCATCGGTGAAAGCCAACGCCACCATCCCCGCGCAACCCAGCCGCACCAAGGACGTGGAAAAGCCCAAAGCGAAGTCCGGTGGCATCGTGGGCTTCCTCAAGCGTTTTTTTGGCGGCGGCCAGCCAGCGGCGAAGAGCAGCGCATCTTCCCCCTCGAGCCGCGACCAAGACAGCAGTGACCGCGATGAACGGCGCTCCCACCGGGATGGCGACCGCAACCGCGGGCGCGGCGACGACCGCCGCTCGCACCACCACCGCCAGGGCGGCCATCACTCCCACCACAGCCAGGACAACCGCCGAAGCGGGCCGGACAACCGGCGCGACGGACGGGATGGGCGCGACGGACGGCGCGGAGGCGAGGATCGCCGCGGGCGCTCCTAAAGTTTTTCCAACATGGATGTCGTACGCATACAAGGCGGCCGCACATTGCGCGGCGAAATCGCCGTCAGTGGGGCCAAGAATTCCTGCCTGCCGATTTTCGCGGCCACGTTACTGACGGAGGAGACCTGCCTCATTGAAAACGTGCCAGACCTGAGCGACGTGCGCTTCATGGGGGAGATCCTCAAGCAGCTCGGCGCCGAGGTGGAACGCGTGGACACGCACACCTGGAAGGTGACGGCGAAGAACATCGGCCACTTTGCCCCGCACGCCCTCGTGAGCAAAATGCGCGCGAGCGTGGTGCTGCTGGGGCCGCTGGCCGCGCGGCTGCGCAAGGCGGTCGTCTCCCAGCCCGGTGGCTGCAACTTTGGCCCGCGCCCCATCGACCTGCATATCAAGGGGCTCAAGGCCCTGGGCTGCACCATCCGCATGAAAAAGGGCTACCTGCATGTGGATGGCTCCAAATTGCGGGGAGCGGAACTCTTTCTCGGCGGACGGCAGGGCAGCACCGTCACCGGCACGGCAAACATGATCATGGCGGCAGTGCTGGCCCCGGGCACCACGCGCCTCGACAGTGCGGCCTGCGAGCCGGAGGTGGAAGACCTCTGCCGCATGTTGGTGGGCATGGGCGCGCGCATTGATGGCATCGGCACACATATGCTGACTATTGAGGGTGTGGACCGCCTGCACGGCGTGCGCCACCGCGTCATCCCCGACCGCATTGAGGCGGGCACGTGGATCCTGGCCTCGGCCATCACCCACGGGGACGTAACCGTCACCGGCGCCAATGCGCAGTACCTCAGCGCGTTTTTCGACAAATTGGACGAGGCGGGCCTGGCCGTCAGCCTCGAAGGACCGTCAAAAATCCGCGTCAACGCGACGAATCTCAAGCTCAAGCCGGTGGACATCATCACCCTGCCCCACCCCGGCTACCCGACGGACTTGCAGGCGCAAATGTGCGCGGTACTGGCGGTGACGCCGGGGCTGAGCATCATCACCGAGCGCATTTACCCGAACCGCTTCATGTATGTCTCCGAATTACAGCGCATGGGGGCGGACATCGCAATTGAAGGCCCCAGCGCCATCGTCAAGGGGCGGAACAAACTTTCCGGCGCGATGGTGATGGCCTCCGACCTGCGCGCGAGCGCGGCGCTCATCCTGGCCGGCCTGGTGGCGACGGACGAGACGTGGGTCAAGCGCGTGTACCACCTCGACCGCGGGTATGAGAAGTTTGACGAAAAACTCCGGGGCCTGGGCGCGGTGATTGAGCGCCAGGACGAAAAAGATATGCCGCCGGAACTGCTGGGCGAAGACTAGAGGCTAGCCGATGCCGAGCGATTGCAAGGCCCGAACCAGCTCCGGACCCAGGTGGCGCAATTCACGATAGTGGATGGCGGCCAGCCGGCGCAGCACATTCTCGCCCAAAGCCGTCAGGGCCACGCGCACCCGGCGGCCATCCTCCGGGTCTTTGACGCGCCGCAGCCATTTGCGCCGGGCCAGCCGGTCCACAAGGCCGACGGTGCTGTGGTGACGCAACTGCATGGTGGCGGCGAGCTCGCCAATGGTGAACAAGCGCGGGCCGGGCGCAGCCTTGACGGCGAGCAGCACCTGATACTGCTGCTGGGTAAGCCCGCCCTGGCGCACGACCTCGGTGCTGAAATGCAAAAAACGCCGCAAGGTGTGGCGGTAGGCGGCCAGCGCCTGGTATTCGGCGCGGGTGAGCGGAGCGGGATCGGGGGAGCGGCGCGGGGGCATGGGCGAAACTGGGATGATTGATATTTTGGGCGCCCTGCCAAGATTTTGTTGGCTTGATTTATATCGTGCTAGGATATAAATAGACCGGTTTATGTCCACGCCAAACGCACCCACGCCCTCCTTGTATGCCACGGTACTGAGCCAGATCTCCCCCGGTGAAACCCGCGGGCGGTTGTTCTTCATGTCGCTGCTCGCGGCACTCGTGGGCGTGGCGGCGGGGTTTGCAGCATACGGGCTGTATGCACTCATCCGGGTAGTGTCCAACCTGGTGTTCTTCCAGCAGCTTTCGATGGCGGACCTGTCGCCCTCGCAAAATCACCTCGGGGCGTGGGTGCTGATTGTGCCGGTGATTGGCGCGCTGATTGTGGGCCTCATGGCGAAGTATGGTTCGGACAAAATCCGGGGCCACGGCTTGCCAGAGGCGATGGAGGCCGTGCTCTTCAACCAAAGCCGGGTGGCCCCACGGGTGGCGTTGCTCAAACCGACGTCGGTGGCCATCGCCATCGGCACCGGTTCCCCCTTTGGCGCGGAAGGGCCGATTATCCAGACTGGCGGCGCACTGGGCTCCATCCTCGGGCAGGCGCTGCACGTGACCGCGGCGGAGCGCAAGGTGCTGCTGGCCAGCGGCGCGGCGGCAGGCATGGCGGCGACCTTCAGCACCCCGTTGGCGGCAGTCATGCTGGCGGTGGAACTGCTGCTCTTTGAATATAAGGCGCGCTCGTTCATCCCCCTTGTCATTGCCAGCACAGTGGCGACGGCGGTGCGCCTCATCCTGCTCGGCCACGGGGCAATGTTCACCGTGGGCGCGGCGGACTTCAACTTTCCCAACCTGCTGCCGTGGTATGTGGCGCTGGGCATCGTGTGCGGGTTTGCCGCGGTGGGCTATAGCCGGCTGCTCTACAAAATCGAGGACTGGTTTGAGCGCATCCCCTGCGATCCTTATTGGTGGCCGGTGATGGCCTGCGCCGTGCTCGGCGTGATCGGTTATTTCGTGCCGCGGGCCTTGGGCATCGGGTATGACAGCATCTCCGACCTGCTGAATGGGCGCATGGCATTGGGGCTGGTGGCGACCCTGCTGGTGGCGAAGACGCTAGCGGTGACCCTGACCCTCGGATCGGGCCATTCCGGCGGCGTCCTTGCGCCGACGTTCACCATCGCCGCGGCACTGGGGGCGCTGTTTGCCGGGGCCGTCAACCATTTCCTCCCGGGAGCCCACCTGGCGAGCAGCGCGTTTGCGCTGGTGGCGATGGCGGCAATGTTCGGGGCGGCGGCGCGCGCGCCGTTCACCTTCATCATTTTCGCCTTTGAGCTCACCCGCGACTACGATGCGGTGCTGCCGCTGATGCTGGTGGTGGCCATCGCGCACTTTGTCGCGCTGCTGTTCATGGAAAACTCCATCCTCACGGAAAAACTGGCGCGGCGCGGGCTGCGTGTGCACCAGGAGTATGAAGTGGACGTGTTCCAGCAAGTCAGCGTCGGCATGGCGATGGACACCCAGCCGACGCTGCTCAACGCCGAACTAACCATCGGCGAACTGGCGCAGCGGTTGACGCAAGGCGACCCGGCGATTGTGCGCCACCAGGCATTTCTCCTGACAGATGGCCGGGGTGAATTGGCCGGCATTGTGACGCGCGCCGACGTCGTCCGCGCCTTTGAGCGCGATGCCACGGGCAGGCTCACACTGGCGGAGGCGGGCTGCACGCGGCCGGTGGTCGCCTACCCGGAGGAAACGCTCAGCGAGGCCCTCAACCGGATGTTGAAGCACAATTGTGGACGGCTGGCCGTGGTGGCGCGGGACAACCCGCGGAAAGTCGTCGGCTACCTGGGCCGGGCCGCAGTGCTGGAAGCCCGCCTGCGCCGGATGCAGGAAGATCACGAAGCGCAACCCGGCTGGCTAAAGACCACGCTCAAGGTGAATATGCCTTGAAAGCCTTGCCGCGCAACCGGCCGCCAGCCAGCCGCATGGAAAATGTCCTCCGCCGGCGGCAAATGGCGCGGAGCCAGCCCGGCGGCATGACGGAAAAACCGGTACATGGCACCCAGCCAGACTTGCGCACGCCAACGGGCAAAGCCGCGTTCCGGCAACACAAAATCAGCCCACACCCAGCGGGCGGCAGGCCGCAAGGCGGGCGCCAGCTTTTCAACCAAACTCCGCACTTCCGCAGTGGACAGGCAGTCGAGGAAGAAAACCGTCACAACGGCGTCGTAGGCGGCGGGGGGTGGCACCCACGCCAGCACATCCGCATGAATAACAGTAACACGAGCGCGGTCCGCCGCATCCAGCCGTGCCATTGTGCGGCCAAGCATGGCGGGGCTGGAATCCACGCAATGGAAACGGGCGTGGGGCGCGATTTTAACCAAGCGGGCCAGGCAGCGGCCATCGCCCTCGCCGAGGAGCAGGATGTCCCGGCAATCGCGCAGATGAGGAAGATGGCAAAAACGGGCCCGCTCCAATTGGCGGCCAAACATCAGCTTCTCCAGAAAAGAATAAACCCCGGCCAACCGGCAAAAACCCGTGGGGGCAGGCGATGCATTCTCCAAAGCAGACCACGGAGCGGAGGAGGCAGGGCTGGCAGGACCGGGCATGGGAAAATTCAAAAAATCACAGGGCGGACAAACCACTGACCGGCGGCAGGCCCTGCTTTTGGCGCACGATGTCGAAGGCGGCGATTTTGAACAGCTCGTGCAAGGTGGGCTGGTTGTAGATCATCGAAGCCACCCGGTGCGCCGGGACAGCGTCCTCCACCAGCAGCAGGCCAAAGTGAATCAACTCCGTGGCCACACGGCCCACCACGTGGACGCCGATGATGGCGAGGGAGTCCGGGTCCGCGAGCATCTTTAACATCCCCAGTTGGGAGCCGATGATGCGACCGCGCGGGGTGTCCTTGTAGTTGGCGCGGCCCACGAGATAGGGGCGGTTTTTCTTGATGGCATCCTCCTCGGTGATGCCAGCGCAGGAAACCTCGGGGATGGTGTACACGCCCATGGGGAAAACCTGGTCGATGCGCTGAAACTCCGTGAGGTTGAACATATGGGTGACGGCCACGCGCCCCTGGTCCATCCCGGTACAGGCCAACGCGGGGAAGCCGATGAGGTCGCCCACGGCAAAAATATTCGGCACGGTGGTGCGATATTTGTCGTCCACGGCGAGGACTTGCCGTTCGCCCGCGGCCAAACCCACGGCGCCCAGGTTCAGGCTCTCGGTGTTGCCGATGCGGCCGGCGGCGTAGAGAAACATATCGGCCTCGATGGCGGTGCCGTCGCCCAAATGGGCGGTGACGATTTTTTTGCCGTCGCGCTCGCACACGGTCACGCCCTCGGCGCGGTTGGACATGAGGAAGGTGACGCCCTCCTTTTCCATCTGCCCGCGCAGGATGCCCAGAATCTCATCATCAATAAAGTTAAGGAAATCCGCGTGGCCATTGACGAGCGTGACCTTGGTGCCGAGGGTGGCGAAAACGGAGGCGTATTCACAGCCAATCACCCCGGCGCCGACGATGACCATGGACGGCGGGATGTGGTCGATTTCCAGAATCGTGTCAGAGTCGTGGACGTGTTTGCCATCGAACGGCACGCCCGGGATGTGCCAGGGACGCGAACCGGTGGCGAGGAGGAGGAACTCCGCCTTAAGATTAGAGACCGCCCCACTGGCGGGCTGGACGGCAACGGTGTGCGCATCCACCAGCGACGCTGTGCCCTGAAAGATGTCCACCTTGAGTGTTTCCAGATTGCGCCGGATGTCATCCGCCTGGGCGGAGGTGACCCTGTTTTTGCGAAAGAGGAGGTCCTGCACACAGACGGCGCGCTCGGGCCGCAACTCGACGCCAAAGAGGCCGCGGTCGTTGAAGCCGGAGAGATAGAGGGCGGTCTCCTTGAGGGTCTTGGAGGGAAGCGTGCCGGTATTGGTGCCCGCGCCACCCAGGCGCGGCTCCTTTTCCACCAAGGCGACCGACCGGCCATAGAAGGCCGCCATCGCCGCAGCCTTCTCGCCCGCCGGGCCGGAGCCGATGACAACAAGATCGTAGGAAGGTTTCATGGACGCCGAACCCAAGGCTAACGGCCAGAGATGGCGACGCAACCCTGAAGGGGCCGCCGGTCATGGCGTCCAAGGAATCCGACCCGTCACCGCATAACTGAATGGCGGCTATTTCTGCACAATGCCGAGCGGCAAAATGGCGCGGCCATAGACCTCGTTCAGCACCTGGGCCAAACCAGTGTAGATGGCGGAAGCGCCGCAGAAGATGCCCTCAAAGCCGGTGATGTGCTCGAAGCTCTCATTGCCGGGGCAGAATTTGCCGTAGGCGAGCATGAAGAAGAGAATCGTCAGCGACAGGAACACAACCTGCAAGGCACGGCTGAGGCGCAGCGTGCCGATGAACATCACCGCGGTGAGCACACCCCAGATGGCGAGGTAGCAACCGAAGGCGGCGCCATCGGGCTTGGCGGCGAGGTAAACGGCCGAGGTCTTGCCATCGGCACCCATGGCGTTCCAGCCCAGGTTCGGCAAAACAATCAAGGCGACCAGCGAAAGCCAGAACAGGCCATAGGAAGTAAAGGCCGTCGTGGCGAAAGTGTTGCCCTTCTTCCATTCCATGATGCCGGCGATGATCTGCGCGATGCCGCCGTAGAATATGCCCATGGCGAGAATCATGCTGCTCAGGCCATAATAGCCCGCGTTGTGGATATTCAGCAGCACGGTGGTCATCCCAAAGGCGAGCAGGCCGAGGGGGGCGGGATTGGCGGTCGTGTCCTTGATTTGGGTGGATTCGGGCATAAGAAGCAGAGGGGGTTGGGGGTTCAGGCGGCATATCATCCGGCCCAACCGCGCAAGTCAAGGGTGAGAAACGACGCTCTTTTTTTGCGGCGCCCGTATTGGACTGGGGTAAATTCTCTTGCTGAATAGTGGGAGGCGCCCATTGTTTCGAGTCCACCAAGCCTAAGCGTGATAAACAGACCACGAACCACGCGGGCGAACCGTTGATGAAATTTTTCACCAAAACCTGGCGAAACGACTTGGTCTGGCTGGCGGTGGCGATCCGCAGTGTGCAAAAATATTGCCGGGAGCCGGTGGTGGACTGGACGATTGTGTGCGACGATGGCGAACGGCCGCTGGTCGCCAAAATGCTGGCGGAGACGATCGGACCCACCCCGCAGGGGAAAAGAGGGCCGATGATGCAATTCACCGTGCATGAAGTGCGGGAACACTGGCCGGAGTGCGCGCAAATCCCACGGGGCTATGAAGTGCAACAGTGGGTGAAAATGAACGCCCACCGGGTACTTGGCAGCGTGCTGCACTGGCATTATGACTCCGATGTCCTCTGCATCCGGGAATTTTCACGGGCGGATTTCATCGGGCCCTCGGGCCGGCCGATTTACTGGATCACGCCGCTGGAGCAGATTGTCGATGCCGTCAACCAGCCCGTTTACCAACAGCGGGCGGAGGTGCTAAAGCAGATTTTTGGCCTGCCCGACATGGCCTTTGAGTGGGCACGCTGCCTGCCCTTACCCGCGAGCGGGGAAATCCTGCGCCAAGGCAGCCTGCAGCGTGAATGGCGGACGTTTTTTGATCTGTGCGTGGCCTCGGACCGGAGCATTTCAGAATTCAATGTCATGGGGCTGTATGCCAACCTCCACTTCCCGGATGCGTATGAATGGCGGAACACCCAGCATCACGCGTGCACGTGGATGTCGCATCCCGGTAATGAACCGCTGCATTTGGACGGCTGGAAAGCCGCGATGGCGAACACCAAGGCGCAATTTTTCCAAGGCTGGAGCTGGGGCGGGATGCCGCCGGGCGTCGTGCAGTGGGCCGCGGGTTTGTGAAAGCACTTCCGCCGAAGCCTTTGGGGCAGGCACTCAGGTCATTATCATCGCCATCGCCACCTTGAAACCCAGGTCGTGGCGACCGTAGAGCAGGTAGGGATATTTCTCGATCAAGGCTTTGGCAGCCGGGTCCTTGGCCATGGCCGAACGCACCGCGGCGCTGAGCGCCTGGAATGCCGCGCGGGTTTTTAACAAGGCGGCCTTGGCATCAGGATTATCCAACGCGGCCTGGCGGATGTCGCGCAGGCCATAGGTTGTGCGGGTGGAAGCAACGTCGCGGGTATGCTCCAGCGCCTGCTCCAACGATAGCCGGTACAGGTAGCCACCGGAGCTACTGCTCATGCTAATGATAATCCCACTACCCCACGGCCCGGATGCAGTTGGGTCCGGCAAGAGCATATCCGGGTTGTTATCAAGGCCGATGTCCCAATTATTTTCATGGAGCACCTGGTTTAGCTTCAGCAAAGGCAGGTATTGCTCATAAGCGGGGTCCTGTAGAGCGGGATTGGCAAAAATAAGCGTACGGATCAAATCGTCCGCGGCACCAAAGCGCTCGGCATAGGTTCTCGAAGCAATCATGACCTCGCGATCCTTCTCGGCGGCTTCCCGGGCAGCGGTGAGGACTTTCAGCTCATCATCCGAAGGCAAGGGAAGATTGCCATACCAGGGAGTTTTGGGGATGGGGGGAGGCCCGGAGCGTTCAGCGAGCAACTGTGGACGCGTGACCGGCGGAGGAATAGGCGGAACAGCCAGGTTCGGCGGTGGTACGATGGCCGGGGAGGGGGCGACCGGGGGCGGCTGCGCGCGCAGGGCGGGCAAAACGGCGAGCGCGGCCAAGCCCACGGAAAATCGCTGGAAGAAAATCACCCGTGGGCTGTTTTTCATCGAGGAACGAGGGGGTTGATGCCGCAGGCGGTGTTCGTGGTTATTCTTGGATGACCGTTTATTATTGTCACCTTATTTTTTACTATGTTCCTTACCGGAAGGATCCATCCGCCAATGTCAGTTTTGCATTTCCAAGCGGGCGGCGGGCATGGCAGAATGATGGCATGATGCGTTACCCCACCCTTGCGATTGCCTTGTTCACCACGACCCTGCTTCCACTGGGCGCCCAAAATGCTCCGGCGGCAGCGGACCGCGCCGCAGCGGTGGTTCCCGTGAAGCCCACGGCACCCGTGCTGCCGCCCGCGGCCCAGCCCGCGGCGGACAAACCCGTGGCGGTGACGAAGCCCGTGGACCTCTTCAACGGCAAAGACTTTGCGGGGTGGAGCTATTTTGTCAAAGGCCAGCCGGCTGACATCGCCGGGGCCATCCAGATCAAGGAAGGCGGCGTGCTGGCGGTGTCGAACAAGCCGAATGGCTACCTCGTGCTCGACCCCATCCGCGAAAACTACCAACTCCATATCGAATGGCGCTGGACGACGAACCCCACGGCCAGCACCAATGGCGGCGTGCTCCTGAACATTGTCCCCGGCGCGTTGCAGCAAGGCATCTGGCCGGTGAGTTTCCAATTCCAGACCAAACACCAGCGCGCGGGCGACATCATCGCCATGGGCACGGCGAAATTCACCGAAGGAGTGGTGACCGGCACGGGCCAGCCCACTGCCAACCGGCTGAAGGATGCGAGCGAGAAAGCACCCGGCGAATGGAACAGCGCGGATATCATCGTGCGCGGCGACACCATCGAATGCACCGTCAACGGCGTGCCGCAAAACAAGGCCACCAAGTGCGTGCCCGGCTCGGGCAAAATCGGTTTCCAGCTCGAAGGCTATGCGTATGAAATGCGCAACCTGAAGCTTTCCCCGCTGGAGCCTGAAAAACCGGCCGCGCCCGCGGCGCCGGCCGCCAAGCCGTAGATTTACCGTGTTTTGAGGCTGCGGCGGTAATCCGCCGGCGATTGCTTTTGCCAGCGGCGAAACACCAGCCGCAGGTGGCGCGCGTTGCTGAAGCCGCTGGCCTGGGCAACGACGCTCAAAGGCTGGCGGGGACCCGCCTCAAGCAAACGCCGGGCATGGTCCACCCGCAGGCGCTGGATAATGTCGGCCGGGGAAGCGCCGAGCTGGGCGCGAAAGCGGTTTTCCAAAGTGCGGCGCGAGCAATGCAGCAACGGCGGGAGACGTTCGACGCCAAAATTTTCCGCCACATTCTTGCGGATGTATTGCACCAGGCCGGCGAGCTCCGGGTCTTCCACGGCCACCGTTTCCGTGGATTGGCGGGCAAACACCCCCGCAGGCGGCACATAGACGATGGCGCGCGAATCGCGCTGTCCGGACATGAGACCATCCAACAATGAAGCGGCGTGCTCGCCCGCGCGCAAGTCGTCGCGCGCCACACTACTCAAGGGTGGCTGGGCGTGATCGACAATCACCGGGTCGTTATCCACGCCGATGACGGCGATCTGGTCGGGCACGCGCAGATTCAGCCGGCGGCAGGTTTCCAGCAGCATATCGGCGCGCAAATCCGTACTGGCCATGATGGCAACCGGCGGACGGAGCGAGCGCAGCCAGCCCTCGAGCTGCAATTGCTGGCGTGTCCACATCCGGCCGGTGGCCACAATGGAGGGTACCTCCAACACGGCGCAGGTGCCGCCCTGTTTCTCAATGGCTTCCACAAAGCCATCGCGGCGCAACTGGCTAAAAAACAAGTCGCTGGAACCGTAATAGCCAAACTTGCGGAAACGACGCTCGAGCAAATGACGGGCGGCGAGGCGGCCAATCTCCCGGTGGTCGGCGGTGACGGTGGCCACCCCCGGCTCCGGGAAATAGGCCGTGAGGTTCACCACGGGGAAAGGCAGCCGGCGGGCCAGGCGGGCGTCCTCGGGTGTGGAAATAATGACAAAGGCGCCGTCGCCCTGCCAGCCTTGCAACCAGTCCAGCGAGGGACTAAGGCGCTCGGGAAAGCGCATGATCTGCCAGTCGGTTTCCCGGCGAGCATAAGCCAGAATGCCTTCGACGACTTTCTCCACGAAGGCGCGGCCGTAGGGAAAGGCCAGGGCGACACGACGCGGAGCCACTGAACGGGGGAGAGAACGGGCGGAGGGAACAGGCGGCATTTGCGCAAATTTGCCCTTATTTACGCAACTGGGCTCTTGTGCGCAAGACTGGCTTTCCCTATCCTGCTGTTTTTTAATGGAAGCATTCCCCCGTTCCCCTTGTCTTATCACTACCCTGCCATGAACCATCCCCTCTCCCGTACTCGTTGCCTGACCCTGGCTTTGGCTGCACTGACGGCCTTTGTCGCCGCCCCTAGCCCCGCGGCGGCCGCGGTGCCTGCCAGCGCATCCGCCCCCCTCACCGTCGGGCAAAAATTCACCGTGCCCACCTCTGTGCGCGCGGTCTATAACTTCAACCCCGGCTGGAAATTTGTCTGGGGCGACCAGTCTGGCGCAGATCAAGTGGCTTATAATGACTCCTCCTGGGAGAGCGTGAGCCTACCCCACACCTGGAACGATATTGATACCTACCGCAAGTTCATCCGCCATGGCAGCGGGGACACGGGCGAAAACCGCCTTGGCATCGGCTGGTATCGCAAGCACTTCAAGCTGCCGGCCAGTGCCGACGGCCAGAAGGTGTTTTTGCAGTTCGAAGGCATGCGCCAGGCGGGCCGGTTCTACCTCAACGGGCAGGCCATCGGCAAATTTGAGAACGGCATCACGGCCTTTGGCTTCGACATCACCAAATACGTGAAATTTGGCGGGCAGGACAACGTCCTCGCGGTGAAGGCGGACAACAGCACAACCTACAAGGAAGAAGCGACGGGCACGGGCTTCCAATGGAACGCCAAGGACTTCAACCCGAACTTTGGCGGCCTGAACCGCGATGCCTGGCTGATCGTCACCGGCCCGGTTTACCAGACACTGCCCATTTATGAAAACCTGAAGAACACAGGCGTCTATATCTACGGACAGAACTACGACATCAAAGGCAAGAAGGCGGACATCCATGTCGAATCCGAGGTAAAAAATGAATCCGGCGATTATGCCTCCATCACGCTGTCGAGCGTGGTGGTGGATGCCGATGGCATCGTGCGCGCCAAACTGGATGGCGGAACAACCGACCTCGTCAGCGGCCAGAGCGAACTCATCACCGCCCAAGGCCCGCTGGATAATGCGCATTTTTGGGACGTCAAAGACCCCTACCTTTACGATGTGTATTCGATCCTGACCGTGAACGGCAAAGTGGCCGATGTCGTCAAAACCCAGACTGGTTTCCGCAAAGTGGAGTACAAAGGCGGGGTGGGCACCGGCGGCGTGTGGCTCAATGACCGCTTTGTGTGGCTGACCGGCTATGCCCAGCGCTCCGCGAATGACTGGCCGGGCCTCGGCGGCGCGTATCCGGACTGGATGCACGACTTTTCGGCGGCGCTCCTGCGCGCGAGCAATGGCAATTATGTGCGCTGGATGCACGTGTCACCGCAGCGCGCGGACGTGACGGCGTGCGACAAGTATGGCATCGCCATCGTCTGCCCCGCGGGGGACAAGGAAGCGCTGGTGCGCGGCCGCCAATGGGAGCAGCGCGTCGAAGTGATGCGCGATTCGATGATTTTCTTCCGCAACAACCCGAGCGTGCTCTTCTGGGAGGCGGGCAACACCATCGTCACCCCCGAGCAGATGAACGAGATGGTGGCACTGCGCAAGGAGCTGGACCCCAATGGCGGACGCGTCATGGGCAGCCGCGACAATGATTCGGCGGATTTGAACATGGCGCTGACCCCGATGTCGGAATTCTTCGGCGTGATGATCGGCCAGGATGCGCGCACGGACAGCGCCGCCCAGCAAGCGGGCATTTTCCGCGGCTACAACAACGAGCGCCGTGACAAGGCGCCCATCATCGAGACGGAAGACTTCCGCGATGAGGCGGCCCGGCGCTTCTGGGACGATTTCTCGCCGCCGCACTTTGGCTTCAAGCCCAAGAATGAAGGCGTGCGCGACACTGGCGACACCTACCACTGGAATTCGGAAACGTTCACGCTCGCGGGCGCCAACCGCTACACGGACTACGTCCTCAACCGCATCGACAACAAGGACCCGGCGCATTCGAAGTGGTCGGGCTACGCCTCCATTTACTGGTCGGACTCGGATGCGGACGGCCGCCAGGACGCCAGCGAAATGCTGCGCGTAAGCGGCAAGGTGGACGGGGTGCGCATCCCGAAGCAAATGTTCTATATGTCGCGCGTGATGCAGAACGACAAACCCGACCTGCACATCATCGGCCACTGGAATTACCCCGCAGGGACCAAGAAGCCCATGTATGTCGCGGCGACGCAGTGCGACCAGGTGGAGTTCTTTGTCAACGGCCAGTCGAAGGGCGTGCAAAAGACCGCCTGCAACCCGGTGGACCCCTACACCGGCCGGCGCATGGGCTACACAGGTTTTGTGTATGAATTCCCGGACATCACGTTTGAACCCGGCACGATCAAGGCCGTGGCCTCCAAGGACGGCAAAGTTGTCGCCCAGGAGGAAATCAAAACCGCGGGCGCGCCGGCGGCGATCAAGCTGACACTGCATACGGGGCCCAAAGGCCTGCAGGCCGATGGCGGCGACGTGGCGTTGGTGGACTTTGAAGTGGTGGATGCGCAAGGCAACCGCTGCCCGACGGATGAGGCCCGCGTGGACTTTGCCGTGGACGGCCCGGTCATCTGGCGCGGCGGCCTCAACAGCGGCATTCTGGATTCGACGAACAACCTCTATCTCAACACGGAAGCCGGCATCAACCGTGTGGCCATGCGCTCCACGATGACCCCCGGCACCATCACACTGACTGCCAAGCGCGACGGGCTGACCCCCGCGACACTGAAGATTGAGTCCAAGCCAGTGGCCATGAAGGACGGACTCGCGACGGATGCCCCCCAAGGCTTCCCCGGATTGTCGGCACCGATTGCCAACTTGGTGAGATAACCTCCAAGTTTCATCATCGAAGCAAAGCACCCGCCTGATGGCTATCATCGGCGGGTGTTTTGTTTATGGGGCGGGTGGTTGTCGCCATGCTCAAGCTCGCGTGAAAAATAATCGCGAGGGGAGGGAACAAAACTTTTACACATTATTTCTTAACAAACCCATGGAGATAGCGTCACATGGGGACGGTGGGCTATGCCGCTGGAAAACAGATTTCCGGTAACGTGGCGGCTGTTTTCTTTAACTTACCCTTGACCAACCGCTTATGAAAACCCTTCGGAAAATTCTTTGGCTCGCCCTACCCGCCTTTCTGGCAGGAACCGCCCTTGGCTATTTTATTCTCTCCGCCTACAAACCAGCCTCCAAAGGCGGACGCGCAACCAGCGGCAAGCCGTTGTTGAAGCACGTGGAGCTCGAGGCAGGCACGCTGCTGGCGCCAGCGCCGGTGGCTTGGGATGCGAACAGCCCGCTGGGCAAGGCCCTCACCGGGGCCACCGCGCTGGAACGCGCACAAGCCGTGGATACTCTGGTGACGCAAACCCCGGTGGACAAGCTGGGCGAATTATTGAACCAGGCGGTCGCCTGTCCGCGAAATTCCGATCGCGACTATGTCCGCACCCGCGCTTATGCGAAATGGGCGGCGGCAGATGCGCAAAAAGCCGTCACCCACGCCATCGCCGCGGAGCAGGTGGAAGGTGAGAACTCGCTGCTGCGCTACGTGTTCACGGCTTGGGCGGAAGGCTCGCCCAAGGAAGCACTGGCCGCGGCAGAAGGGCTGGATACCCAGAACCGACGGATCAACAACATCAGCACCGTGCTCAACACTTGGGCGCAACGCGACCCGGTGGCCGCCACAAATGCCGCCCTGGCCCTTTCTCCGGCCGAGTATAGCAATGGCAACCATCTCAGCTCCCTCTATGCGGCATGGGCGCGGCGCGACCCGGCCTCGGCGTACAACGCCGCCATGCAAATCGACCAGCCCACCGACCAAGCCGACGCCTTGCGCGGAGTGATGGAATCGTGGAGCAAGATCGACCCTGCCGCCGCCTGGAGCGCGCTGGAAAAGGAACCACACCAGCAAATCCGCCGCCTGCTGGTGGGCAACCTGCTGGCCGACCAGGCCCGCCTCGACCCCAAGGCGGCCTATGAACATTTGAAGGATCAGGCGGACGCCCGCGATGCGCAGGATATCTGGCGCCGCGTCTTTAATGGCTGGGCCACACGCAACCCGGCGGAAGCGCTGGCGGCGGCCCGCGAAATTCCGCGGGAAACCGTGCGCACGGCGGCGCTGGCCGGCCTGTTCAACTATTGGGCGCAAAACCATCCCGAGGAGGCGCTGGCGGCGCTGAAGCAACTGCCGCCCAGCGACCAGCGCACGGTGGTGCCGGATGTCGCCCTGAACCTGGTGGACACCGACCCGGCCTCGGCAATGCAAGTGCTGGCGGCCATTCCGCTGACCAACAACAACAACTACCAATACCGCAACATTTTTGACCGCTGGGCCAAGCGCGATCCGCAGGCGGCATTCGACGCGGCGATGAAAATCAAGGGCAACAACAACCGCGACAATGCCCTGCAGGCCGTATTCCAAGCCTGGATCATTTTTGATGACAACGCGATGCTGACGGCGCTGAACAAACTGCCGGCCGGGCAAACGCGCACCAACGTCGTCGGCCAGGTGGCGCAAACCATCGCGCAGACGGACCCGGCGATGGCGCTGACGCTGCTTGACCAGCTCGGCTCCGCGGGCACGGCGCGCAACTCGAACGTTTACAACCAAGTCTTCTCGACTTGGGCGCAGAACGACCCGCAGGCGGCCCTGAACGCCGCCACGGCGCTCCCCGTGGGCAAAGGCGGCCGCCAAGCCATGCAGGGTGTGTTTAACACCTGGATGCAAAACAATCCCACCGAAGCCATCGCCGCCGTGCAGGAACTGGACAGCCCCACCCTGCGCCGCGACATCATCCAGAACACGGTGCAGCAGATGGCCTGGCGCAACCCGGAGCGGGCGGTGGAGCTTTTACAGACGCCGGGCATGATGTCGGGCCTCAACCAGACGTGGATCTACAACCAGGTCTATTCGCAATGGGCGCAAAACGACCCCGTGGCGGCGCTCAAAAGCGCGAACAGCATCCCCAACAGCCAGGCGCGCGACCAGGCGATCCAGGGCCTCTACGGCGGCTGGGCCAACCAAGACCCGCAGGCCGCGTTTGCCTCGCTCAACAGCATCACCAACTCGCAGACGCGCCGGAACGCGCAGATGAACATCATCAGCAACATGGCCTACCGCGACCCGCAGGGCACCTATGCTCTGCTACAGGGCCTGCCGCTGGCCCAGCAGGACCCGAACTCCTACCGCAATGTCTTTAGCAACTGGGCGGAACAGGATGTGGCCGGCGCGGCCGCCGCGGCCGCCAACCTGCCGGTGGGCAGCAACCGCCAGAATGCGCTGCAAGCCGTCGCCGGCTCCATGGCCAATGCCGACCCGCAAGGCGCCATCACTTGGGCCAATGGCCTGCAAGGCACGGAGCGCACCAATGCCTTGGGCAGCGTGATCGGCCAGCTTTCCAACGCGGACCCCGCAGCAGCAGCCGCGGCACTGGACCAGATGCCGGACAGCAACCGCCGCAGTTCGCTAGTCCAGCAGATTGCAATGAACTGGGCCAACACCGACCCCAACGCCGCCCTGCAATGGGTGGAAAGCGCCGCGGGTTCGGGATCTTATGACGGGGCAGTCACCCAGATCATCAGCCGGCTGGCGCAGAATGACCCCGGCACCGCGGCCACCTACATTGCGCAGATGGAAGACGGCACGGCCAAGAACAACTCGATTTCCAACCTGGCCCGGGAATGGGCGCAAAACGATGTGCAGTCCGCCATGACGTGGGTGCAACAACTTCCGGCGGACAACAACATGGACCTGCAAGCCCGCAAGTCGGCGATGCAAAACATCATCGACACCTGGTCGAACAGCGATCCCGCGGCGGCGGCGGCCTACCTGCCCAACCTCACCGCGGATGATGCAAATCTCAACAATGTGGCGACCAACATTGCCCGCACCTGGTCGCAAACCGACCCGAACGCCGCCCTGCAATGGGCCAATGGCCTGCAGAACACGACGATGCATGATGCGGCACTGAACACGGCCGTGAGCCAACTGGCCAATGCCGACCCGCAATCGGCGCTGAACTACGCGGAAAAACTCCCGGCTGGCGATAATCGCGATAAAATCATGGGCAACGTCATTGGCATCTGGAGCGGGCAGGACCCGGCCAATGCCGCCAACCTGCTGGCCTCCAGCAATCTTTCCGGCACGGCACTCACCAGCGCCGTGGGCACCATCGCCAACAACTGGGTGCGCGACAACCCGCAGGCGGCTTCGCAGTGGATCAACACACTGCCCGGCGGCGATGCACGCGACACGGCCGTCACCCGCCTGGTCACGGCTACGTCCACTTCCGACCCGGCGGCGGCATTCAACTGGGCTTCCACCATCGCCAATGCCGACCAGCGGGCGAGCTCCATCCGCAGCTCGGCCAGCCAGTGGGTGAACAAGGATGCGGCCGGGGCCATCAGCGCTGTCCAGTCCGTCCAAGGCATCACCGAAGACCAACGCACCTCGATTCTCGATGGTCTGCAAAAGCAGATCGACTCCCAGCAGCGAACCGGCAATACCGCGAACCAAGCCAGCCCACCGGCGCCCGTGCGCGCGGGTCCGCGCGTGATTCGCTCGAATTAAGCCTCCGTGGGCGGAGCGGGTCAGGTGAATTTAATCACCAGTGAAAACATACCCATGCCGCAGACGCCGGTGAGGGTGTCCCCGGATTTTTGCGCGGGAATTTCAATGCTTTTTTCGCCCGTGGGGTCCAGGTGTTCGCGGATGCCGAGGGCGGGAATCGCAAAAGTGGCCGAACAATCGAAGGTGCCGGAGGTTTGCATCTTCAGCACCAAGGGTACGCCGGCCTTGGCCGTGACTTCGCGGGGTTGGTAGCCCTCCTTGACCTTGATCGCGATAACTTGCCGGCCACTTTCCTGGACGGCAATCATGGGAGTGGCGCCCCCGGCGGCGGGCGTGGATGCCGTTTTGGGCGCGAGCGCAAACCAGAGCACACCCACCAGCAGCAATGCGGAGACAGACAGGATAATTTTTGTTTTCATGGAGCGGATAGAAGGGGTTAAAAGGCAAAAAGGGGAGGAATAATACCGTAGCTGGCCAGGCTGCCCAGGATGTCATAGATGCCAAACAGCGCCACCAGGAGGCCGGCTGTCTTGAAGAACACGCCGGACTTTTCGCGGCCATGGGTCCCCAGAGAACTGAAGCTGAGGATGGCCAGCACCGGGAAAGTGCCCAAGGCAAAGCACAGCATGGTCAGCGCCCCCTTGGAAAAACTACCCGTGGACAAGGCGTAGGCCTGCATGGACTGGGTATAGCCGCAGGGCAGAAAGAAAGTGGCCGCACCCAGTGCGATCGGCAGCAAAACCGCCCAGCGACCGGTCAATTTGTGCGCGTGACTGACGAGATTGCCCCGCCAGGCGAATTGAAACCGCCGGGGCCAATGGAACACATCCAGCAGTCCGACGCCGGTGATGAGCATGATGAGGCCCACCCCCACCCCCAGTACCATGGCCCCGAACTCATTAAAGTGAAAGAACGAGCCCGCGGCGCCTGCCACCCCGCCAAGCACAAAGAAGGCGACGAGCCGGGCGGCGTGGAACAGCAATTGCGGACGGAGTTTCTCGCCACGTTGCGCGTAATAGGCCGAAAGGGAGAGCACCAAGCCGCCGACAATCGCCATGCAAGAGGACAACGAAGCCACCACGCCCACGATAAAGGAGACACCATAGCCCATCTGGGAAAAATCCGCCTGCCGGCCCATGCCGAACTTTTGCGCCATCAGAAATAAAACGATGAGGGCCAGAGCCGCCGGAGCCGCCACCGCAAACTCCGCCCATTTAACCTCACGGGGGGCGGCCTCAGTGGACAAGGTGAAACCGTGCCCTCGCAAGCGGGCGTTCATCTCCTGCATTGTGGCGGCATC
This sequence comes from Verrucomicrobiota bacterium, assembly GCA_048497935.1. Lineage (GTDB taxonomy): Bacteria > Verrucomicrobiota > Verrucomicrobiia > Opitutales > JABDGR01 > JABDGR01. The sequence goes on from JBEHYY010000006.1 coordinate 98,163, forward strand.
CGACTGATTCGGAAAATCGCCTGTCACCTCCACCATGTGGCGAGCGAGCGAGGCCTGCACCTTTACCACCCCGGGGATAGAGGCCAATTCCGCCTCCGTCAGCCGTTCGCAGGAAGGACAATGCATACCCTGGATATGGAAATGAAGCGTCTTCACGTTACTGAAGTCGGAGGGTTTTAAGCCGCAGCGCATTGGTCACGACCGCCACGCTGGAAAGCGACATAGCCAGCCCGGCAAACATGGGCGAAAGCGTCCAGCCAAACCACGGGTAAAAAAGCCCCGCCGCCAGCGGAATGCCGGCCAGATTAAAGGCGAAGGCCCAGAACAAATTTTGCTTAATGACGCGCATTGTGTGGCGGGAAAGCGTGAGGGCCTCGGCGAGTTTCCCGATGTCGCCGCGCAGCAAGGCCACGCCGGCGGTTTCAATGGCGGCGTCCGCGCCGTCGCCCATGGCAATGCCCACATCGGCCTGCGCCAGCGCAGGAGCGTCATTGACGCCGTCACCCGCCATGGCGACCACCAAGCCTGCGGCTTGCAGCTCCTTGATTTTATTCAGCTTATCGGCCGGCAACGCGCGGGCGACCACCTCCGTAACGCCGACCTGCCCGGCGATGTAACGGGCGGTATTTTCGTGGTCACCCGTCAGCATGATCACCCGAATGCCCAAAGTGTGCAGACGCGCCACCGCGGCAGCGGCTGATGGCTTGGGCGCATCCGCCACCCAGGCGATGGCAAGGAGTTTCCCCGCAGCGCCCAAAAGCACCGGCGTGCGCCCCTGACGCGTGGCAGCATCGAAATTCAAATCATCCATTGCCCAGCCCTGCTGCCGGGCAAGCGCCTCACTGCCCGCAAAATATTCGACACCTGCTATTTGCCCGCGCACACCCTGCCCTTGGAGGGCCGCGAAACTGGTGACGGCGGGGAGGGTGATTTTTCGCTGCTCGGCTTGCGAGACAATGGCGTGGGCGATGGGATGCTCGGACTTTTTCTCCAAGGCCGCCAGGAGGGCAAGCGCAGCAGGCTCCTCCACACCCGGCAGCGCCCGGAACTCCACCAATTCCGGGCGACCACGGGTGAGCGTGCCTGTCTTATCCACCACGACCACGGCCACATTGCGGAGTTTTTGCAACGTCGCGGCATCCTTGATCAAAATCCCCGCCCGCGCACCCTGGCCGATACCCACAGTCACCGCCGCCGGCGTGGCCAGTCCCAAGGCACAGGGACAAGCGATAACCAAGACGCAGACGAAGGATGAAATCCCCATCGCCAGCGCCTGAGCCAAACCCAGGGACCCCACCCCCAGCAATAGCCACGCCCCCAGCGCCACGGCCGCAATCACCAGCACGGCAGGCACAAAGACCGCGGCAATCCGATCCGCCAATGATTGGACGGGCGCCTTGCTGGCCTGGGCTTCGCCAACCAACCGGATGATATGGGCCAAGAGAGTGTCCGCCCCAATCTTGGTGGCACGAAAAGTGAAGTTTCCCGTGGTGTTGAGCGTGCCCGCCACCACTGCCGCGCCCGGCCCTTTTTCTACCGGCATGGATTCGCCCGTGACCAAGGATTCGTCCAATGCGGAAGTGCCCTCGACGACCATGCCGTCCACGGGAATCTTCGCGCCGGGCTTGATGATGATGAGCTCGCCGGGCCGCACTTGGTCAACAGGGATTTCCAGCTCCCGCCCCTCCCGCAGCACCAAGGCATTTTTGGCCTGCAGCCCCAGCAGGCTTTCCAAGGCATCGCCGGTCTTCAACCGCGCCCGGGCCTCAAAATATTTGCCGAGCGAGACAAAGGCGATGACGACGATGGTGACATCAAAATACCCCTCGCCAGAAGGCGGCAAATAGGCCCGCAAAGGCCCGGCCAACAGCAGAAGAATAACGCTATAAATATACGCCGCACTGGTGCCCAAACCGATGAGCGTATCCATCGTGGCAGCGCCATGGCGGGCAAAACGCCCCATGGCCGCAAGGTAGGGCGTGCCGACATAAAAAAGCGCAAGGGATGCCAGCACTCCCAGCAGGGCTTGCGCCGCCAAACTCCCGGCTGGCGAGGGCATGGGCACAAGCTCGACCTCCGCCAACATGCGCCAACCCATGACACCCAGCGCCACGGCCGCCATGGGCAAGGCAAGCCGCACCTTCGCCAGCAAGGCCGCGACTTCGGCCAAAGCCTCCTGCCGGTCGGAATGCGCGCGCGCCGACTGATCCTGCGGACCTAAGGCGGCCTGCAATGAAAAACCCAGCGGCGCAAGCGCGGTGGACAAATCCTCCAGCCGCACCTGGGTCTCGTCTAAATCCACCTTGGCGAGGCCGGCGGTGTAGCTGACCTCCGCTGCGGCAACCCCCGCCTGCTTGCGCAATGTTTTCTCCACGATGGCCGCGCACGAAGCGCAGTGCATCCCACGCACCTGAAAACTATGGGCGGTGTTCATATCAGCTGGAGAGGCGGTAAATTTTCAGAAGCTCGCGGATGGCCCCTTCCTTGTCCGCCCGCATTTGTTTGAGGACACAGGTGTCCAGGTGCCCGGCGAGCAACTCACGCTCCACCGAGCGCAGAAGGCCCATGACGCTGTCCGTCTGCTGGATGATTTCGGGGCAATAGGCATTGTCCTCCATCATGGCGATGACAGTGTCGAGCGTGCCACGCGCCTGTTTGGCGAGTTTGAGGGCGCGCTGTTTTTTTGTGGGCAAGGAAGGGGTCATGGAAGGGATGAGGGTCAAGTAACCTACAACCTAGGGTACAGGTTCAGGGCGGCCTGAGACAAGCGGGAATTTTGCTCAAAAGCACCCTACTCCAGCCCCGACAATTCGAGGGCCTTGGCCATCTGCGGCGGGTATTCGGTCACGCGTTCGTTGTTACCCTGGTGCACGGGCAAAACAAACAACGACAAAACGCCATCGCGCTGCCAGCGCGCCAGGTCGTAGGTGGGCTCCCATTCGCCCAATTGCTCGAAGAGCACATCCATGGCCTGCCACTGCGAATAAGGCGGGCGGGCAGCATACAGGCGCAAACCGCCGCCGAATTCCTGATCGCGGGTGATCAGATAAGCGGTGCCGTTGCGGCTGACGGCGATTTCCGGACGAGAGATGGGAATTTGCAGGGTGCCGGTGCCACCGAGGGTGAAGGCGCGCTTGCGCTGACTGACTTGCTGGGCGGACCAGGCGCGTCCATCAAACCAAAGATGGAAATACTGCGGTACGCCATCGGGGCCGTTGCAATAATAAGCGATGTGCGGCCGGCCTTGCGCATCCGTGGCCAGCGAGCAGGAATTGATGAGATTCTGCCCCTTGGCGATGGCAAAGACCATCGCATTGCTTTGCACGGTGATAGGCATCGCCAGCGGGGCACCGGCGCTGTTTTCCCACGTTTGGCCTCCGTCACGCGAACGGGCGTAGTAAATGTCATGATTGGTCGCGGCATCCGGTGAGTCGCGCCAGCACCAGGCCAGATGGAGCACGCCGTCGGCGCTGACTTCCGGGCGCCACCAATAAGGGCTGCTGCGTCCGGCGCCTTCCAGCAACGGCGCATGGAGGGTGGTCCACGCATGGGTGGAAGGGTCGTAGCGGTCGAGGCACAAGCGGCCATTGCCGCTTTGGCCATCGCGGTAGAAGAAATATAAAACGCCTTGGGGGCCGGGGATGAACGTCGGATAGGTGACCCGAGACTCGAGGGTGCCTGTCATGCCCCGCGGTTCGCCAAAAGCGGCCCAGTCGGTGGTGCTGTCGGCAATGCGATAATGCAGCGATTGGTTGTGGTGATCGTAGGATAGATGGCGCACACCGTCGCCCGAGAGGCCAAGGACGACATCGTCATGCGCATCGCTGAGGTTGCCCGTGGCGGACAAAACGCGCATATCCCAGTTTGGCCCATCCAAGGGGCGGCGGGCGACGACGATGTGGCTCGAGGGGTCGTAATACGTGGCGTATTGGTACCGGGAATCACTAGCCAGCGCCTGGAGCCGGAAAATGGTCGCATTGATTTCGGTGCCAGCAAAGGCCAGACCGAGCGGATATGTCCGAATCTGCGGAGGGGGAAGCGCGTGGCTGGAGGCGGATTCCGGCGTCGAGGCGCAAGAGACCAAAAACAGCGCCAAGGAGAATACAAAGGTGGACGCAAAAAGGCGCATAGCAATGAAAGAGCCTAGCGCTTCAAGGCACCCTGCACGGCGCGAGCCTCGGGCATCTGCTTCACAATCTCGCGTGCGAGGTCGTTTACGAGGTGATTAAGCGTATCCACATACGCAAGGGCCGGTTCCACCCCGGTGGAGGCGCGACGGGTAAAACTCGTCTCGTGGGAAAAATAGGCGGGCTTGCCACCGGGACCAGTGATGCGCCATTGCGCGCGCAGCGTCACATCGCCACCGGGGACGCCCTCGAACTGCGTGAGAGTGACCTGCACTTCAAAATCATGCGCAAAGGACGGGGGCAGCGGGAAAGCGGCAATGCGCGTGGAATCGCAGATCTGGGCGATGTCCTGCGCGAGGACGCGGGAGAAACCGGCGCCCAGTGGCTCGAGCCAGCGATGGTATTCGTCGATATATGGCTGGTTGGCGGCAAGGAGCACAACCATCTGCGGGCGGTCGAGGTAGGCGGGCACTTCGGTATAATACACGCCGAGGGCGAGCGTGGGGTCTGGCGGCGGCGCGGGCGAAACCTTCTCCGTCACCGGGCTGAGCACATAACTGTGCGAAATATCCGATTTGGGGGAAAGCACCGAACATCCCGCCAGCAGGCCGGTGACAGCGAGACAGAAGAAGCCAGTTAGGTGGCGGAAAGGTTGCATGGCACGGGGGGAAATCCTGAAATTAACGACGACCGCCGGCGGGAGCAGCAGAGGGAACAGCCGGACGGGCAGAAGTGGCCGGGGGCGCCTTGACCGGCGCGGGTGCGGGCGGGGAATAAAGCGGGCCGCCCGGAGGAGCCTTGCCGGTGATGAGCGAGGTCGGGTTGGCCTCCAGGAAATCCGCCAGCACGTGGACCGCGCGCGCGGCCGCGTTGATCTCATTGAGGGCCTTGTCCAACTCCGAGCGCAAAGGAGAGTCGGGGCCAACAAAGTCACGCACGGAAGCCAGGGTGCGATTCAGTTCATCCAGAGTGGCGCGGGCGCTGCGGGTGGTGGCCTGAATCTCATCGCTTAGCGGCTGGACTTGCGCATTGAGGCTGACGGCCAGGTGGTCGAGATCGTCGAGTGTGGTGCCCAGTTTGCCGAGGGCCTCCTTGATCTTGGGATCCGCCAGAATGGCGTTGAGATTATTCGTGGCGGTGATCAAGGAATCGTTCAACTGCTTCAAATCCAGTTGGTCAAAGCCCTTGGTCAATTCGTCCGTGAGATGGTTGATGCGGGCGGCCATGTCGGCAAAGTCCACCTTGCTGAGGTTCGTCAGCGCGGTGGTGACGGACTGGATGACCTCGCTCAAGCCCGAGGGGATGGACGGGATTTCCTTATACTGGCCGGAAAGACCGACCAGCTTGTAAGGCGGGTTGCCCTCCACATCGTCGAGCTCGATATAAAGCTGGTTGGTGACGAAGCTTTGCATCTGCAGCCGCGCGCGCAGGCCACCGTCGATGACACGCTGGAAGGTGTCCGGATCGCTCAAATCGAGCTTCAGGCCGAGGTCCTGGCGCAGGTGGGTGGTGTCGATCTCGATGATGACGGGGATGGCGTTATTGTCCGGCGGCTGGTCATAGCTGATGAGGATGCTGGACACCTGGCCGATTTGCACCCCCTTGAACTTGACGGCGGAACCAGGCTGGAGGCCGTTGACGGAATCCGTGAAGTAAATGATGAACTTCACCTGGTGATTGAACAGCTTGCCACTGCCAAAGAGCAGCACCGCCCCCACGGCCAGGATGATGGCCACGCTGACGAACAGGCCGATGATGGTGGGCTTGGCGCGAACGCTCATGAATAATGGATGATGGCGGCTTGGGGCAAAAACGCCAAGCTGCAATTACGGCTGGCGGGGAGGCGGGAAAACGAAAGGGGCGCCGGTGGCCGGGTCGTGGGGGACATGCAACCCGGCCATGCCGCGGTTAAGAAAAAGATGCAGGTTCTCGTTGGTCGAGCTGTTGCGCAATTTTTTGGGATCACCCAGGCCGCCCATCGTCCGCGTGGCCACATCAAGGTACAAGGCACGGTCGGCGATGGCAAAGATGCTGGCCAGCTCATGCGTGACGACAACGACGGTGGTGCCCAGTGAGTCGCGCAGTTCGAGAATCAACTCATCCAGCCGCCGGGCGCTGACGGGGTCGAGCCCGGCCGAGGGCTCGTCGAAAAACAGAATCTCGGGGTCAAGCGCCATGGCACGGGCCAGGCTGGCGCGCTTGCACATACCGCCGGAAATCTCCGCCGGGTAAAAGTCCTCGTAGCCACGCAGGCCAACCAGCGCGAGCTTGAGCGCGACCGTCTCCCGGATGTCTTCCTTGCTCAGTTTGGTGAATTCCTCCAGTGGGAAGGCCACATTCTCCTGCAAGGTGAGCGAGCTCCACAGCGCGCCGCCCTGGAACATGACGCCGAATTTGCGGAGCATGGTGTTGCGGTGCTCATCGTCCGCATCCGTGAAATCCACCCCGTCGTAATACACCCGGCCGCGGGCAGGCTGGAGCAAACCAATCAAATGGCGCAGGAGCGTGCTCTTGCCGCAGCCGGAGCCACCCATGATGACAAAGATCTCCCCGCGCGCGATGTCGAACGTCAAGTCGCGCATGACGACGAAGTCGTCGTACGCCATGGTCAAATCGCGTACGGAAATATGCGGGGGGATGCCGGAATCAGCCATGGGTCACATCCGAAGCGTGTTGAAAATGACGGCGAAGATGGCGTCGGCAATGACCAGGCAGGTGATGCCGGTGACGACAGCGCGTGTGGTGGCCAGGCCGACGGCGGCGGAACTGTTGCCGCACTGCATCCCGCGCAGGCAGCCGGTGGCCGCGACGATCAAGCCAAAGAAAAAGCTCTTGATGATGCCGACGGAAAAATTGGTGAGGTCCACGGCACCGGTGAGCTGGTGGGTGAACTGGGCCCAACTCAACCCCATGGTGAGCGAAACGACCAGGCCGCCAAACATACCGATGAAATTCGCATAGAGCGTGAGGAGGGGGAACATCACGACGAGCGCAATCATCCGCGGCAGCACCAGGTATTCCACGGGAGAGAGACCCATCGTGCGCAGCGCGGCGATTTCCTCCGAGACCTTCATGGTGCCCAGCTGCGCGGCGAAGGATGCCCCGGTGCGGCCGCTCATGATCACCCCGGTCATCATGACGCCCATTTCGCGCACCATGGCGAGGCCGACGAGGTTGGCCACAAAGATCAGGCCGCCATAGGGCCGCAGGGTCACGGCGCCGACGTAGGCGAGGATGAGGCCCATCAAAAAAGCGATGAGCGAGATGATGGGCAGGGCATCCGCGCCGCAATGCTGGATCTCGAGCCAGACATCCGACCAGCGGAAGCGGGCGCGGCAAGTCACAAAGCGACCCAAGGTCACGGCACAATCGCCCAGGAATTGCAGAATCTCCAGCCAGTCCTGGGCGACCTCCTGGGCCAGCGTGCCGAGGCGGGCCAGCGGATTGTGGGAGACTTCGCGCGGGCGCACATCCTCCGCCTGGGCCACGCCGGTGGCGAGGCGAAGCAGCTTTTGCGGACCAGGGGGCAGGCTCTCAAAGTCCAGCTGCGTGCGGGTGGCCACGCAAATATCGTGGCAGTTGAGGAGAAAGCTGATGAGGGCCGAGTCGTAATCCGTCACGCCCGAGAGATCAAAGCGCACGATGCGGGGCAGCGCGCCACCAACCAAGGCGGCACGCACCACGGCGGAGCCAGGGCGCCCAGGCATATGCAGTGTCCAGGAACCGCTCAGGCGCAGGCGCAGCACATCCGCCTCGCGCAGAATAATCAGCGCGTCGCTCGGCCCCGGTGGGTGTTCAGGATGCATGACCGGACGGTTCGTACTTGAAATTACCGCGCGTTTTGCGCCTAGTCGAACGATGCTAACCGCCCGCACGCCAATCAAGGCCATTCTCTACGATCTCGACGGCACCCTGGTGGACCATTTCCGCGCCATCCAGCGCTCCATCAACCATGCGGAGGAGGCCATCGGCCAGCCGCTGTCGAGTCTGGAGAAGGTGCGCTCCGTCGTCGGCGGGGGCATCGAACTGACGCTGACCCGCCTGGTGGGCGCCGAGCTGGCTCCGCGCGCCCTGCCCTACTACCATGCCTATTTCAAACAAATCATGTTTGAGGACCTCAACCCCTGCCCCGGAGCCATCGCGATGCTGGAGACCCTGCATGCC
>JBEHYY010000007.1:0-103080 GCA_048497935.1 Verrucomicrobiota bacterium
GGGCCAGGCCCGCCATAAGGCGGCTTGGGCGGGGTGCCGATGCCGATGGAAACGCCGCCCGTGCCGATCGAGAACCAACAATTTGCAGATGCCCATTGGCCACCACCATTAAAATGCTTGGCAACAAGCCGATGGAAAGCCAGGCCACCTGCGTTTGGGCCACCGGGGCAAAACCCGGCGCGATCAACCGGGCAAACCACGCAGCCCCAACGGTAAAGACCAAGGCCGCCACCACCAAGGTGAGCATGATGTGGTTATACATCACCGAGAAGCACCGGTCCGCCTTCTCCCCGCCCTCCAGCTCCCGGATTTTGATGTACTGGGGTAGAAACACATCGGAAAATTGCCCGATCATGAACAAGCGCTGCACAATCAATAACAGGGTCAGCGCGGCGAAATAATTTCGCATCGGCTCGCTCGTGCCAAAGCATTGCGCGGTCACAATGCTGTCGAGCATGGTGACCAGCAGCCCGCAAACGTTGATGAACGTCAACTGGCTGATGGAACGAAGTTGGGACATACTCTAGCGTGTATATTGGCGCAAGACCGCGGCCAAAACCACTTCCGGATCCAACCGCTCCATGCAAGTGGGTTGCTGGTCACAGCGGCTGCGGTAACAAGCGGCGCATTCTGCATCCGCCATCAGAACTTCCCCCAAGCCATAGACATCCAACTCCCAAGGCGAGGTCGGGCCGACTAACACCACCGTTCTTTTGCCCAACGCCACCGCAATGTGAAAACCCAAGCTGTCAGGGGTGAGGAAAATATCCGCCAGGCTGACTAGTGACACAAACTCCCCCACCCTGTTCTCACAGCCCATGTCCGCCACCAGCCCGGGGCATTGACGCAGTATGGCGTTGTTGAATTCAACCTCCTCAGGGCCGCCATACAGGAGCAATGCCGCCTCTGGCAGCTGTTTTCGCAGGCGTTTGATCAATTCCACAAATCCAGCGACGGTCCATTTCTTGCACTGCCAGCGGCCGCCCCCTCCCGTATTGAGGCCGATTACCAGCCGCCCAGGGGTAAGCTGAAGCTTATCACGCCAACGGGCCATCAAGGTTTGGTCCATTAATCGCTGCGGCAGCTCGGGACGAGCCACTGGAAGCGGGAGGCGGCAAATTTCATACATGATTTCTTGGTAGGACCGGCGGTTGGCTTTTTTCAGGCGGTCATTCACACCCATCAACCACCAGCCATGCGCTTCCGGGCTGACGGGTTCACCCAGGCCAAAACGGCCGGCGGTGAAACCCAGTTTCTCGTCGCAATGGGCCAGTTTCAAAATCTGCCCCGAGAGTGCATCAGCATCCAGCCCCAGGCCCAGCTCAAAACTTTCATTTTGCAGCGTCTCCAGATAATTGCCTTCGACCGCTAACACCCGCTGGATATGGGGATTGCCCTCAAGCAGGAGCCGGGATCGCTCACGCGTCACCCACGTCACCTGCGCATGGGGAAACTTCTGCCGCAATGCCGGCAAAATTGCCGTGGTGCGCAGCACATCGCCCATGGCGTCAAGTTTGACGATCAAAATCTTGCTGTCCATCGGCGCATAGTCCTTGCAACCGGGGCAAGGCCGCCCATCCCGCTTGTGGAAATGACACGGCGCGGAGCCCCTGTAATGGGCGCAGTCGGTATGGATGATTTCGTCTGCTTTGTCCTGATGCATGGTGGGTTAACTGCTTAAATGGAATTAGCGGTGCAGGGCTTCCTCAAAAGCTGGCGCCAGGCGCTCCCAGCCATAACTTGCAACTTCCTTAAAATTGTCTTCACCAAATTGGGCCAATTGGGCTCCCGAAAGAGCCGCCGCTCGCTGTAATGCGCCAGCCAGGCCTCCTGGTTCATAAACCAGTTCTCGTTGCCGATGGAGCCGTTCGGCAATCACCCCCAGATCGGGGGCCACCACCGCCTTGCGAAAGCCCATGGCCACGCAGATTGATCCGGAATTTTCCACTTCAGCAAATGGCAGCACCACTGCATCCGCGGCATTATAAAAAATCTGCAATTCATCTTCCGGGATAAACCGGGCGTGCCATTGAATGCGGGGATCGCCTTTCGCATATTCCTCAATCTCCTTGGCATACTCGCGAATGAAGGGCCGCCCGGCGATGACAAGACGCCAGTGGGGTTGCCCGATTTGGCGGAAAGTGCTGATGAGTTCATGCAGCCCTTTGTAGGGGCGGATGCTGCCCAGCCATAACAGCACAAACTCGTCCCGCCCCACTCCCAAGCGGGTACGCGCCACCAAAGCTGTCACGGTATTGGGATAGTAATGGGTGAAATCACCTTCAGGCACCACGCGAATTTTTGCCGGCTCCGCCCCGGTCACTGCACACACTCGCGGCACCGAGCTTTGGGAGAAGACCCGGATGATGGACGCATGCCGCGCAAAATAGCGCAGCCACTTTGTTTCATCACCTTTGTCGTTCAAGTTTTCATGGCCGCGCAAGTTGTGCACCGTCCAGACAATGGGCCGGCGAAAGACCTTGGTCATAATTTTGACGTCAATGGCGAAAGCCACCCGCTTCAGACACGTAATCCAGGGAGTCCGGCCGAAAAGGTAGCGATCAATCCAGTCAAAATAGAGTAGCTTCGGACGGAATTTCAAACAGGTGAGCGTGCCGGCAAAAAAACGCGTGTTCACGCCATTCACTACTTCATAGCGGCCGGTTTTGCGCCAGCCGGCTATCCGCAGCAGTTGCCCGGGGTCTTCCGTCCCCGCCACCGGCAGCACCGCAATCCTCGTCATTTTTGCCGGATTATTCATTGAAACCACGGTCGGTGAAATTTTGTGTATTCCAGTCGGCTGCGCCGTTGGTCGATAAATTTTGCGGGCACTCCGCCGACAATGGCCATGGCCGGGACGTCCTTTGTCACCACAGCACCTGCTCCGATGACTGCTCCACGTCCAATATGCACCCCCGGCAGAATGATGGCGCGATGTCCGATCCAGACATAATCCTCAATGGTGACGGGCCCGCCCACCGGCCGGTGCTGGTCGTCATGGGCATCATGGCCCAAAGTCCAAATGGCCACCTCTTGGGCAATGTCCACATTGTTTCCGAGGGATAGCCTGCCCCCCCGCCCGTCCAGCAGCACCGCCCGGTTGATGACCACGTTGTCGCCCAGCTCGATGTTGCCGGGATTGCGCACCTCGACCTCCATCAGCACGCTGGCTTGTCGCCCCAACCGTCCCAGCATCATGCCCAACAGCCACAAGCGGACCGCATGGAAGGGAATATTGGTCAAGTGGCGGTTAAATAAATACAGCCAAAAAATCATGAATCGCGCACGCATGGGAGTCTGGAAGATGAGGGGGTTAGCTTTGCCCTTTTAAAAAATCACGCTGCTGTTCGACGCAATTGCAGAGCAATTCGAGGGTGGGATTGTGCGCCAGATCGCCATCAGTCCCGGCATTAAGCGCCCAGACACGCCCATAATCGGCTTCGAGCAGAAAATCCCAATCCAGATGATAGCACTCAAACAACAACCAGGCATAACGCAGCGCCAGCGTCTGCATCCGCTCCTGCGCCAACGGGGAGCCGCGCCAGTTGCCCAAAAGCTGGAAGTATTCTTCGCGTGAGGCCACATCCACCGTGAATCCCTTGCCCCGGTAATGCGTCTGGGAGACAATAATGCTGGGCACGCCCGCCAGCGGCATTTCCAAGCCTGGGGTACTGGTATGAACCAGGGCGGCGGCAGCCACTTCCGCCATGGTCCAACTGTTGATTTTTTCCGAGGGTTCGATGATCCGGATGTGGGCTGGCAGGTGCGGAAACTTTCGCTGAATCTCCCGGGCAAAGGGCTGGTTGGTTCCGATGACCACTTCCGCGGGATGAATTTTGACCACCAGTTGGATTTCAGGATGGTTGATAAACCAGGCAATCGTTTCCATCACCCAATCCACCGCATTCGGGAAGACGATTTCCTTTTGCGCGCTCGCCGCATCCCACAGGACATTGGTGAACAGCACAAAAGTGGGCTTGGCGGGATCTAGTTTGAACCGCTGGAAGAACTGCTCGCGGGTTTCCACTTCACCAAAATTGTAGCGCAAGGCATCGCCCGTATGGCGCACCCGCGTGCCCAGATATTCTCGGATGCGCGTTTCTTGCGTCGAGGTCAGGGGTGTCTCCTTGATTTTTTCCCAGGCCCGCGACACATCCCAATCCATCTGCCCCTGGGTCCAGTTCACCACGGAGGTGGTGCGCTTTTTGCCTTTGTTGTAAACCGCCACCGGCACCCCCAGGGCATTATAGACCAGCAACGCCGGCGCCCAGGTGGAATAGACTCCATGGCTCATGACCACGCGGTCGGGTTTTTGCCGGGCCAAGACTATGGCCGCGTGGGCCACCAATGTGCATGCCTGCCGGATGGCCTGGGCGGCTTCCTCCTCACTGGAAGAATGTTCCAGTCGTCCCACCCTTAAGAATTTGTAGAGCGAACTTTCGACCACATAAGAGAAGTCCAGGCTGTGAAGCAGTTTTGTCTCATCAACTGTCAATACGGTTGCCGCCAGGACGGAAACCAAGTCGTAATCCAACCCCGAGGCGGCAAACATCGCTTTTCCGCGATGGGCGCACCTATCACATAATTCGGGCCAACGCTCCCGGGCAGCTTGGGGTTTGTTTTCACATACCGGCAGCACCTGGTCGCATAAGACGAGCGATGCCTTGTGCCCGCGCAGGCGCATGGCGCGCGCCCAGGCGATGTCCGTGGCTGTCAGGTAAGAATGGCTGCCCATCATGGTGAAGAACAGCACGCGCAAAGGTTGCGCTGGCAGGGCTGCTACCGGTGCCGGTGGCAACGCCCGCAGCTGGCCTATCAGGCATTCCTCCGCAAACCGTTTCCGCGCCGGGATGCTCCCGCGCCGTCCGCCCAAGGCATACCACGCCTGGGCGCTGGCCGCCACCACGCCTTGCTTGAGATGCTGCTTCAAGATCGCCGGGTTCATGGCTGAATCGGACTGATTTTTTGCAATGTTTCCATACAACGCAGGCGAGCCAAATCCGGATATTTCCGCTCGAGACGCTTGAGTTGGATAAGATCATCGAGACTATCGAGCGTCAGGCTCTGGCGGTGGTCCACTCCGCCAAAATCTGCCGGGAGGGTTTTCCTGGCCACTGTTTGGTCCCCGCGGATGTCATAAGTCACATGCTCGCGCGCCAGTGGGGAATAATCACCCCGGTCAAACTCCCGTAACAGCACCTCCCTGCGAATGACCTCCCCGGCGTAATGGGACAATGGCTCAATATAGCCATAATCAGCCCGGGCCGTTTCGACGGATTGCGCGAGTGCCTCGATGAATTGCGGCTGGATCAAATAATTGTCGCAAGTGAGGCGGACAATATACTCCGCCCGTGACGGCCGCACTGCCTCGCAAAACCGTTCCAACACGTTGTCTTCGCTGCCCATTAAAAAGCGCACCCCCGCTGCCTCAACCAATGGGCGCATCAATTCATTTTCCGGCAGGTTGCCCGTGGCAAAAATAATGTCCTCCACCCCGTTGACGTCCTTGGCGATGGCGCACATACGCTCCCAGATGGTTTGCCCAAAAAAGGTGAAAAAGCCCTTCCCAGGCAAGCGGGTGGACCGTAGTCTTCCTTGCATTACAATAATCATGGGAGGATTCTTATACGCGGATGTTTTCCAGCGGATTGGAGCTCACCTGCTGGTGTAAAAAACCGGCCACCCGCTCCGCTCCGCGTCCATCCAGCAGTGCCATCCCGCGGCGTGACATGGCCTGAACCCGCTGCGCATCACTGGCCAGTTCCTTTATTCGTTCAGGGATAGTCAGATAATCCAATTGGTTGTGCCAGCCGAGGTTAAACCCCAGCCCCAGTTCTTCGACCGCCGCCGCCAAGGGAGCCTGATTGTCAGCCAGGACAATGGCGAGCATCGGCACGCCCATAAACGCCATTTCCCAGCAAGTGCTGCCCGCGGCGCATATTGCGAGGTCTGTTTCAGCCAGCAGAGCGGGCATATCGTTGACGTGCTCCAGGTACCGGCAGTGTGGGCCGGCTTTCGCGACTGCCGAGCGAATACCCGCACTATGCGGGTTATTGGCCCCCACCAAAACACTAACTTCGACATTTAACGGCATCTTCCCCGTAAGACTGCGGACCACACGCTCGCTGACGTTTTCCGGATCCGCGCCACCGAGGGTGACCAGCACCCGTGAAATCTTCCCCGGGCGGTCGCGCCGCCGGTCTTGCCAGACGCAAAACTCGCGCCGCAGGAGCAGGTATTCAAGTCCAAGCAGCAAGTGAGCATCCGGTGCGCAGCCAGCATAGTCTTCCCGGCGTGCATGAGGATTCTGGTTTAACAATGCCTTGACCGGCAATTTGCTGCCTTGCGCATAATCCGTGGTTAAGAGAACCGGCGTGCGGGCGCGGGAGAGACATTCGAGGTACGAGGGGGAAAAAGTGTAGCCGTCCACGGCCACCCAGCTGGCTCGGTGGGCGCGGGCTTGCTCGATCACACATTCCGCGTCTTTGGGCCCTGCCAACGGGCAATCCAGCACCACAATTTCACACCGTTCTTGCTTCAACCGCCGCTGCAAAGGCGCATTGCCTTGGGCAAAAATAAACAACACCCGTCCGCCGCCATCCTGCCAGGCTTGAGCCAAGGCCAGCATACGCATCACGTGCCCGGTGCCGATAGCCGGGCTCGCTTCCGCGCGCACCAAAAGCATGGGCTGGGTAGATTCCATCAGCATTGGTTTTTCCCGGGCCAGGGAAAAGGAAGGTAGCCCACAAAGCCGCGCAGTTTCCACAAGCCATTCACTTTTCGGGCAAAAAATAAACTTTGCCAGTGGAGCGGCAAGGCCGCCCTGCTACGCATGGCAATCTCACCGTCAAATTTTTTATAGATAAGCGCATTCTCCTGTTCGATGACAATGGGATCCAATCGGAGAGCCGCATAGATGGCGGCACGGTGATCTTCGTCGGGGCCTTGGGTGAAAAAATCCCGGTTTTGCTGTTTCCAGGCATCGCGGTAACTGCTCAACGTTGGAAAAGTCAGCCGCCAGCCTGCCGGATCGGCGGTGAACCGCGCATCCAAACCGACAAAACCGTCACTTTCAAAATCCCCCTCACAAATGCTCCAGTCCTGGGCCACAAATGCCTCGATGTCGCGCCGGACACAAATCTCCCACAACGCCCGCTGGTCAGCGTCCATAAAGGGATTGGTGGATGAATCAGTCATGGCCAAAGATTATTCGCCAACGTTCGCCAATAGGATGTTTTCCCCCGCGGTCACTGCTTGGCGCAGGCGCCGGCCCACCAATTCCGGCATCCGGTACGGCGGTAGCGCGCCGGCGGGGCAAGGCCGCAGGACAGTCATGTCCCCGGGGGTCAAAACCTGCCCTGCGGGCAAGGCCCGGGCCGCGCAAATCGAACGGCGCTGCACAACCACGGTGTTCGTCTCATTGGCTTCCAATCGCTTTACGCCATCGCCAATCGCCTGGTCCAGCGCTTCAGGGTCATCCACGCAGTCGCGGGTGACAGTTAGCCGTTCGGCAAAAGAGCTAAGGCCCGCCAGCTTGCGTTTGAGGGCAGCCGTTTCATCCACCATTTTGCGCCAGCCGGCTGGCGTCATGGAAAATGCGTGGTCCTGCCCTTCCTGCGTGTTATCAAGGGTGAAGTGCTTTTCCACCGCGCAGCAATCAAACAGCCCCACCGCTCCCAGCACCGTCATGGCTCCGTGAGTGTGGTCCGATAGTCCGACCGGCACCTGGGGCCACCGCCGGGCATAGGTTTCTAATACCCGGAGATTGATATGCGCAAAGCGGGCCAGCTTTTGCTCGCGGGTCTCGTTAATCTTGGCCGTGTACTCCGTATTGCACTGCATGAGGAGAATTTGCTGCGAATGGGCCAGTGCCACCGTCATGGCCCCTTCGACTTCCGCCATGGTCGAGGCGCCCGTGGCTATCAGCACCGGTTTGCCCTGTCGGCACATCTCGGCTATTTCCTCATGCCAGGTCAGGTCGCCAGAGCCGAGCTTGAAGGCGCAGACATCCTTTGCCACCGCTCGCACCAACTCGAGGGAATAGGGCGAGGTAAAGTAGTCCAACCCTAGTTTGTCGCACAAGTCTCGCAGCTCCTGCGTCCAGTTCAAGGGGATGGACGCCGCCCGATAGGACTCAAACACCGATTGCTTCCAGGAGGATTGATGCGTGCGCACACCGCCCAGGTGCTTGAATCCATAATCCGACACAATGGTCTCGGCGGAAAAATTCTGCATCTTCACCGCATCCACCCCCGATTCCGCGCAAGCGTGGATGATCTCGCGCGCCTTTACCAGGTCGCCGCTGTGGTTGGAGGCCACATCCGCGATGAAATAAACCGGATGGGCCGCCCCCACGGAATGCTTGCCAAGGGTGATTTCGCTCATGAACAGCGGGGGTTGCGCCAGCGTTGCAGGCCGGGATGGTTCAGCAGAAAGTCCAAAGTGTCGCGCTCGCTGCGCTGGAAGCGTTGGCCTGATACCTGGAAAATTCTTTCCGGTCGGCAGTTCAAATTGACCGGCCGGGGTTGGCCCGAAACCACCTGGTGCGGGTCCCACCCAAAGGCCGCCGCCTCCCGGCGCAGAAAATCAAGCTCCTCGCTGGCATCGGTGGCTCCGAGGTGCACCACCCCCGTGATTCGTTTTTGCGCCAACTCACGCACGGCCTCGATCAGCCAATCCGCTGGCAAACGATTCTGGATGACACCAGTGTCCACAGTTATTGTCTCCCCACGGGAAATTTTGCCGAGAAATACTTCATTGCGGGTCGGCTTATGCGGAGCCCAGCCTTGGGCGGAGGCAAAGCGTATCACCAGCGCCTCCCCGCCCAGGCCATGAAGGTAGCCTTCGCACCGGGCCTTGAATTGGCCATAGGGTGAAAAACTTCGCGCAGGCAGCTGCTCTGACAGCGCCACTCCTTGGTAGCCATCGAGCGCAAGCACGGAGGAAAAATATATATACAAAAGTCCGTGTTTGCGGCAGTGGTCCGCCATGCCGACATGGGTGGCATAACCGGCCTCATCCTCTCCCCTCAGCAAATTAGCCACAATGTCGGGTTTGCATTCATCAGCCAGCGCCAGATAGTCAGCGGCTTTTTCCGCGGGAGTAAGCTTAATCGAGGCGGGCATCGCCATCGGCCGTTGACGGTGGATCGTTCCCATGACTTGGGCACCGGTGGCGTTTTCCTGCGTTGCCAGCAAATAGCCGAGCCAGGAGCCTGCCCCCATGATCAACCAGCGTGAAGAACTCGACATCGATGGATTACGCCGGCTGGAAGGAAGCGTCGAGTTGCAGGCGGATCAAGTCGCGCAACTGGGCCACCGTCAGCCAATCCGTGTTTTCCGCCGAATTGTAGTGGAATCCTTCCGGCACCGGCTTGCCGCCGTTTGCGCTGGCATATTCCGCCAACGATACCCCGGCCGGCAGAATCGCGAAGATATGCCCCAAATCCAGGGTGCAGAGCGCATCCGAAGTGGTGATCATCTCCTCATGAATTTTTTCCCCGGGGCGGATGCCGACAATCTCCCGTCGGCAACTGGGCGCAATAGCCTCTGCCACATCGAGAATGCGGTAGGAGGGAATCTTTGGCACAAAGATCTCCCCACCCTGCGCCTCGGCTATGGCGCGCAACACCATGGTCACGCCTTCTTGCAGAGAAATGTTGAAGCGCGTCATGCGCGGGTCCGTGATGGGAAGCACTCCCGTGCGCCGGCGTTCCAGAAAAAAGGGAATCACTGAGCCGCGCGACCCCAGCACATTGCCGTAGCGCACCACGGAAAAGCGTGTTTTGCGCGCTCCGCGGAAATTGTTTGCCGCAATGAACAGTTTGTCCGAACACAACTTGGTCGCTCCATAGAGATTGATCGGCGCGGCCGCCTTGTCCGTGGAAAGCGCCACCACAACCTCGATTGAATGGTCGAGCGCGGCTTCCACGACATTCTCCGCCCCATGGATATTGGTTTTGATGCACTCCATCGGGTTGTATTCCGCTGCGGGCACCTGCTTTAACGCCGCGGCGTGCACCACAATGTCCACCCCCTCGCACGCCCGGCGCAGTCGGTCACGGTCCCGCACGTCGCCAATGAAATAGCGGACGCGCCCGGTCCGGGTCTGTGGAAAGGTCTGTGCCATCTCGAACTGTTTGAGCTCATCGCGGGAGTACACCACGATGCGGCGCACTTCTGGGTGGTCGCGCAGCAAGGTTGCCACAAAGGCCTTGCCAAAGGAGCCCGTGCCGCCGGTCACGAGGATGGATTTGCCTTCAAGGCAGGATTTCAGCGTTTTTTTCATGGGAGAATGCGAAGAGCGTTAAAGGGTGCGCAGCCAGTTTTGGTTTTCGCGGTGCCAGTTGATGGTGGCGGCCAATCCATCATCAAAGGCGACTTCCGGCTGCCAGCCCAGCAGCCGGTTGGCCTTGGAAATATCGGCCCGGGTGGTTTTGATATCCGCGGCAATGGGTGGGTGGCCCTGAATGGCGGCTTTTTTTCCCAAGGCATTCTCAATTTTCGTGATGACCTCGGAGAGGCTGGTTGGCGAACGTCCGCCGCCAAAGTTGATCACCTCGTAGCCCAGCGGCTTGGCGGCAAGGATTGTCCCCCGGGCGATATCATCCACATAAGTGAAGTCGCGCGATTGCGTGCCATCGCCAAACAATTGCAATGGCTGGTTGTTTTCAATCCACTGAATAAAGCGGAAAAAGCTCATGTCCGGCCGGCCGGCCGGGCCAAAAACAGTGAAGAAACGGGCAATCGTGATGTCCAACCCGTGCATTTTATGGTGGCTATGTGCCAGCAATTCCGCCGCTTTTTTGGAGGCCGCATAGGGCGACAAGGGTGTGTTCACCGGCAAGTCCTCGGTGAACGGCATCGCGCATCCGGCATAAAGCGAGGAGGTTGACGCCAGCACCATCTTCTTCACCCCGGTTTTGCGCTGGCACTCCAGCAAGTTCAGGGTTCCGTGGGCATTAGTGGTCAAATAAACATGGGGGTTGGCCACACTGTAGCCCACGCCGGCCCGGGCGCCGAGGTTGAACACCGCATCAAAGTGGAATTCATGGAACAGTTTATCGAGGGCGGCCAGGTCCTCGATATCAATGGCCTCAAAAATAAAGCGTCCCGTGTCCGCAGCTCGCCGGTTTTTACCCCCGTATTGCGAACGGCGGGCATCGGGACCGGGTTGCCAGCGGGTTTCCCCCATCAAGCGCGACAGGCGGTAATCCTTCAGGCGCACATCATAATAGTCGTTCAGGTTATCGATGCCCACGACAGAATGCCCTTGCTCGAGGAGCATCCCCGCCACGCGGGAGGCGATAAACCCGGCCACGCCGGTCACAAGATAGAGTGCCATATAAAATGCGGTTAGAGCCAGCGTTTGCCGTCCGGTTTGGCGGCTACCATTTGCAGAAGTTTTTTCAAATCCTGGGCCCGTGATTTGGGGCAAACCAGCGTGGCATCCGGTGTCTGCACCACCACGAGGTCATCCACCCCCAGCACCGCCACTAGGTGCCCGGGTTCGCTCACGATGATATTGCCTCGTGCCTCCTGGAGCGCCGCTTCTCCGCGGGTGACGTTCCCTGCAGCATCAGCCTGCGCGTGGCGGACCACCGCCGGCCACTCCCCCACATCGTCCCAGTCAAACCCTGCTTTGAAGACTGCCACCTTCTCGGCTTTTTCCATCACGGCGAAATCGACGGAAATTTTCGTCAATCCGGGGTAAACCGCCGCCAAGGCTTCGGTCAGCGCCGCTCCTTGGTTGAGGCGTGCATCCAAAGCTAGCATTCCTTCGGCAATAGCCGGAGCGTGTTGGCGGAACGCGGCTTCCAATACGGCGGCCCGGACCACAAACATACCCGCATTCCAGAGATAATTGCCTTCTTGAAGGTAGGCGGTGGCTTTCGCCTGATCCGGCTTCTCCACAAACTTGTCCACGCGGTGCCAGGCGCGGCCTTCGCAGTCACCCAGTTGCGTTCCCACCCGCAAATAACCATAGGCTGTGGCCG
Source organism: Verrucomicrobiota bacterium (assembly GCA_048497935.1). Taxonomy (GTDB): domain Bacteria; phylum Verrucomicrobiota; class Verrucomicrobiia; order Opitutales; family JABDGR01; genus JABDGR01. The sequence continues at coordinate 11,996 of JBEHYY010000007.1, forward strand.
GAAACACCGGCGGTATGCCAATGGTGTAGATATACTCCTCCTTGGCGGCCGCGGCAAAGGCCGCGCCCAACGTGCCGCGGAAACCGGCTGAATCATGGATGGCGGCATCAGCCGCGAGCAAAGCCAGCACGCCCTGGGGATTCTTTCGCCGCACCAGCAACGCTGCCAGCGCCGCCGCCGGCGCCGTGTCCCGCCCGACGGGCTCACCGATGATTTGCGCGGTCGGTACCTGTGGGCAAGCGGACGCCACGGCGGTCACGTGCTCCATATTTGTCAAAATAAAGATCTGTTCCGGCGGTACTAAACCCGCCAGGCGTTCCACCGTCTGGGCAATCATCGGCTTGCCACCGACAATCGGCAGCAGATGCTTTGGGCGCGCCGAACGGCTCTGCGGCCAAAAGCGTTCGCCACGGCCTCCCGCCAGGATTACGGCATAATTGTTGGACATAAAAATTTTGCGTTAAGCCGCCGCCCGCCATTCGGCGGCAAACTCACCCAAGGTGCGCCCGGGGCAACCACTGGCCCGGGCATGGGCGAACAGCGCCTCCAAGTCCTCGTTCAGGCGTTTAATGGTCGCCTCGCTGGCAAACGTCGGGCTGCCCCCGGGCATCAATTCGGACGAGTGGAGCATGAACATCAAGTGCGTCCCCTGCGCTTTGGCTTCATCCACCCGCTGGCGCATTGCCAGGCCGTTTTGGCCATTGGGGCGCAGCCAATGGTGGCGCTTCGAGCAAACCTCAAGCAATGCCTTCGTCCAACGCAAAACAGGCTGGCCAATCGTCATCGGCACTTCCAGCAAGGCGTCCGCCGTCGGTGTTTCAGCCGGTTTCAGCACATCGCGCTCATCAATGTAATAAGGCGTGCGGGGCGCGGTGCGGTAGTCCGGCCCCCCGGCCCCGCGCGGATCGCCCTTGGTCGTGCGCCAGTCCACCCCGGGGCACACGGAGCAGTCTGCGGTAAACCCATGCTGCCTGAGCCAGCGGGCATAGCGGCCATCAAAACCCCACCTGCCAGCCCGGTGACTGCGCAAGGGGCGTTGAAAGAGGTGCTCAAGCACCCCGGCCAGGCGTTCGAGTTTGGCGTGCATCAGAGCGTCGGGATATTCAATAAGGTAAGGATGATGCCGGGCATCCTCCTCTGTCAATGGCTCCAAAGGCGGCGTATCCCAGGCATGGAGATGCAGGCCCACTTCGCCGGTGTTGCGCGCCAGTACGTCACGCAGAAATTCCACGAGCGCCGGATCATGCGCCATCTCCCAGTTGACCAGCCAGGTGGGACGGAATCCATAGCGCTCCGCCAGTTTTTGAAAACCCGGCAACCAGGCCGTGTTGCGTGTGGTGAGAGGATGCGGACGCTTCCAGACGTTATCGCCTTCCGTGTCGATGGTGATGAGCAAGGGCGGCGGCATGGGGTCTAGGCTTTCGCGCTGCGCTTGGCTTCTAATTCGGCGGTTTTGAGCATGGCGGTCAGCAAAAGACAAAATACCAGCAGCACCGCGGCGTTATACGTGGGAAAGTCCACCGCCGCATGGGCCAACATACCGCCTGCCGCCAATAACACCATCAGGCCTTCCGCTCCGAGTCGTCGTAATAGCCACAACGCGCGGCCATAGAGGTACAGCAAGATCGCCAGCAACAGCCCGGCTCCCACCACTCCAAATTCCATGGGCAACTGCAGCCAGTCGGAGTGGGCCCAGTCGGTGTTATACTTCAAGCCGGTGTCATACGTGGGATCGTTAAAAATATAATCCTCGATAAAGAAATCAGGTGAAACGTAGCGATAAGTCCCCCCGCCCCATCCCAGCCACGGGTGAAGATGTATCATCCGCATAGTTTCCTTGCGCAGCAGGCCGCGGGTGTCTTCCGCTTGATGCTCACTCAGATATTTTATGCGGAAGAGCGTGCCCGAATCCCGCTTCGAAAATTCAAAGTAACCCCAGCCCGCCACCACCATCAGCAAAACCAGGCTTCCGAGCCACAAACCCGGCGACCGGTCTTGGGCTAAAAAAGCCGTCCCCAGCAACGTGGCGAATCCCGCGAGGAAAACCCCACCCGCCACTGCCAAGCCGGCACGGCTGCCGAGTGAAAAGAAACTGCCAAGAATGATCAGGCACCCAAACAGGGTGACCCATGCCAGGCCATTATCCCGCCCCCGCTCACGCGCCTTGGCCTGCAAATGGCAGGCCAGCGCCAGGCCCGCGCCCATTGAAAGATATAAAAACGCCGCAGTCTTGTTATGATCCACAAAGCCACCATAACTCAGGGACATATCCCGGAAGCCGGGAATGCCATTCAGCCAGGATAGTTTCCCGGAAGGATGAAAGCGCTCAACCACCACCACCAAGGCCATCACCACGCCATTGATGAACAACGCCAACTCCAGCCGCCGTCCCGTGCGGCGCCGTCTCACCGCCACCCACCAGGCGCAGACGATGAGCCATGGCCCCAGCCAGTAAATAAACGTGCGCCAGGCACCCGGATCAAAATAATTGGCCCACAGGCCCGAGGGTAGCCATGCGAAGTGGGGAAACGTGTACACGTCATAGATTAATAGCCCCGGCACCCGCTGCACCGCGTAACCCCAGGGGTTGAGGAGCTGGCAGAGAAGATAGGCGCAAAAAAGCAAACCCAGCCAAAACACCGGAAAACGCCATAAACTGCGCCGCGCTTCGCGCGTGCGTAATCCCACTACCAAGGCCAACACCCCCACGATTGTGTTAAACGCTTCTGACCACCAAAAAACACCGCCCATCAGCCAGGGTTGGATGAGCACCCAGGCTCCAATCAAGACAACCACCCCTCGCTCGGCACCCTCAGCAGAGGATGCCTCTTTCCCGGCCAACGGGACGTTGCTCTTCCTGGTTGCCATCGAAATCACGCGCGGAAATATTTCGCCGGCTGCCGGGTTACGCAATTACGGGTGTCCACCAAGGGAATCTTCCAGCCGGAAAAATCAAAATTGCGGTATTCTGTGTGGGCGGTGACGAGCAAGGCGAGATCCTGCCCCTCTGGCGACAGTACGGTGGAGCAGCGTCCCGCATAGTGCGGATGCTCGCGGGTTGGCCGGATGACCGGCACATTGGGGTCGTGGTAGGAAACTTGCGCGCCTTGGGCCTCCAGCAAATCCATCAACACATAAGCCGGCGACTCTCGGTCGTCATCCACATCCGCCTTGTACGCCAGGCCCAGCAGAAGAATGCGGGCTCCAGCCAAAGGACGGCCCAGCGCCGCAGCCACACAACCGGCGACATGAGCCGGCATGGCGGAATTGATTTCGCCGGCCAACTCGATGAACCGTGTGTGCTGTCCAAATTCACGGGCTTTCCATGTCAGGTAAAAGGGGTCGATGGGGATGCAGTGCCCGCCCAGCCCCGGCCCGGGGTAAAAGGGCATGAAGCCAAACGGCTTCGTCTTGGCCGCTTCAATCACTTCCCAAATATCAATCCCCATGGCGGAATAGACGATTTTCAATTCGTTCACCAAGGCGATGTTCACCGAGCGGAAAATATTTTCCAGCAATTTGCTGGCTTCGGCCACCCGGCATGAAGAAACCGGCACCACCCGCTCAATAGCCCGCCCGTAGCAGGCCACGGCACGGTCACGGCAGGCCGGCGTCAGGCCGCCGACAATCTTCGGTATTCGCTGAGCATCCCATTGTGTGCTGCCCGGGTCTTCCCGCTCCGGGGAAAAGGCCAGATGAAAATCCTTGCCTGCGACGAGCCCCGAGCCGCGTTCCAGGATCGCCCGCAAATCGGTGTCGGTGGTTCCTGGATAGGTGGTGGATTCCAACACCACGAGTTGTCCGGTGCGCAAATGCGGCGCAAGGCTTTCACCCGTGCCAAAGACATAGGTCATATCCGGCTCACGGTGCTCGTTGAGCGGCGTTGGCACGCAGAGCAGAATGGCCTCCGCTTCACGCGTGCGGGCAAAATCCGTCGTAGCCTCCAGCCGCCCGGCTGCCACCGCTTCGGCTACTGCCGGGCTAGGCACATGCTTGATATAGCTGCGGCTGGCATTAAGCGCCTCGCACTTGGCGGCATCCACATCCACGCCCAGCACGGCCACTCCCGCTTTGGCAAAGCGCAGAGCCAGCGGCAGACCGACATAACCCATTCCTACGATGGCAATTTTCATGGGCAAGCTACGATGATTTTGCTCAAGGCGGGCTGGGGACGGATGGAAAACTCCCCCAGCTTGATGGCCACGGCTGGCAGCAATCCCAAGATGATTAACACTGCCGGATTATAAAAAGGGCAATCCACCGCGGCTTCAGCCACCACCACCCCCGCTGCGCCGAGGAGGATCCAGGACTCTCCCGGCAGCCCGCGGCGCATTTGCCACGCTTTGCGCGCCCACCAGGCAATCCCGCCAAAAAACAGGGCTGTTCCCAGCATTCCCCATTCCGCCGGGTACTGCACCCAGTCATTCAGAACATATTGCAAACCATACAAGGGTACGCCGGGCCGCTCGGGATCGGTGAAAAAGGGATTAAGGGCCAGGTAGTAGGGCGACAAATAGCGAAAACTGCCCGGCCCCCATCCAAACCACAATTGATCTTTGATCATGGGCGCGCAAGTGCGGGCAAAGGCATAACGCAAAGGCAAGGCCGGGTCCCGCGGATTGACTTCCAGCAAATTAGCCTGGGACCCCTGCCGCCACAACCATACCGCTCCAAGAGTCGTCAGCAAAATGACCCCCATCAATATCAACGCGGGCAAAGCATACATCGTTGCCCGGCGCTTCTGCCCTTCCCGCCATAAGCGGGTGATCCACAGCCAGACTGCAACCAGGCAGATGAATCCCGCCCCCAGGCACCAAAAATCAGGGCGAACAAACAAGCCCAGGGCGAACAAAATGGCAGAAAGGGAGCCCAGCCAGATCCACGTTACCAGCGCGGGCCATCCCCGAGATCTGGATTGGGCCTGCGGATCCCGTCGGCGCAGGTGATGATCCGTGATCGCCGCCACCGCCCCAAACGCCAGCGTCATCCACGCCGCCGCATGGCCGGCCCAGACAAAACTGCCAAACGAAGCCGAGTTCGGATTGTCCAACTGGGAATCCAGTATCCCAAAAATATTGCGGACACCCGTCAGTACTTGCGCCATGCCCACCAATGCCAGCAAACTCCCATTCAATGCCACGACGCCCAACAACCGCCGCCATGACAACTCCGTGTCCAATCCGGCCCAGAGCGCACACACCACCAGCCAGGCTGGCATGATGATGACCAGCGCGTGCCAGGCATTCATTTGCGCATAGGGCGTGATGATGCTTTGCGGCAGGAATCCCCAATGCGGCACATTTTCCAGCCAGGAGCGCTGCTCCTCCACTAATTGCACCCGCGAGGGGTTGAGCGCCGCGACGGTTCCGTAAGCCATGATCGCCAGGCCAATCCAGAATATGGGAAAGGCCTTGAGTCGTCCCCACGCCACCCGGGCCGCGGGCGATGGCGGCCAGCCGCGATAATCAAACACCGGCACAAATAAAGCTGCAAAGGTCATCAGGGCGAGCGCCAGAATCACTTCCTGCGCCCAGTTTGTCCATCCGCCCGCCAGCCACACCGGCACCACCAAAGTAATGCTGCCAAGGGTGAAAATCACGCGTTCTCGTCGGCTCGGCGGCGTTACTTCCGCCGGCCGTGTGGGGAACTGGCCCCGCAAGGTTGGCGTCACCGCCATATCGCGCACCACGGCCATGCCGTCAGTGTTGGTAGATGTCGTGTAGGCGGAGCAAACCCAGGCAGCGTTCCCCGGGGCCCACTACCGGCAGGACTGAAATTTGTGACGGCCGGTCTTCCATAATGCGCAGGGCCTCGCCCAACAGGGTTTCCGGTCGGATGCGGATGGGGTTCTGCGTCATTACTTCCCCGACTTTGAGCGGGCGGATGTCCTCGTGCTGCTGCAAGGCCCGGCGGATGTCACCGTCGGTGACCAGTCCGGCCAGTTTCCCACGCTTGTCCACCACACAGGCGGCGCCATGCGGCCGGCGCGTCATGGCCATGACGATATCGCGCAGGGAATCTTCGGGCTTGGCAACGGCAACTTCCTTCATGCCGTGCATGACATCAGCCACGCACAAGGTTAGATTGCGGCCCAGCTGGCCGGAGGGGTGTGTGCGGGCAAAATCTTTTTCGGAAAAACCATGGGTCTCTGCCAGCGCACAGGCCAGCGCATGGCCCAGCGCCAGCGCCACCACCGCGCTGCTGGTCGGCGCCAATCCGTGGCGCCCGGCTTCCCGCGCAACCGAGGCATCCAGCACAGCGTCTGCTTCCACAGCCAGCGGGGAGCTCAGATTCGCCGTCAAGGCAATGAGCTTGGTGCCCACGGCCCGCAACGGTCCCGCCAGGCGCACCAGCTCCGGCGTCGCGCCGCTTTTGGAGACCAGGATAACTACGTCACCTTTTTGCACGACGCCAATGTCTCCATGGGCCGCCTCCGCCGCATGCATATAAACCGCTGGCGTGCCCAAACTGCACAGCGACGCTGCCACCGCGTTGGCGACATGGCCGGACTTGCCCAGACCGGTGACCACCACCTTGCGTCCCTTGCGAATCAAGGCGGCCGCTTTTAGGAAATTGGCATCCAGGCGCGCGGCCGTGGCCTGCAATGCCTGCGCCTCGGCCATCAGCACGCCGCGGCCGATGGCCACGCAGTCCAACTTTGATTTGGTTTTTTTCTTCATGTTCTCAGGCCACGGAGGCGTTGGTCAACAAGGCACGGGCGCGGGCCAGGTCTTCCGGCGTGTCAATGGCCACCGCATGGTAATCGGTTTCAACAGTTTGGATGCGCCAGCTGGCTTCAAGAAAACGAAGTTGCTCGAGCGCTTCAATGCTTTCGAGCGGGCTTTCCGGCAGGCTCGCATAGGCCGCCAATTTGGCCCGCGCATAGCCATAGACCCCCAGGTGTCCAAAATGCACGCCGCGCGCCGGCCATTGCTCCAACGGCAATCCGCGAATGTGCGGAATCGGCGAGCGTGAGAAGTACCACGCCCGCCCATCCGCCCCCCGCGCCACCTTGACCACCGCCGGGTTAACCAGCACCGCCTGGTCGCGTATCGGGTACACCGGCGTGACGACATCGCCGCCATTTTTAATAAAGCACTCCACCAGCGCATCCAGCAAAGCCGGGTCGATGAATGGCTCATCGCCCTGCACATTCAGGATGAACTGGCCCTTGAGTCCACTGAGGATCGAGGCGATGCGCTCGGTACCGCTGCGGCACTCGGGCGCCGTCATGACATACTGCCCACCCCACCCGGCCACCGCCTGGGCGACTTCCTCGCTGTCCGTGGCGACGAGTATTTCCGTCGCCTTGCGCATCCGCGCCACGCGCTCCCATACATGCCGTAGGACCGGCTTGCCACCGAGGTCCGCCAGCACTTTGCGCGGCAGCCGGGTCGAGGCCAGCCGTGCGGGAATCACTACCGAAACATTCATGAAAAGATGCCTAGGCGAGTTTGGCCTCGCGCTTGGCTAGCTCCAAATCGTGCTCGACCATGAGCTTCGCGAGACCCGCCATGCGGGTCTTGGGCGCCCAGCCGAGTTTCTTTTTGGCCTTGCGGTAATCGCCGATGAGCAGATCCACCTCCGCCGGGCGCAGGAACCGCGGGTCGAATTCCACGTAGTCCTGCCAGTCGAGGTCGAGCGCGCTGAAGGAAGCGTGCAAAAAGTCTTTCACCGTGTGCGTCTCATTGGTGGCTAGGACATAGTCGTCCGGCTTGTCCTGCTGGAGCATCCGCCACATACCTTCGACGTACTCCTTGGCATACCCCCAGTCGCGCTTTGAGTCGATGTTGCCCAGCACGAGCTTCTTTTGCAGGCCCATCTTGATGCGCGCCGCCGCCAGGGTGATTTTGCGGGTCACAAAGGCCTCGCCGCGGCGGGGGCTTTCGTGGTTAAAGAGAATACCGCTGCAGGCAAAGAGATTGTAAGACTCGCGATAGTTGATGGTCAGGTAGTGGGCCATGACCTTCGCACAGGCATAGGGCGAGCGCGGATACAGCGGCGTGGTCTCCGTTTGTGGCACTTCCTGCACCTTTCCAAACATTTCCGAGGACGAGGCTTGGTAAAAGCGCACCTTCTTGGCCAGGCCGACTTCGCGGATGGCTTCGAGAATGCGCCCGGCGCCCACGCCGGTGATGTCTTCCGTGTACTCCGGCACATCAAAGCTCACGCGCACGTGGCTCTGCGCCGCCAGGTTGTAGATCTCGTTCGGCTCCAGCTCATAGAGAAGTTTGACCAGCGACACGCTGTCCGCCAGGTCGCCATAATGGAGGAAGAGCTTCTGCTTCTTGCCGGTTTCCCAGGGGCGCAGATGGTCAATGCGACCGCGGTTGAGGCTGCTGCTGCGGCGGACAATGCCGTGCACTTCATAGCCTTTGTCGAGCAGGAGCTCGGCCAGGTAGGAACCATCCTGGCCGGTGATGCCGGTGATGAGGGCTTTTTTCATAAGCGTCGAGATTAGGTTGAAAATTTGGGTGAAAAGCAGCCCGTGTGCCTGCTACAGCTGCGACACAACCAGGCGCTCCACTATTTCATCAAATGGCACCGTGTTTTGCCAATTCAGCACTTGCTTGGCCTTGGCCGGGTTGCCGCACAGGCGTGCCGGCTCGACGGCGGTGACGAGCTTGGGATCGAGTTCGACATGGTCCTTCCAATTTAGGCCCACCACCGCGAATGCCCGGGCCACAAACTGCTCAACACTGTGCAAAACGCCGGTGGCGAGGATGAAGTCGTCCACCTTCTCCTGCTGCAGCATCATCCACAATCCGCGCACATAGTCGGGCGCCCAGCCCCAGTCGCGCTGGCCGGTCAGGTTGCCCAATTGCAGCTTCTTCTGCTGGCCGCGGCGGATGCGGGCGGCGGCGCGGGCCACCTTCATCGTCACAAACTGCCCGCTGCGGCGCGGGGATTCATGGTTGTAAAGAATCGCCGAGCAGGTGTTTAAACCATACGCCGCGCGGTAGATTTTCGCCATTTGCGATGACAGCGCCTTGGCCACCCCATAGGGGGTCGAAGGCTGCATCGGCGTGGTTTCATCCTGTGGCGTCTGCCGGGGCTCGCCAAAAATTTCCGAGGACGAGGCGTAGAGAAACTTGGGCGGGTTGTCCAAATCGCGCAAAATCTCCAGCAAGCGCACTGTCGCCATGCCCACGCTTTCCATCGTGGTCTCCGGCAGCTCCAGGCTCAGGCGCGGGCTGGATTGCGCGGCCAAGTGGTAAAATTCATTCGGCTTTGCCCGCATGATCAAGCGGCGCAGGTGCGTCGTGTCTTCAAACGAGCCTGTGTGCAGAAAGAGCCGCTTGTTATAGACCATCTCATCTTGCACTAACTTGCCCAGGTTGCCCGCCGCCAATCCTTCCGGCCGGTGCACTAGCCCGTGCACCTCATAGCCTTTTTCCAGCAACAGCTCCGCCAGGTAGGAGCCATCCTGGCCAGTGATGCCGGTTACAAATGCGCGGTTCATTAAGTGGGTGCCTCGGTTATTGTCCGTCGCTCTTGCCTATCCCGCTCGCAGTGAAGCCCAGTTTCCGCAGTGCGGCTAGGTCGAGAACGTTCCGCCCGTCGAAGATGAAGGCCGGTTGCTGCATTCCTTCGAAAATGCGGCCAAAATCGAGATTCTTGAACTCGTCCCACTCGGTGCAGATGATGAGGGCGTGCGCGCCTTTCGCGGCGGCGTAGGCGTCCTTGCAGACCTCCACCCCCGCGGCAGCCAGGTCTTTGACGCCCAAATCGGCGCCTATCTTTTCCGGCGTGCATTGCGGGTCGTAAACAGCCAGCTTGGCGCGCTCCGCCAGCAAATCCTTGCAGACATAGATGGCCGGCGATTCCCGCGTGTCGTTGGTGTCCTTCTTGAACGCAAACCCCAGCACCGCCAGCCGCTTGTTGGCCACGGTGTTGTAAAGCGTGCGCACAATCCGCTGGGTGAAACGGCGCTTCTGGTGGTCGTTCATCTTCACAACCTGCTCCCAATAATTCGCCACTTCCGGCAACCCAAAGTGCTCGCACAGATAAACGAGATTCAAAATATCCTTCTGAAAGCACGAGCCGCCAAACCCCACTGACGCCTTCAAAAACTTCGGCCCGATGCGCGAATCCGTGCCGATGGCATGGGCCACTTCATCCACATCGGCGCCCGTGGCCTCGCATAGCGCCGAGATGGCGTTGATGGAACTGATGCGCTGGGCCAGAAATGCATTGGCCGTCAGCTTGGAAAGCTCTGAACTCCACAGATTCGTCGTCAAAATCTTCGCGCGGGGCACCCAATTGGCATACACTTCCACCAGCGCCGCCACCGCCGCCTGGCCTTCCACCGTTTGCTCGCCGCCAATAAGCACGCGGTCCGGCTGCTGCAAGTCACGGATTGCCGTGCCCTCGGCCAGGAATTCCGGGTTCGACAGCACTTGAAAGCGCGGGCCTTCCTTGTGCGCGGACAAAATCGCGCGGACGCTCTCGGCCGTGCGCACCGGCAGCGTGGACTTTTCCACCACAATCTTGTTGTCCCGCGCAACCTCGGCGATGCGCCGGGCGCAGGCTTCCACATACTGCAGGTCCGAAGCCTTCCCCGCGCCCACGCCATACATCTTCGTCGGCGTGTTGACGGAGATGAAAATCATCTGCGCTTCCCGGATGGCGGTGTCGATGTCCGTGGAGAAAAACAGGTTCTTGCCCCGCGCTTGTTGGACGATTTCGTCCAACCCCGGCTCAAAGACCGGCAATGGCCCATGCGTCCAAGCCGCAATGCGCTTGGCATCGATGTCCACCACGGTGACTTTGTGTTTCGGGCATTTGTGGGCGATCATGGCCATGGTCGGCCCGCCCACGTAACCTGCGCCAATGCAGCAAATATTCATGCGAAAAAATGAAGGGGTAAATGAATTGAGGAGGGGTAAGGCGGCGGCTATTTCTTTTTGCCGAGCTGCGCGCGGAAGTAAGCCACCGTGCGCTTCAGGCCTTCGCCGAGGTTGATCTTCGGCTCCCAGCCAAGGTGCTTCTTCGCCAGCGTGATGTCCGGGCGGCGCTGCTTCGGGTCATCTCCCGGCAGCGGCTTGTGCACAATCTTCGACTTGGACTTGGTCTCGGCCAACACCTTCTCGGCCAGTTCCAGCATGGTGAATTCGCCCGGGTTGCCCAAGTTTACCGGGCCGACCGTCTTGTCCTGGTTCATCATGCGCACAAAGCCGTCAATCAGGTCGTCCACATAGCAGAACGAACGTGTCTGCTTGCCGTCGCCATAGATGGTGATGGGCTCGCCGCGCAGGGCCTGCACGATAAAGTTGGAGACCACCCGGCCATCGTCCGCCATCATCCGCGGGCCGTAGGTGTTGAAAATGCGCACCACGCGGATATCCACCCCGTTCTGGCGGTGATAGTCGAAAAAGAGCGTCTCTGCACAGCGTTTGCCTTCATCGTAGCAGGAGCGGATGCCGATGGGGTTCACATGGCCCCAGTATTTTTCCGGCTGCGGATGCACCTCCGGATCGCCATACACTTCGGAAGTCGAGGCCTGGAACACCCGGGCCCGCACCCGCTTCGCCAAGCCCAGCGTGTTGATGGCGCCCATGACGGAGGTCTTCACCGTCTTGATGGGGTTGTGCTGGTAGTGCACGGGCGAGGCCGGGCACGCTAGATTATAAATCTGATCCACCTCGATCTTGAAGGGATCCACCACGTCATGGCGAATGAACTCGAACCGGGGGTTGGCGGCAAAACCCGCCAGGTTCGCCCGGCGGCCCGTGAAAAGATTGTCGAGGCAGGCCACTTCATGGCCTTCAGCGAGCAGGCGCTCGCACAAATGACTGCCAAGAAAACCTGCTCCGCCGGTGACGAGTATGCGCATAGGGATGTGGGGTTTGGAAATACTAGGATGTCCGCCGTCCGTCAACGGCGTTTGACCGCACCCACGCTGCCGCCCTTGGCCGCACCGCTCTTGCGGAAGCCAAAGTGAACTGTCGGCGGTTGTGCTCGGCGGCCCGGCATGGGCGCGCGGTAAGCCCCGTCAGCCGCAAAAGCGCGGTGGCGGGGAAAAAGGGAGGGAAAGGGAAAAGGGGTTCATGTGCGGATTTTGACCAAACCAGCCACCACCGGGATGAACTGCCGCGCCCGCTGGCTCCAGACGTGGAGGCGGTGCACGCGGTCGGCCAGCATCGGGTCTTCCTGTTCCATCGTTTGCAAAGTCTTCTTGAGCCGGGCCAGCCGTTCGTCGCTTTCCTTGAGCCGCGGCTGTACTTTTTCCTTCAAAAATCCGGCCACCAGCCGCGTGGGGCTGATTTCCGCCTCGTAGAATTCACGCCGGTCGCCTGTCACATTGACCACCCGCACCGCCCCTAGCGTGCGCAGAAGCTTGAGACCCTGGCTCGCCGACCCTTTGCTGATGCCCAGGCGCTCGACGAAATTCTCAAACGGCAACGGCCGGCCGGAAAGATAAAGCAGCCCGTAAATCTGGCCGACCGAGGCCGGCACCCCCATTAGCGCGGTAAAATCCACGAACCACTCCACCAACTCGCGCTCAGCGGCATTCAAGGGCCGCGAGATAATCGGGCGCTCTACCCCCACCAGCCCGCCGGTGGACGCCGGGTCGGGGATGGCCGCTGGCTTGCGCCGGGCGGGTAAGAGAGCGACACGCATGGCAGTAAGTGGGGGCTAACCAAGGCTAAAATGACACTCCCAGCCTTTTTGTTCAAGAAAAAATGAACAAAAATTTGCCCATAGAACGACGCTTGCCTAGCGTATTGGATTGTCACACCGTACCGCCATGCTCTGCCCCTGCCCGCTCAAGCTGCCTCTCGTTATCCTAACTGCATTCCTTGCCTCGCTTGCTTCGCTCCCCGCCCAAACTCCGTCCGTTACCTCCGGTGAGGCGACTGGCGCTCCGGCCGGCGCGGTCACCATCCCCACGCCCGCGCCGGAGGCCAAACCCCTGCCGCCCGAGCTCGTAAAGTTGCGCGAGACAATCGCCAGCCTCAAATTTCAAAAAGGCGGCACTATCATTCTTCATAACGGCCTTGCCAAGATTACCTTGCCTGATGATTTTGCCTTTCTGAACCCCGATGATGCGGAAAAAATGCTGACCCAAGTCTGGGGTAATCCACCGGGACCGAGCCCCTTGGGGATGATAGTCCCAGCCGATTTTAATCCCTTTAGCCCCAATGCTTGGGCGGTCGTCATCAGCTTTAATGAAGACGGCTACGTGAAAGATGATGACGCCTCTTCCATTGACTATGACAAACTGCTTGCTGGCATGAAGGAGGGCGTCGCCGTCGAAAGCAAAAAGCGTGTCGATGCGGGCTACACCGGCATGGAATTGATCGGTTGGGCCGAGGCACCCCATTACGATTCTTCTAGCCACAAGCTCTATTGGGCCCGTGAACTCAAATTCAGCGATGCCCCCAATGACCATACCCTCAATTACAATATTCGAATGCTTGGCCGCCGCGGCGTCCTCGTGCTCAATGCGGTGTCAGACATGAGGCAACTTGACAACATCAAGGCCGCCACCCCCAAAATCCTGGCGATGGTGGACTTTCAGGAGGGCCACCGTTACACGGATTACAATTCATCCACTGACACCGTGGCTGCTTATGGCATCGCTGCCTTGGTGGCCGGCGGCTTGGCGGCCAAAGCCGGTTTATTCAAGGGCTTGCTTGTGGCGCTCCTCGCACTCAAAAAATTTATCATCGTCATTTTCGCGGCATTGGCTGCATTCATCAGAAAATTTTGGCGGAAAATCTCAGGCAAGAATCAGCCACCGCCCTGATTTTGGGTTCCGTCCCTCGGGGTTCACAAATTTTTCCTATATTGCTCTAGCACACGCCACAGCTGTTCTCCAGCCACTGCTTCAATGTCATTATGCCCGGCATTGGCCAGCCATAGGCAGGTCTTGGGCCCCTGATAAGACTCAGAGAGCGTCTCCCCCTGCCAAAAAGGCACGATGGTGTCCTTTTGCCCGTGAATGGAAAGCAGGGGCGCATGGACCAGATTGATTTTTGCGTAATTATTAAACTTGTCCCAGGGCAGAATACGGAAATGCGTCACCACGCGAAAAATGCTCAGATACGCGCTTTGCAGCACCAATCCGCCCACCGGTTCACGGCTGGCCAAGTCCACCGACGGCCCCGTGCCCATCGACTGGCCGTAAACGACAATGCGCGCAGGCGGAATATGCTTCTGGTTCACCAAATAATCATAGGCGGCATTGATGGCGGCATAGCAACCGCTTTCCGAAGGAGACCCCGTGCTGGTTCCATAGCCAGGGTAGTCGTAGGCGCATACTGCCCAGCCGTGTTGCTTTAGTTCCTTTAAAAATCCGTAGCGCTGCTCCACACTGTCGCCATTGCCATAGCTGAAGAGCACTGTGTAGGCCGCCTGCTCATTAGGCAGATACACTACCGTGATATCATTGCCCTCACTCGTGTGCAGTTTGATTTCATCTGGCAGCGGATTGCGCAACGCCGGTGGATGAAAAAGCAAATGGTTGGCATTGGCCGCCAGCAGCATCAACCCCAAATAGCTTAAAATCAATACGCTCATCCCCGTCCGCATATAAGTGCGCCAGCTTGGCAGCTTCAAAAACGCACGCAGCTTGGGGTTCATCGGCATATATTGGCCGGATAAAATTTGGCTTACGCCCGACTTAGGGTCGCCACAAATTTATCCAGCGAGGGGTATAACATCACTTCCTGGCCGGAGTTGCGCCATCCGTCGATCATCTCCCGTGTGATATTGCCCCCTTCCAGTGCCACCGCCCCCATGCCTGTGGCAAAAGCCGTCTCCACATCGGCCGCATAATCCCCTGCCATCCACGAACGGGACAAATCGAGATCGAACTTGGCCGCCATCTCCTGGGCAAATTTGGGCGAGGGCTTGCGGTACACCTGCGGCTGGGTCGGCGCTTCCGGCGCCGTGCAAATCCCGGCGAAAACGTCGCGTCCCAATCCCAGCAGTTCAATCATGCGCTCGTTGCAGGCCTCCGCCTGTGCGAGGCTGAACATCCCCCGCCCCACGCCGGACTGGTTGGTATGCAGGAACAAAAGGTAGCCCAGTTTCCGCGCCTGGGCCAAGGCCCCCGCCACGCCGGGCAGTAGCTCCACTTCCGCCGGGTTGTGCAAATAGTGCACATGCCGGATGAGCGTGCCGTCGCGGTCGAGAAATAACGCCTGGCGGGCCATGGTGGTGGGCGTGATTATTTGCCGGCCTTCGTCCCCACGGCCGCCGCCAGCTCCGCCAGCCAAACCTCAGGCCGCGCATCGCTGGGCATACGCCAATCCCCGCGCGGCGAAAGCGCCACCGAGCCTACCTTCGGCCCGTCTGGCATCGCCGAGCGTTTGAACTGGTTGGCAAAAAACCGGCGGTAGAAAACCTCCAACCAGCGGGCAATTTCCTTGCGCGAGTACTTTCCCACCCAGGCTTGCTCGGCCAGGCACAGCACCTTGGCCGGACGGCAGGGCACCCGCACCGTATGAAACAGGAAAAAATCATGTAGCTCGTACGGGCCGACGGTTTCCTCCGTCTTCTGGCGTAGTTCCCCGCGCTTGCCCTTGGGCAGCAGCTCGGGCGACACCGGGGTGTCCGCAATATCGCGCAGTACTTTGGAGGTCACGCCTTGGAACACGCTGTCGGCGCACCAGTCAATCAGGTGCCGCACCAGTGTCTTCGGCACGCCGGCATTGACATGGTACATCGACATCTGGTCGCCGTTGAACGTGCACCACCCGATGGCGAACTCCGACAAGTCACCCGTGCCCAGCACCAGGCCGCTGTGCTTGTTTGCCAGATCCATGAGAATCTGTGTGCGCTCGCGGGCTTGCGAATTTTCATAGGTCACGTCATGCGTGCCGGCGTTCTGTCCAATGTCCGCAAAGTGCTGCGCCACCGCCTTTTCGATCGAAATCACCTGTAATTTTGCGCCCAGCAATTTTACGATCTTTTCCGCATTGCCGCGTGTGCGTGTCGTGGTGCCCGGGCCGGGCATCGTCACGCCGAGAATCCCGCGATGGTCGAGGCCCAGCTTGTCAAAGGCGCGCACCGCCACCAGCAGGGCCAGCGTCGAGTCCAACCCGCCTGATATGCCAACGACCACGGTCTTCACTCCTGTGTGCCGCAGGCGTGCGGCCAGGCCCGTGGCTTGGATTTGGAAAATCTCCTCGCAGCGTGCAGCGCGCTGGCTGGCGTCCTCTGGCACAAACGGGCGCGGCGCAATCGGCCGGGCCAGTTTAGCCGGCGACTTGCGGCCCAGCGCCGGTGCCGGCGGCAGTTCAATCCATGCCTCATTCACGGGTTTCTCCGGCGCGGGGCGGATGCCGGTAAAGGTGGTGTTTTTGATGCGCTCGTTCGTCAGCCGCTCGAGGTCGAGGTCCGCGATAGCCGCGCGTGTGTTCAGGGAAAAGCGTTCCGTCTCAGCCAGAACAACGCCGTTTTCCGCAATCAAGCTGTGGCCGGCATAAACCACGTCCGTGCTCGATTCTCCGGCCCCGGCTCCGGCATAGAGATACGCCGCGAGACACCGCGCCGACTGCTGTTTGACCAGTTCGCGCCGGTATTGCGATTTGCCGAGCAATTCATCGCTGGCTGACAAATTGACCAGCACCGTCGCCCCGGCCAGTGCCAACCGGCCGCTCGGCGGTTCCACGGCCCAGAGATCTTCGCAGAGCTCCACCCCGATTGAAAAAGGATGCGGCCCGCGCACACCGAGAATATGTCGGTTCGAAATCCAAGCCCAGTGCCCCGCCATCTCCGCCTGGTCCGTGGCCAGCGTGGCCGCGGGTGAGAACCAGCGTTGCTCGTAAAATTCGCCGTAATTGGGCAGGTGCGTCTTTGGGGTCAAGCCCCACACCCGTCCCTCCGCCAGCACTGCCGCGCAGTTATACAACCGGCCCGCCACTTCCACCGGTAGGCCGACAAAAGCGAGCATACCCAGCCCATGCGCCGTCTTGGCCAGCTCCACCGCCGCATTCGCCGCCGCCCTTCGCAGTGAGGGTTGGAAAAACAAATCTCCGCAGGTATAGCCCGTCAACCCGAGTTCTGGGAAAACCGCCAGTCGCACGCCTTTCGCGGCCAGTTCGCGCATGGCCGCTGCCGTGGCCCGGGCATTAAACGCCACGTCGGCCACGCGCAATTCCGGCGCGGCCACGGCCACGCGCAGAAACCCCAATTCTTCGGGTGCTGGCATAAGGGGTTAATCTACAGCATAATAACCACCCATAAAAGGAAAATACGCGCCTCCCCACCCCACCGTGTTTGCTTGCTAAATGCGCTTCGCGGCCCTAATCCAACTCCGCGATGCCCTCCGTTCCCCCCTCGGCCATCAGCCTGACGGCCATGCTCTATGGCCCCGACCGTCCCGGCTTGGTGTCCCGCGTGTCCACCTGGATTTTCGAGCGCGGCGGCAACATCCTGCACGCCGACCAGCATAACGACGAAACCGCAAACTCGTTTTTTCAGCGCATTGAGTGGTTGCCCTCCGCCCAGTCTGATCCCGCCGCCGAAGCGGCCGACTTTGAGGCCTATGCCTCCGAAAAATTGGGCATGGAGACCATGGTGCGCCTCTCCAGCGACCGCCGGCGCGTGGCCTTGTTTGCCTCCAAGGCCGATCATTGCTTTCATGATTTGATCCTGCGTTTTCGCGCCGGTGAAATGCGGGGCGAGCTGGCCTGCGTCATCGCCAATCATGAGGACCTTGCCGACGCCGCCAAGACTTACGGCCTGCCGTTTTACCATATCCCGGTCACCCCGCAAAACAAGGCCGCCTCCGAGAAAGCCCAACTCGCCATCCTGCGCGAGCACGGTGCCCGGCTCGGCGTGTTGGCGCGTTATATGCAGATTTTGAGCCCTGAATTCCTGGAGGCCAGCGGCATTCCATTCATCAACATCCACCACAGCTTCCTCCCGGCCTTCGCCGGCGGCAAGCCCTACCACCAAGCCTATGCGCGCGGGGTGAAAATCGTCGGTGCCACCGCCCACTATGTGACAGCCAATCTCGATGAAGGTCCCATCATTGCGCAGGACGTCACCCATGTCTCCCACCGCCACAATGTCGAAGACCTCCAGCGTCGCGGGCGCGACCTCGAAAAAGTAGTCCTTGCCGCCGCCGTCCGCTGGCACCTGGAAAACCGCATCATCGTCCATGGCAACAAGACGATGGTGTTCGACTGAAAAAAACCAGTTTGCGGTTTGCTGTTTGCTGTTTCGGGTTTACAGTAGGGCTGGCTTTTAACCGCAAACTTTTAATCCTTTTCCCATGCCCACCGCCGATAACGCCTCCCTCGATCTTATCTTCCGTAACGCCCGCACGCACAGCTACTGGCAGAACAAGCCAGTGGATGATGCCGTGCTCCGCCAGGCCTACGAACTCGCCAAGTTCGGTCCCACCTCCGCCAACATCTGCCCCATGCGTGTCGTGTTTGTGAAGTCCCAGGCCGCCAAGGAAAAACTCAAACCCTGTCTCGATGCCGGCAATGTGGACAAGACCATGGCCGCACCCGCCACCGCCATTATCGGCATGGACCTGCATTTCTTCGAGCAGTCCCCCCGCCTTTTCCCGCACACCGACGCCAAGTCCTGGTTCAAGGACTTGCCGGAAAACATCCTCGAATACATCGCCCTGCGCAACAGTTCGCTGGAAGGCGCGTACTTCATGCTCGCCGCCCGCGCCGTGGGCCTCGATTGCGGTCCCATGTCCGGCTTCAACAATGCCAAGGTGGATGCCGCGTTCTTTCCCGGCACCAAGACAAAATCCAATTTCCTCTGCAATCTCGGCTACGGCGACGCCTCCAAGCTGCACCCGCGTAATCCACGCTTGGCGTTTGAGGAAGCCTGCCAGATCGCCTGAGCCTCCCCAATCATGTCCGCCCGCCCTTCCACATTAATCCTCACGTGGGTGGCAATGCTGGCATTGGCTGGTTGTGCCGCGCCGGCTTTGCCGATAACGGCCCCGCTTTCGCAGCCGCGAGCCGTCGCCCTGGACAGGCATGGCAACCTCTACATAGGCAATATCGGTCATTCCACGGTGGTTAAAATCAGCCGCGCTGATTCCGCCGTCGCTCACCCGACCGCGGAAATTCTCGCGGGCTCTCTTGAGCAAATCGGCACGACCGATGGTCCCGGTCCCAATGCCCGCTTTCAAGGGCCCATTGGTTTGGCGGTGGATGACGAGGGCAATGTCTTTGTCGCCGATTCTGACAATCACCTCATCCGCAAAATCTCCGCCAATGGCACCGTGACCACCCTCGCGGGCAAAGGCGTCGTCCCGGGTTACGCTGATGGCCCGGGCCCGGATGCCCGTTTTGACGATCCGACCAATATTGCCGTGGATAAGCAGGGTAACCTGTACGTCAGCGACAACCATAACCAAACCGTGCGCAAGCTGTCGCCCGATGGCCTCGTCGCCACGCTTGCGGGAAAATTTGGCGAGGCGGGCTCAGCGGATGGCAAGGGAGCCGATGCGCGCTTTGACGGCCCGCGTGGCATCGCAGTGGATCAGCAGGGCAATGTGTATGTCGCCGCCCAAACAACTTCCACCATTCGCAAAATCACCCCGGCGGGCGTTGTCACCACTTTGGCCGGCCAACCGGGCAAGACTGGCGGCACTGATGCTCCGGGCAATCAGGCGACTTTCAATATCCCTCGCAGCCTCGCGGTGGACAGTTCCGGGAATGTCTATGTCGCCGACACCGATAATAACACTATTCGCAAAATCTCCCCAACGGGCCTCGTCTCAACTCTCGCCGGCCAGTCCGGTGCCGCAGGCAGCAACGATGGCGTGGGTGCCGCCGCCCGTTTTAAAGGTCCGCGTGGTGTCGCCGTGGACAAGGACGGTATGGTCTATGTCGCCGATTCTGACAATAACCTCATCCGTCGGATAACCCCGGACGGCAGGGTTGTCACTATCGCCCAAGCGCCACAAAAATAA
This sequence comes from Verrucomicrobiota bacterium, assembly GCA_048497935.1. GTDB lineage: Bacteria > Verrucomicrobiota > Verrucomicrobiia > Opitutales > JABDGR01 > JABDGR01. Next base: position 31,899 of record JBEHYY010000007.1, read on the forward strand.
CCGTTGTAATATTTAGCTGCCGCGCACCGCGGGAATCGGCGCTGGTGCAGGAGTCGGCGGCGTCACGGGCTGGGCCGGCTCAACCGGCGTCACTACCGGCATGGGCGTGACGGGCACTGGCGGCGGAGGCGGTGCTTCCGTCACCTTGATTGGAATGATGACGCTGTTGAAACCAGGTGTGCTGATCCGCAAATTGCCCGCGCCCATCTGGCCACCTTTCACTGTGATGACGGCGCTGTTCTGTCCGCCCGGGATGCGCACTTCATCCATGATGACGCTCGACGGCACATCCGTCAGCACGGCTACCGGCAGGCCGCCTTCGGGCGCCGGCTGTTCCATGCTAAGCGTGAAGGTCGTTGTGCTTGTGGAAGGCACTTCCAGGCTCGCCGGAGTCACTTTGAAATTTGAAATATCCACATGAAAGGCGCCCACTTGGAAAACATCAGCCCCGGAATGCCATTCCACCGGATAATCGCCCGGCGCCAGCGCGGGCACCTGGAAGGTCATCGCATTGGCCGAGGCCACCTTGGTGGGTGCCGCCACGCCACCCATGACAATCGAATCCGCTTCCAGGAACCCACGACCCACCACCGGTACTGCCGCGCCCACCACGCCGCGCGTCACTTCCATTTGCGAGACATAGCGGTTGACGATGTTCAGCGTGTACGTTTCCGGGCTTTTCCATTCCCGCTTCTTCGTCAACTGGGCCATCTTCTCATCGTAGCGGATGACAAAATAATACTTCGCCTGGGCGCGGCCGGCCGGCAGCCGGTAGTCATACTGGTAAATTTCATCCCCATAGGGCGCGCGCGTCATTTCATGTTCCTCGCCGTCAATGTCGATGTAGGCCTTCGTGCTGCCTTCGACCACGTTGTGCTCGTTGATGCGGGCATTAACGAAGAGCGAATAAATGCGCGAAGGATTCTCGCCCACTTGCGGGGCATTGAGGTTGACCACCGGGTGGCTGCAAGCCGTCGAGAGGGCGGCAAAAATCAAGGCGGCGGCAAACGGGATGTGCTTGGCTTTCATGGGTAAATGCGCGAAGGTGTCACCTTAGCGGCATAAACCCTTCCGGTGCAAGCAAAACTACAACCCAAGCCTGCTCAGTTTCCCGCCCATTTTTCCCCAGGGTCGGCTGCTTTCCGATGCCCTTTGGGCGTCTATGTCCACGTTCCTTTTTGCGCCTCCACCTGCGACTTCTGCGCCTTCTACCAAGAGGAGCCCAAGCGCGAAGACCTGGACCGTTATCTGGCCGGCATCGAGCAGGAGCTGGCTTGGCTGGGGCCCATTCGTACTGCCGATACCATGTTCTGGGGCGGCGGCACACCGAGTGCCTTGTCCGCGCGGGATTTGGCACGGCTGGGCCAGGCTGTGCTCAACCATCTGGGCTCCGCACCCAAGGAGTGGTCAGTCGAAATGGCGCCTTCCTCGGTCAAGCCGGACAAACTCCAAGTCCTCCGTGAATTGGGTGTCAACCGGCTTTCCCTCGGCGTGCAAAGCTTCAGCGAGGCCACGCTGGCAGGACTCGGCCGCCGGCATTCCCCCAAGCAGGTTTATGCAGCCATCGATGCCATCCGTGCCGCTGGCTTTGATAACCTCAATCTCGATTTCATCTTTTCCATCCCCGGACAGAAATTGGAAACCTGGCTCGACGATTTGCGCGAAGCCATCCGTATCGCCCCCGCGCATTTGTCCACCTACTGCCTGACCTTTGAGGAGGACACCGCACTGTGGCTCAAACTCGCCCGCGGGCAGGTGCGCCCGGATGCGCAGGCCGACGCCGCACTCTACGAAGCCACGTGGGACTTCCTCGCCAACGCGGGCTATCAGCAGTACGAAATTTCCAACTACACCCAACTCGGTCGCGAATGCGCTCATAACTTGAGCACCTGGGCCATGGATGAATGGATCGGCCTCGGCCCTTCCGCCTCTTCCCAATTCCAAGGAACGCGCCGCACCAATCTTCCTGATTTGAACCGCTGGCTGGCCGGGTTGGCTGCCGGTCGTCCCGAATATTGCGATAATGTGCAGCTGACACCATCCCTCCTGGCGGCCGATGCCTTGATTTTCGGCCTGCGTTTGAATCGCGGCGTCGATTTCAATATTTTGGCGCAAAGATTTCCTGGTTTTGACTTCTCCCGGCTGAATCCGCTCTGGACTGAATTGAGTGAAAACGAATTGATTGAAAAGTCCGATGCCATCCTCCGCCTGACTCGCCCGGGGCGCTTGGTGGCCGACCGCGTGGGCGTGGCGATACTTGAAGCGGTGGACTCGCTGGCCTGAAGGTTCACTTGCCCAATAATCCGGCCAGGAACTTCTCGCCGCCTTCAACATTGGCAAATTTGCCGTCAAGTTGCGCTTCAAAACAGGCATTGAGGATTTCCTTGAACCGCGGCCCCGGGGTCAGCCCGGCGGCGATGAGATGTCTGCCCAGGATGATGGGTTGCGGCCCTCCCCGCTCCACGGAAAGCTTTTCCGCCCGCTCCAGCAGCCACTGTCCGCCGCCGGGTTCGTCTGGCACCAGCGGCGGGCGCCCCCAGCGGTCGGCTTCGTCCACCCGGGCCAAGCGGTCGATGCGTCCCACTTTTTTGGCCAGGCGGCGCACCGCGCTGTCGCCCGCCTTGCCGAGCATCAGCTCGCGCGGGCGCATATGGCAGACCACCAAAGGCAGCACGCTCTCAATGAGTTCCTTATGCGTGGTGAGCCGCGCGAGAAAAGTCAGAGTGGGTTTTTCGCCCTCGGCTTCGTGGCCTAGTGAGCGGATGTGCCCATCCGCCTCATGCGTGGTGGTTGCGGGTTTGCCCAGGTCGTGGCAGAGCACCGCCAGCCCCACCACCAAATCCTCCCAGGCATCGCCGGTATGCCGCGCGGCAAAGGCATCCAGGCAGTGCAATGTATGCACCCACACATCGCCTTCCGGGTGCCATTGTTTGTCCTGCGGACAGTCGATCAGCGCCGCCAGCTCCGGAAAAAACTTCACCCAGCCGCAGTCCCGCAGGAAATTCAACCCGAGTGATGGTTTGCGCCCTTTGACCAGCAGTTTGCGCCATTCCTCAAACACCCGTTCCGCGGAGATACCCTCCATTGTCAGCGTGGCACACAAAGCGACCGTTTCCTTCGCCACCGCGAACTCAAACCGTGCGCTCAACTGCATGGCCCGCAGCACGCGCAGCGGGTCTTCAGTGAAGCGTTCTGTCGTATGGCGCAGCAGTTTGGCCCGCAAGTCCGCCCCGCCGTTAAACGGATCAATCAACTCCCGCGTCAGTGGATCCCACGAAATGGCATTGAGCGTGAAGTCGCGCCGGGCGGCGGCATCGTGAAACGACATCGCCGGGTCCGCATCCACGGCAAAGTCCGTGTGCAGCGGCCCCGTGCGGCGCTCTCGCCGCGGGAGCGAGATGTCGAGTTCCAGCCCCCGGATTTTCAACACGCCAAAACTTTTGCCCACCGTGATGACCGGATAGGTCGCCGCCACCAGCTTTTCCAACTTCTCGGGAGCCAGGCCAAAGACTTCCAAGTCCGCATCCTTCGCCTCGGAACCCAGCAGCGCATCGCGTACACAACCGCCCACCAGCACCGCCCGTCCGCCCGCCGCGCGCACCCGCCGCGCCACATCCGCCACGGCTGCGGCCAGCTCGGCCGGCAACGGAACATTTTCCAGGGGATTTTGCACACTCACCATCCTGTCGGTTATATCTTTTGGGGCAAGCAAGGACACTTCCTTCTTTCTCTCCTTAGCGTAATCGCCTCCGAAACGGCACCCAGAATGCCAGCCCAGCGCCGAGCGCGATTATGAGCAAGTGCGCCGGGATCAAGGAGGGCAAATGCGCCAGAAAATAGCCCAGGCTGGGATCTGCCATAAAGGGAAATAGTTTCCACTCACTGAATAGTCCCAAAACAATCGCAGACCCTGTGCCTATCACCGCCACCCCTATCCCGCGTGTGCGCACAATCCCGGCACCCAAACCAATAAAACCACCAGGTACGATCATGCCGTACAAACCCTGTGAAACCAGCCAACGAAAAGCGAAATAGCCCACCGTGCCACCCACCAGCCCGCCTAGTAACGCCAAACCCATGGCTTTTGTATTTTTCTCGGGGGTGCTCATTTTAGTTCTGATATTATGACTCTCCCAAACCTTACACCTATGCGAGAGTATTCTCTATCTCTTTCCCTATCAACTTTAACGGTGTGTTTACTTAACTCCCTATTTGTCAGCGTTATAAATCCAATTAATATTTATAGTTTACTATCTTGCCCAAGATAGTAATATTAAGGGTATGAAAACTGCCACTTTGCCCTCCCTCGAAACCCTTCCTTTGGAGAGTGAGCGGCTGGAACGTCTGCCTGCACAGGATCGTGTGCGCTGGGCCACCGAAGCTTTTGGTGACAAGCTTATCCTCAGCACCAGCTTTGGCATCCAGTCCGCCGTGATGCTCCATCTCGTCACCCAAGTTGCGCCGGAAATTCCTGTCGTGTTTATCGACACCGGTTACCTCTTCCCCGAAACCTACAAGTTTGCCGACGAACTGACCGCGCGCCTGAATCTCAACCTCAAGGTTTACCAGCCGCTTATCACCGCCGCGCGCCAGGAAGCACTCCATGGCAAGCTCTGGGAACAGGGTCGCGAAGGCTTGGAGAAATATAATTTCACCAACAAGGTCGAGCCCATGAACCGCGCCGTCCAAGAGCTGGGCGCCACCGCCTGGCTGACGGGCCTGCGCCGCGCCCAAGCCCGCACGCGCGAACACCTCGAAGTCGTCCAACTGCAAAAACGCACCTATAAAATCCAGCCGATCCTCGACTGGAGCGAGCGCGACGTTTACCAATACCTCACGAAGCACAACCTGCCCTACCACCCCCTTTGGGAAAAGGGCTATGTCTCCGTCGGTGACGTCCATAGCAGTGCACCACTCCAGGCCGGGCAGACAGCCGAGGAAACACGCTTCAACGGCCTCAAGCGCGAGTGCGGCCTGCACGAGTCCAACGGCAAGTCGGATTTTCAAATCTGAAGCCGGGCCTTCCGTCGCATTGTCGCATTAGCAGAATTTTTCTGTAAATTCTGTTGATTCTGTTTACTATTTTACCTTCCCACTCCATTTCATGCAACTCGCTCCCGAAGTCCGCTCGCAGCTCGACGAACTGAACCGCCGCGCCGGTTACCTGTGGAGGTTTCTTTGACGTGGAGGAAAAGCAGCGCGCCGTTGCCGCACTCGAGGTGCGCATGGCGGAAAATGGTTTTTGGGACAAGCCGGCGGATGCCAACCAGGTCATCGCTGAATCCCATCGGCTGAAAAACATCTGCTCGCCCATCATTGCCTTTCGCAAGCGGCTGGACGATCTCCAGGCCATGGCGGAACTGATTCAGGAGGGCGGGGAAAACGATGTCGCCGAATATGCCAAGGAGGCTGCCGCGACGTCCGCCGCCATGATTGGCGAAATGGACAAGCTTGAGATAGAATCTTTCCTCACCGGCAAGCTCGACAAGGCCAGCGCCATCATGACCGTCCACGCTGGCGCCGGGGGCACCGAGTCCTGCGATTGGGCGGAAATCCTCTGGCGCATGTACACCCGCTGGGCCGAGCGCCGGGGCTTCAAGGTGGAAATCGAGGATATCCAGCAGGGCGAAGAGGCCGGCATCTCCCGGGTTACGTTCCGTGTGATGGGCCCCAATGCCTACGGCTACGCCAAGGCCGAACGTGGCGTCCACCGTCTCGTGCGCATCAGCCCCTTTGACTCCAACAGCCGCCGCCATACTTCCTTTGCCTCCGTTGACGTCGTCGCCGAACTGGAGGACGACGCCGACATCCAGATTAACGAAGCCGACCTGCGCATCGATACCTACCGCTCCAGCGGCAAGGGCGGCCAGCACGTGAACAAGACGGAGTCTGCCATCCGTATCACGCACATTCCCACCAACCTCGTCGTCACCTGCCAGACGGAACGCTCCCAGCACAAAAACAAGGAGCGTGCGATGAAGACCCTCAAGTCCCGCCTTTACGAAAAAATACAGGACGAAAAGCGCGCGGAGATGGAGCGTTTTTACGGCGAAAAGGGCGACATCGGCTGGGGCCACCAAATCCGCAGCTACGTTTTCCAACCCTACCAAATCGTCAAGGACCTGCGCACCGGTTTTGAAACCGGCAACGTGCAGGCCGTCATGGACGGCGACCTCGACGGCTTCATCAATGCCTGGCTGCGCGCGGGCTGCCCCTTGAAGCGGAATAAAGACATCAAGATGGAGGAATAGCCCATGCCGTCGCCTTCCGAAGAACAAGCCCGTCGCCAGCTTCGCCAGTATCGCAACCGCGAGCGGCTGCTCGGCCTTGCCCTCGGGTTTGCCGCCTTCGGCTCGAGCGCGATGTATGTCGTGTTCCTGCGCGGCCAGCTCGCCCTTCCCTGGATCATCACCATGATTGCCATCGAGTGGCTCATCATGGCCGTCATCTACCTTCTCATTGTCAGCACCATGCGCCGCCGGCGGCGCTAATGCCCCCCGCTTGCTCCGGTCACAGTTGGGTGCTCCCGGGCTTGACTCGGGGGGACATTTCAGGTGCTATTAGCCCCTTTTACCCAGCTCGCTCATGGTTTACCGCCCACCCAAACACAAGCCCGCCCCTGGCGAACGTTCCTTCCGCCCCTCCACCGACCCGTTGAGCGGCGCCACGAGCCGTGCCGACGACCCTGACCAAATCCTCAAGGGCGACGACCGCAACCTGGTCACCGTGGACGAAAACTATTCCAGCGGCGACCTCGAAGACCGTCTCTGGCTCTTCTGGCAGCGCCATAATTCCAAAGTGGTGCGCGCGTTGGTTGCCCTTTGCCTCCTTCTCGTGGGCTGGCAGGGTTGGAGTCTTTACCAAGCACACCAGTTGGGCAACGAACAGGCTGCCTACAACACCGCGACCCAGAGTCCCGAAACCCTCCTCGCCTTCTCCCAGGCCAACGCCGATTCCACCTTGGGTAAAATCGCCCTCCTCGAAGCGGCCGATTCCTATTACAAAGCCGGCAAGTTCAAGGACGCCGTCGACGCCTACAGCAAAGCCGCTGCCGCTTGGGGCGGCGATGAAAAAGGCCAGCGCGCCCAATTGGGCTGGGCTCTCTCCCTGGTTTCCACGGGCGATGCCGCCGGTGCCCATCAACACTTGGAAAATCTCTATAACTCCGCCGCCAACATCGAAAATTTTCGCGCCGAAGCGGCTTTTGACAATGCCGTCATCTACGCCAAAAACGCTGACAAGGACAATGCCACCGTCTGGATCGACCGCGCGGAGAGCATGACCAACAGTCCCGCTTGGGCCTCCCAGGCCAAGACCTTCCGGGAAATGCTCCCCTTGCTCTCGGATGTCAAATTGGTCTCGGGTAACTATCAGGCCGCCCCGGCTGTGAACAAGGCCCCGACTACCGGCGTGCCCGGCGTCTCGGCGCTGCCCATCGCTGCCCCCCCGGCCGCCTCTGCCGCCTCCGCACCTGCTGCTACGGCCAAGCCCGCCGCCACCACGGCGCCTGCTTCCACTGGCGGTTTTGATCTCTCCAAGCTGAAGAACTAGTTCTTCCTTCAGCTTCAGCCCTGACGACAGTCGCTCGGGTTAGTTGGCGCTTGGCTTCGTCGCCGAATCAGCCGCATTGGTATCCTGCGCATTGCGCTGGCGCGGCCAGCTGTCGCGGAACGAATAAAACAGGTAAATCGTCACCCCGATGGTGATGAAGGAATCCGCCACGTTGAAGGCGGGAAAACGGTAGCCATGCCAAAGGTGAAAGTCCCAAAAGTCCACCACCCGCCCCTTCACTTCGCGGTCAATCAAGTTGCCAAGGATGCCGCCACACAACATGCCAAAGGTGTATTGCAGCAGGGGTTTGGCCAGCTCAAGTTGCCTCCGGAAAAAATAAATCGCCCCCAAAGCGGCGAAACCGAGCAGCGCCAGCAGTATCGTATGGTTCGAAAACATTCCCCACGCCGCCCCGGAATTCGTCACATTGACGAAGTAGAAAAATCCGTCGATCACCGGAAACGGGGGTGGGTTGAAATACGTCCCCGCCTCAATGTGATGCTCGATCCACGCCTTGCTGCCTTGGTCCGCCGCCAGCACTGCCAGCAACGTCACCCAAAAACGCAGGTAGGCGCGGAAGCCCTGCCGCGGGGCCGGGGCAAAACTCTGCACTTGGCTGCTCATGAAGCGTCGCTGTCATCTTCCGCCAGGGCCGCGGCATCCTCACCCGTGGCCTCGGCAAACAGGCCGCCCGCCCCCGTGCGCTGCTGGCCATAGCGGCGCTGCTTCTCCAGCTCCTTCTGGCCTTCCAGCGAATACCGCGTGAATGGCACCGCCGCCAGGCGGTCGGCGCTGATTTGCTGACCCGTGATTTCGCAGATGCCATACGTGCCATTGCGGATGCGCTTGAGCGCTTCTTCGATTTCAAACAGCAGCTCCTGCTCGCTGGACACCAGGCTCAGGGCAAAGTCGCGGTCGAACGTGTCCGTGCCGGCATCCGCCATGTGCTGGCTGTAGCCCGACAGGTCGCCCGAGTCCTCCTTGGCGGAGCGCTTCAGCGTCTCCTGCGTGTGCATATCCAGCCCCTGGCGGATCTCCTCGCGCAGTTCCACGAGCTGGCGGTAATAACGGCGGTACTTCTGGGCAATATTCTCCTGATCCATCATCTGGGTGACAGAGATGGCCTTCTGCGTCTTCGGCGGGGCCACGACTCCCAGAATGTCCGCCAGCGAGGCCGCGCCGAGCACCTTGGCCTTGTGCGGCTTGACCGGCATGGGCGCAGGCGTTTTGCCCTTGGCCGTCGCGCTCTTTTCGCCGGGGCGCGCCACGGGCAACCCGTGTTTGGAGTCACCCTTGCGCGCAGGCTTTTCCTTTTCCTGTTTGCGCGACTTGATGAGTTCGCGCACGTCATCCAGCGTGAACACGATGGGCGTGTTGCGGCGGGAGCGAATCTTGAAAATGGCGGGCGTGCTCTTGCGTTTGCGCGCATTGAGCATGATGGCCTTGGCCGCAGCATCCGGCTCCGTGACGTGCGGCGCAATCGCCACCGGCTTGGCCGGGGCCTTTGCCGTCACCGAGGCGGACGCCGCCGGCTTTTTGCCTGCGGGCGCCGGTTTGGCTGCGGGCTTGGCCACAACCTTGGGTTTGTTCTTCGCAACCGGCTTCGGGGCGGGCTTTTTGGATTTCGTCATGAGGGGAATGGATTGGAGATGGATTGAAAAGGGTTGGCTAGGTCTTTTGCGCGGCGTACTTGGCCTTCAAGGCTGCCTGGTCGCGCGGAGAGACTTTTTCCTCAAAGCCTTCCACCGCCACCAGCTCCGGCACCCAGCGCCAGCTGCGCGGACAGCGCACCCCGGCCGCGGGTGCCGCGGCGATTTCCAGCGCGCCGCCTTTGCCGGCGGCCAGATGCACTTGGGAAACGATGAATAATTCCGGCAAATCATCGGCATGGCGGCGCAACACCGGCATTGGCTCGGTGGAGTCGTCACCCGTGATGGTCACCTGCGCATCCAGCGCCTTGCCGATCTTCTTTTCCTGGCGCAGGGCTTCGAGCTTTTCATTCACGCGCTCACGGAACTTGAGGATCGCGTCGATATCCGCCGCCGCCTGCGCAAACTCTGGCGCGGCCCAGGCTGCGTCCGCCTGCGGCCAGGGTTGCAGGTGGATGGAGTCATCCCCGTATTCTGAGCGGGCCGTGAAGTAGCTCCACGCCTCATCGGTGGTAAAGGGCAGCACCGGGGCCAGCAGTCCCAGCAGCGCGCGCGCGATGGCGTGCATCGCCGTTTGCGCGGCGCGGCGCTCCGGCCAGTCCGGCGCAAAGGTGTACAGCCGGTCCTTCAGGATGTCGTGGTATTGGCGCGACAGCGTGATGGAAACGAAATTGTCGATGGCCTTGACCCCCGTGTGGTATTCATAGGCGTCAAAGGCGGTTGTCACGTCGCGGATGAGTCCGTGCAGCTTGTGCAGCGCCCATTTGTCAAGCGGGGTGAAGTGCTCGGGCGACACTGCGTCGCGGGTGGCGTCAAAATCGCTGAGGTTGCCCAGCAGGTAGCACAGCGTGTTGCGCAGGTTGCGGTACGTGTTCGAGATGTGCGTGAAAATATTCTCCGACAGCGTGATGTCCTGCCGGAAGTCCTCCGACGCAATCCAGAGGCGGATGAGGTCCGCGCCGTACTTCTTCACATAGTCATCCGCCGTCTGCGGCTTGCCGTCGCTCTTCGAGAGTTTGCGGCCGTTTTCATCCACCACGAAGCCGTGCGTGAGCACCGCGCGGTACGGCGGCGCGGCATCCGTCGCCAGCGCCGTCCACAGCGAGCTCTGGAACCAGCCGCGATGCTGGTCGGAGCCTTCGAGATAAAGATCCGCCGGCCACGCCAGTTGCGGGTTGAGCTTGAGCACCGCCGCATGGGAGCAGCCGGAGTCCAGCCACACATCCAGTGTGTCCGTGCTCTTCTTCAGCGGGCGCCTCCAGTCCTTCGCCGCGGCAATGCCTTCAAGCAATTTTTCGGCATCCTGCTCAAACCAGATGTTGCTGCCGGCTTTCGAGATTTTTTCCGCCAAGCCGCGGATCACCGCCGGGTTGAGGTGCGCCTCATTGTTCGCGTCAAAAAATGCCGGGATGGGCAGGCCCCAGGCACGCTGGCGCGAGATGCACCAGTCCGGCCGGCTTTCCACCGCGCCACGGATGCGGTTTTCCCCGCCCGCGGGTATCCATTGTACCTTGCCCGCTGCTTCCTGCGCCAAGGCACGGAGCGAGGCATGGCCCTTGCCCACCGAATCGGCAAAGGGCTTGTCCAGGCCGATGAACCACTGGTCCATGGCGCGGAACACCACCGGCGTCTTCGAACGCCAGCAATGCGGATATTGGTGCGAGTAAGGATGGTTGGCCAGCAAAGCACCCTTGGCCGTCAAAATCTCCAGCACCTTGTCATTCGCCGGACACTTGCCTTTCAATTCGAGAACGCTCACACCCGCCAGCTCCGCGGGCACGCGGCCGTCGTTGACATAGCGGCCCTTGTCATCCAGCGGGCAGTAAATTTCCAGCTTGTAGTTCAGGCCGGTAATGTAGTCGTCCAGACCGTGGCCTGGCGCGGTGTGCACGGCCCCCGTGCCTGTGTCCGTCGTGACATACTCGGCCAGCACCACCGGCGAGGCCCGGTCGATAAATGGATGGCGGGCCTGCAAATTTTCAAGCTTCCTGCCGGGAAATGCCTCCGCACCCGGCGTGGCCGCCAAATTAATGGCCGTCAATGTCGCGCCGGCGAGCGGCTCGGCCACCAGCAGGTTTTCCGTGGCCGCCTGCAATACGCGGTACGTGACATTCGGGTGCACCGCAATCGCCAGATTGGCTGGAAGCGTCCATGGCGTGGTCGTCCAAATCACAATGCTCAGCGGTTTGTCCGTCGGCAGGCCGTATTTTTTGGCCTCCTCCACTGGTACGGGAAACTTGACGTAAATCGACGGGCTGACGTGGTCCTTGTACTCAATCTCCGCCTCGGCCAGCGCCGTTTCGCAGGGGATGGACCAATACACCGGTTTCTTGCTGCGGTACACCAAACCGCGTTCGACAAATTCCGCAAAGGCGTAAAGCTCCGCCGCCTCATACGCTGGGTTCATGGTCTTGTACTCGTTCGCCCAGTCCGCCAGCACGCCGAGGCGCTGGAATTGGGCGCGCTGCTTGTCCATGAACCGCGCGGAAAACGCGCCGCATTCGGCCCGCAGCTCGGCGCCCGTCAGTTCTTTCTTTTGCTCCCGGAGCTCCTTGGAAACCTTGTGCTCGATGGGCAGGCCATGGCAGTCCCAGCCGGGAACATACGGCGTGCGGTGGCCGCGCATCGTCTTGTGGCGCAGCACCACGTCCTTCAGCAGCTTGTTCAGCGCCGTGCCGATGTGCACATCACCATTGGTGAACGGCGGACCATCGTGGAGAATGAAAGCGGGCTTCGCGGCGTTCTTTTCCTGGATGCGGCGGTAGAGGCCGGTCTTTTCCCAGTGCGCCAGGCGGGCCGGTTCGCGCGTCGTCAGGCCCGCCCGCATGGGGAAGTCGGTGCTGGGCAGGTTGAGCGTGTCCTTCAGTTGCATGTCGCGGTACGCAGAGTATGATATAAAATAAGATTTATCCGGAAAGCAAAAATGCCGTGCAGGTGGCGCACAGCATTCCGGGAAAAATCTGGATGTTTAAGGGCTCAAATTTTGCCCAAAACCGAGGTCAAGTCAAGGGAGGAACAAGTCCGGCCCAAGCTTGGACAGTCTTGACAGAATTATCCACTGCCACCGGGTTAGTTTTAAAATTCTGTAAATTCTATCCTTCATCTCCCCGCTTATTTGCGAAGTGACATTTTGTCGCCGGTTCCGCAAATTCATCCACACAGCTCCCCCCTCCCACAACCCTTGCCACCCCATGCTCGTCCGCCTCGCCCATCTTTGCCTCAAAACCAGCCAGTTGGAAAACATGGCGGTGTTCTACCGCGACCACTTGGGTGCCAAGGTCAAATTCCGCTACCTGCGCAAGGATGGTACCCCCATCGGTTATTATTTCGCCTTTGGCGAGCTGAGCTTCATCGAGGTCTTCGACCACGCTGATGCCCACCGCCGCAGCGGCGCCGCCAAACCGCTCGAACCTCTCGAAGACCCGCGCGACCCTTGGCTCGCCAAGTTCAACCACTTCTGCCTGCAAATCGAGGGCTTGGACGATTACGTTAACCTCATCGAATCGCGCGGAGTCAAGGTCACCGGGCGCAAGACCGGCAATGACAATTCGCGGCAGGCTTGGGTGCGTGATCCCGATGGCAATTTGATTGAACTCCAGGAATACACGCCCCAAAGCCGCCAGTTCTCCGGCGAGGATTACCGCGAATCCTAAGCCTTAGTTCGAGCCCGCGCTCTTGGCGCTGCCCGCGGGAACACTGGGCCCTCCAGCGCTGAGCTTCTGCAATGCGGCGCGCACGCCCGCCACATCGCCTTTTTGCAGGGGTACCTGCACTGCCTTGAGGGCATTCGTCGCCGGCAGCAATTGGGTGGCCAGCGCCGTACCGGCGGACTTGGCCAGCAACGCATCCATCTGGGCCTGCAGTGCGGTGATTTTTTCCTCAATCGCCGTCAAATCGCTGGACTTGGCCAGCTGGGCGTTGGCGTCCACAAAGCTCTGCTTCATGTTGACCAGCAAAGCCCCCGCCTCCTTCGCCATCGCATTCATATCCGCGCTGGCAACCGTTGCGGTGGGATTATCGGGAGCGCTTGCTTGGCTGGCTGGCGCAGACGCCGTCGGTGCCGCCGTCTTCACGGGCAATGCCGCCACTGTTCCCGCCGTGGCTTTGGGGCTGGCCGGAGCCTGCACAGCGGGTGCCCCATTATTTTTCGCGGGCTCCGTGCTTGTGGCCGCTCCCGTTACGGAGGGCTGCGTGAGGTAATGATAGGAGGCCGCTGCGATGAGCAAAGCCGCCGTGCCGATGATGATTTTGGTGCTGGTAGTCATGGTAAGGATGATTTTGAGGATGGAAAAGGTCGCCACCGGGGTGGCCGCTTGCGCTAGGGCCGTTGTGGCCAGATTTTGGGCCAGGCCCGCTGGCGCCGCGTTGGCCGAATGCGCCATGATGACCTCACCCAGCAAACCGGCGGTGACGGTGATGCCCCGGCGCGTAAAGTAGCTGCGCAGTTTGTCCACCGCGCGGTCCACCCGCTTGCGGGCGGCCTCTTCGTTGAGACCCGTGCGCTCACCCACTTCGCGGTAGCTCTTGTCTTCAAAGTAGCGCAGCAGCACGGCATCCCGCTCCCCGCCATCCAGCCGGCTTACGGCCTCGTCAAGCAGGGGTTGCAGTTTTTCCCAATGGAGTTCCGGTTCGGTGGCGGTGTTTTGCATGGCGTAAAGTTCCTGCTCGCGGGCGCGGCGGCGGCCCTCCGTGCGGATGGCCTTGTAGGTGAGGTTGCGGGTCGAGGTATGGAGCCACCCGGCCAGTGTGGGGTGGTTCATCAGCTGTCGCGCCTCGCGCGCCAGCGCGGTGAACACCTGTTGGGAGACATCCTCCGCCAGGTGGGCATCGCCATAGGCCAGTCGTTTGGCCGTGGCATAGACCAGGTTTACATGGCGCTGCACCACCTCGGTAAAGGCGGCCTCGTCGCCTTGCTCCACATGGCGGCGCAGCAGTTCAGCATCGTTCGCGGTGTCCATTTGCATGAGGATACCCGCATCCGCCCAAAGCGGACAAAAAAAATCGAAGATACTTTAGGGCCCCGCTTTTGATGCCTGCGGGATGCCCAACATATCGTAGGGGTTGCCCTCCAAGGGTCCCCGGTAGTGAAGCGTGCTGGCCCCCATTCCTTCCCAGACCACATAGAAATGGTTGGCCGACGGTAGGTAAAACACCATGTGATCGACAAAACTCCTTTGCCCAGCGGCTGCCGGAATCGGGATTCTCACTACTTCTTTGCGTAGGTGGTAGGAGCTGGCCGATCCTTCATCCAACTCAAAAATATCCACCGTCTCGATATGGGTGGTCGAAGGAGCATCGGCCAGCAAGTCCATCACCCGTTGCTCAAGCGCCGTCTGGGCAATCGGTGGCTGCGCAGGAGTTGCCTGGCTGAATTTTGGGGCAGGCCCGCGCGCCGCCAACGCCTGGCGCGTCAGCATTGCCTTTTCCGCCTGGGTGGGGTTGGCTGCGGTTCCCGCCGGAAGATGGGCCGCCGGTGCCACCGGCGCTGCGGTCGGCAATTCCACCCCTTGGGCAGTCTCGGACACCCGTGCGGGCAGCGGAGCGTTCGCAGGCTGGACTGCCGCTGGTTGCCCCGCCACGCTCGGGGGCAACGGATAGGTGAAATAATAACGATTCACCAGCCATCCGAGGAAAATAAGGGCCACGCCCAACAAAATTATCGAGGATCTCAGATTCATGGCGGCCGCCTCAAGGTGGCGGTTATTGCCCTACCCACCCAGTGAAATCATCGCAACCTCATTCCATGTGATTAATTGGGGTTTTTATCCGTGCCTTCAGCCTGCTGGATGGCCGCCTTTTCAATGGAAATGCCGGCGGTGTTTTCAATCTTGTCCTGTACGTTTTGCCCAATTTTGTTGAGGCTCTCGATGATTTTCTTGGCACCCGCCAGATCGCCTTTCTTCAGGCTGTTGCGGGCATCGCTCAAGCGTGCCAGGGCTGGCGTGACGATTTGTTCCAGCGGCGTGCCTTTGACCTTCGTCTTCAGTTCGTCAATTTGCGGCTGGAGCTCCTGCATTTTCTGCAAGGCTGTGTCGGGATCGTCCGTTTGTGTTAGCGCAACATAGATGTCCGCATAGAGCGACTTCATCGGCTGCATCATCGCCATCGCATCCTGCATCCGCGCATCAACCGTACCCGGCACAGGCGTCGCCACAGCCACGGGTCCTCCGGCGGATGGACTGGCCGATGCCGTCTTGCCCGCGGTGGCGGGACTCGCCGCCATTTGCTTGGGCAACACTGTCTCCACTTTGATTGAAGGTGGGGACGCGGGCTGGGAGGGCGCATTCATCGAGGCTTCCGCCGTTCCGTTTGCCGCCGGCGGACGGGAATAGTGATAGGCCGCGATTGCGCCTAGAATGACGATGGCGGCCAGCGATGCTTTGGTGGTGGTGCTCATAAACAGGATGGGTTTGGGAAATAAAGAAAAAATCCCGGTTTGCGTCGCATTGGCCAGTGCCGCCCCGGGCAGCAATTGCGCAAATCCCGGCGGAGTCGGCTCGATGGCATTGGCATTGATGGCCTCTGCCAGCAACGCCGCGGAAACAGTGATTCCCTTGCGCGAAAAATGGGCCCGCAGCCGCTCTATCGCGCGCTCCACGCGCTTGCGGGCGGTGTCTTCACTCAGGCCGGCCAGTTCGCCAATCTCGCGGTGGCTTTTGTTCTCAAAAAAACGCAGGACAATGGCGCTGCGGTCCGCCTCCCCCAGCCGGCCCACAGCCTCATCCAGCGTGGGCCGCAATCTCTCCCAGGAAACTTCCGGTGTGGCGGTTTCGATTTGCATGGCAAGGGCCTCCTGTTCGCGTTCGCGGCGGCGGCGTTCGCGGTCCACGGTTTTGGCCGCGGCGAACCGCGTCGCCGTGTGCAGCCACGCTCCCGGCGCATCGTAGCGGGCGATGTTCGCCGCTTTGCGGGCCAGGTCGGTGAACACGCTTTGGGCCACATCCTCCGCCAGATGCGCATCTCCGCCCGCCAATCGCCGGGCCATCGAATACACCCAATCCACGTGCCGGCGCACAACTTCGGCAAAGGCTGCCTCATCGGCTTCCTCGGCATACTGGCGCAGCAAATCGCGGTCGGGGGTCATGGCTTTAAACTATAGCACCAGCCGGACATGAAATCGGACAACAAAGTGACGCCACCCGCCCACTTTTTGTTTTCCATTCCCGCCGGCAGCCGCTACCCTGCTTCTTTCATCTGCATGAACCTGCCCGCCTATAAGCCTGTCCTCCTCGTCATCCGCGATGGCTGGGGTGAGAACCATAATCCGCAGCACAACGCCTGGAACGCCGTTAAGCTGGCCCAGGCTCCCGTCTCGCATAAACTCACCACCGGCTGGCCGCGCACGGAAATTATGGCCTGCGGTCTCGACGTCGGCTTGCCCGCGGGAGTCATGGGCAACAGCGAAGTGGGCCACCAGAACATCGGCGCCGGTCGCATTGTGGACCAGGAACTCGTGCGCATCGACAAGGGCTTCGCTACCGACAGCATCGCCTCCTCCCCCGTCATGAAGGCGGCCTTTGACCGCGAGAAGCAGGGCGGCGCGCTGCACCTGATGGGTCTCGTCTCCGACGCGGGCGTGCACGCCATGCTCGAACACCTCTATTCCCTGCTCGCCCTCGCCAAAAAGTCCGGCCTGCGCCGCGTCTTCATCCATGCCTTTACTGATGGACGCGACAGCCCGCCGACTTCCGGCCTGGGCTACCTCCAGCAAGCCGAGCAAAAGTGCCGTGAAATCGGTGTCGGACAAATTGCCAGTGTCGCCGGCCGCTACTGGGCCATGGACCGCGACAAGCGGTGGGACCGCGTGCAGCTCGCCTACGATACGCTTACCGGCCGCAAAGTCGTCCACACTGCGTCTAGTGCCGTCGCCGCCGTGCAGGCCTATTACAACCAGCCGTCCCAGCCCACCATGGTGGGTGACGAGTTTGTGATCCCCACCCAGATTGTGGATGCCAACCGCAAGCCCGTCGGCGTCATCAAGAACGGCGACGCCGTCATCTTCTTCAACTTCCGGGGCGACCGCCCCCGCGAGCTCACCCGCGCCTTTATCGACGAACCATTCCAAGGCTTCGACCGCGGTCCCAAGCTCGACCTCTATTTCGCCACAATGACGAATTACGAGGAAGGCCTCTGCCCGAATGTCCTCTTTGACAAACCGGCCAAAATGCCGTCCATCCTCGGCGAATATGTTTCCAGCAAAGGTATCCCGCAGTTCCGTTGCGCGGAGACGGAAAAATTCCCTCACGTCACCTTTTTCTTCAACGACTATCGGGAAGAACCTTTCCCCGGCGAAGACCGGGCCATCATCCCCTCGCCCAAAACGCTGCCTGACGGCTCGTCCCTCTCCACCTACGACCAGCAGCCGGAGATGAGCGCCCCCGGTGTGCGCGATGCCGCCAAGGCCGCCATTCTGAGCAAGAAATACGGCCTCATTATCGTCAACTTTGCCAACGCCGACATGGTGGGCCACACTGGCTCCCTACCTGCCGCCATTAAAGCCGTCGAGACGGTGGATGCCTGCCTGGGTGACTTGCTGGCCGCCATTGACCAGGTGGGCGGCGCCGCCGTCATCACGGCTGATCACGGCAACTCTGACCAGATGTGGGACTTCGAAGCCAACAGCCCCCACACCCGCCATACGCTCAATCCAGTGGAGGTCGTCGTTTACGGAAAAGACCTGCAAAAGGTGAAACTCCGCCAGCAACCCGTGGGCCGTCTCGCCGACCTCGCCCCCACCCTCCTGCGCCTGATGGGTCTCCCCCAACCCTCCGCCATGACGGGGCAGAGTTTAATTGTGGAATAATTCCAAACTGTCCTTAATGTAAGCGTGCTCATGCGCCATACCCTGCGCCACCTCTTGCCCGGTATCGGGCTGGTTATCGTCGTTTCCATGGCGATGCTGCTGGTGGATTACGGTATCCGCAAAGCCAGCGTGCGCGGCGGCACCCCCGCCACCCAGGGCTACACCCGCGAGCATCCCGCGCAAATCGCCCTGCTCATCCCGGCCAGCAATGCCGTGATGGAAGATTGCGAAAAGGGCTTTCTCGACGGCCTGGCTAGTCGCGGCTTCAAGGATGGTGAAAACCTGAAGCTTAAGATCTTCAATGCCGAGAGCGATTCGAGCCTCCTCAACCTCATGGCCAAGCAGATGTCCGCGGGCGGCTTCGAATTGATCAACAGCTTTTCCACCATTGCGCTCCAGTCCCTGGCCAATGCCAATCGTGAGGCCAAGGTGCCCATGGTCTTTGGCGCCGTCACTTCCCCCGTCGCCGCGGGGGTCGGCATCACCAAGCTCGATACGTTGGACAAACCTTCCCAGCTCACCGGCTATGGCAGCGCCCAACCCGTGGAGGACATTTTCCGTGACGCCGTGGCCGCCAACCCCAAGCTCAAAGTCGTGGGCGTCGTCTGGAACCCGGCCGAAGTGAATTCCGAGGTCTGCACCAAACGCGCCCGCGCCATCTGCAAGGAACTGGGGCTCACCTTGATTGAGGCTTCCGTCACCAGTGCCAATGAGGTGCATGATGCCGCCGAATCCCTCGTCACCCGCGGCGCCGAGGCGTTTTGGACGGGCGGCGATTTGCTCATGACCACGGCCTACAATGTCCTCCAGCAGGTGGCTGACAATGCGCGCATTCCCATTTTCTCCAATATCTCCGGCCAGGCCACCAAAGGCTCCCTCTTCGACTATGGTGCCAATTACTACCAGGTCGGCTATGCCGTGGGTGAGCTCGCCGGCAACGTCCTCCATGGCACCACCCCGGCCACCACCCCGGTCACGGACCTTATGCCAGGGCGCATGGGTTTGAACGAAAAAACCCGTGCCACGTTGAAGGATAAATGGACTTTTACGCCCGCGCAATACGAGCGCGCCGGCTATGTCGTCGAGGCCGATGGTAAGGTGCGCGAAATCAAATCGGCCAAAACTGCGCCAGTTGCGGACGGCAAGTCGGATATTCGGCCCGTCGTGCCACCTGCGAGCGGCAAACTGCCCTGGCGTGTGGAAACCATCCAATACGTCGAAAGCGCACCCTGCGAGGAAACCGTGCAGGGCATCCTCGAAGGCCTGCGCGAAAGCTCGCTCGTGGTGAACCGCGATTACGTGGTCGTCCGCCAGCGCAGCGCCCAGGGCGACATGACTAGCATGAATTCCCTCTTTGATGCCGCCGCCGCCGATGGCACCGATCTCTACTTCAGCCTTTCCACCCCGGCCTTGCAGACCGCCGTGCGCAAGGTGGCCAAGCAACCCGTCATCTTCACTTTTGTCACCGACCCCATCATCGCCGGCGCGGCGGAATCTTACGAAAAGCACCGCCCCAACTTCACCGGCATCAGTACCCTCGCCCCGGCAAAGGACATGATCCAGTTGCTCAAGGCTTACTTCCCAAGCTGGAAGCGCATCGGCACGCTTTATTGCCCGGCAGAGATCAACTCTGTCGCCAACCTTAACAACCTCAAGCAGGAGGCCGCCAAGGCGGGTATCGAGGTGGAGGCCATGGCAGCCGACACCGCCAGCGATGTGCAAAACGCCGCCAAGGCCCTCGCCTCCAAGAATATCGACGCCATGGTGCAGATTTCCGACAATCTGAGCGCTGTCGGCTTTACCACCATCGCACAGGCGGCCAAAGCCCGCAACCTGCCCATCTTTGCCTTCCAATCCACCATGACCTCGCAGGGCGCCATCCTCGCCACTTCCATGGATTATCACCAGGCCGGGTTGGACACCGCTGCCTTGGCAGTGCGCGTGATGCGCGGTGAAGACCCCGCCACCATGCCCATCAGCCTGCCGAGCAAAAAGGTCCTCTACATTAATTTGACCAACGCCAAGGCCGTCAATCTCGCCATTCCGGCTGAATTGCTCAAAATCGCTGATAAGGTGCAGCCGTAAATCGTTCCATGGAAATCAACCGCCATAATCACGAAAGCGGCGCGACCTTGACTTTGCGGGGCCGGTTGGATGCCGCGTGGAGCGACTCCGTCAGCGATGCCCTCCAACAGGTGCTTCGCGAGGGCGTGCTTGAAGTACGGCTCGACTTGGCCGGAGTCTCCTACATCAGCTCGGCGGGCTTGCGCGTGCTCCTCGCCCAATGGAAGGAACTTCGCCGCGCCAAGGGCAGCCTGATTATCTCCGCCCTCTCCACCGAAGTGGAGCGCATCCTCAAACTCGCCGGCCTTTCCGTCCTGCTGGAAGGCAAAACCACTTCCACCGGTACCACCGACACGCCTTTTACCCCCGCCTCCGCTTCCTCCGGCCCCCGCCAGCACGCATGGAATGGTCCGGGCTTCACCGGAGAAATTGAGGAACTCGCCGCTTCCGCCCGCTGGCGGGCCCGTATTATCGGCACGCCCGGACAATCTTCCCCTGCCGCCCTACAGCTCTGCAAGCTGCCCCAGCCGACTTTGGCCCTGGGGCTGGGCGCCTTTGGCACTGACAGCGCAGACAGCGTTCAGCGTCTGGGAGAATTTTTGGCCGTAAATGGCAATGCCATCTGCCTGCCCACTGATGGCTCTAATCATCCGGACTACGCCTTGACGGAAGGAGCCATGGCCCCTGAAGTCTGGCTGCGCGAGGGCCTGGTTGCTGAAGGTGCTTTCGCCCGTATGGCCCGCTTTGAGGCCGCTCCCGATGCCACCCAGGGCGTGAAGTTGTCGGACTTGGTTGCCACCGTTCTGAAATCAAATGGGGATGCGCCGGTGGCCTTTACCGCAGTGCTCGAATCCGTTTCCCTCGTGGGGGCGTGCCGCCGCCGCAAGCCGGGTTCGCCAGCGATGGATAATAATTTCTCCTTTCCCGCCATTCGCGACTGGCTGACTTTCACTGCCGAGCCTGCCTACCAAAACACCGTCGCCTTGCTCGTGGGTGTTGCCGCCAAAGACAACAGTGCTGCTTGGTCATCCTTCGCCCGTCCCTGCGGCGGTCCCGGCAGCCCGCGCGCGCATATCCACGCCGCCGTCTTCCCCTATCGCCCCGTGCGCTATGGCCAGATCAAACTCGAGGAAACGCTGGACTCGCTGTTCGACAGCAAGCGCATCTCCACGGTGCTGCATCTGCTCGCTGACCTCCGCCCGGAAATCGGCGCCGGGGAAAGCCGTTTCTACCGCGGTGCCTGCTGGTTCAGCCCCATCGATCTGGCCTAACCCCCCTTAACCTTCACCCGCTTTCATGGACCTCTTAATCGGAGCCTTGACCCTCGGTCTTATCACGAGCCTCCTCGCGCTCGGGGTCTACATCTCCTTTCGCCTGTTTGAGGTGGCCGACATCACCGCCGATGGCTCGCTCACGCTTGGAGCCTCCGTGGCCGCCGTGCTGTTGGTGCACGGGCATAATCCCGCCGTGGCGACCATTGGTGGCGCGCTGGCTGGTGCCTTGGCCGGCATTGTCACCGGCTTCTTGCAGACCAAGTGCCGTGTCAATGCGCTCCTGTCCGGCATTCTGGTGATGACTGCTTTGTACTCCGTCAATTTGCGCGTCATGGGACAGAGCAATCTTTCCCTCATGGACCAAAAGACCCAGCAGTTTCGCGGTTTTGGCGCATGGGCTGAAAACCTTGGCAAAAGCCTCGGCGGCAGTTTTCATTTTCTCGCCTGGGATGTTAAGCCCGGCGATTTGGTGGTTCTCGTGGCCATGGCGGTTCTCGTCGTTTTTGTTTCCTCCCTGCTCTATTTCTTTTTCCGCACCAACTTCGGCACGGCGCTCCGGGCCTCGGGTGACAACCCGCAGATGGTCCGCGCCCTGGGCGTAAGCGTCGATCAGTGCCGCATCGTCGGCCTCGCCCTTTCCAATGCCTTGGTCGGCTTGAGTGGCGCACTGCTCTGCCAATACCAAACTTATGCGGACGCCCAAATGGGCATCGGCTCCATCGTCATCGGCCTGGCCAGCGTTATCATTGGCGAGGCTCTCACGGGTACCCGCAGCCTCGGGCTGGCTATCAGTGGCACCATTATTGGCTCAATTCTTTTCCGCCAGCTCGTGGCGCTCGCCATGTTGAATGACATCCGGGCCAGCGACCTTAAGCTCATCACCGCCGTGTGCCTCTTCCTTGCTCTGGTGCTCCCCCAGGTCTGGCAGAAATTCCGCCGCAAAAGCGCCCGCGTCACCGGCTAATGCCCCTTCCGATGCTCACCCTGCGCAACGTCCTTCGCACCTTCAACCCCGGCACCGTCAACGAGGTCCGGGCCTTGCGTGGCGTCTCCCTGGAAATCAAGGCCGGTTCGTTTGTCGTCGTCCTCGGCAGCAACGGCTCCGGCAAGTCCACCTTGCTCAATGCGGTGGCCGGTTCCTTTGCCATCGATTCCGGCAGCATCGTCCTCAGCGGTACCGACATCACCCGCTGGCCCGAGCATAAGCGCGCCAAATTTATCGGCCGCGTGTTTCAAAATCCCTTCAGTGGCACCGCGCCTAATATGTCCATTGCGGAAAACTTCGCCCTGGCCGCGCGGCGCGGACAAAGCCACGGCCTGGGCTGGGCGCTCAACCGCTCTCTGCTTGACGAGCTGCGCGACCGCATCCGCACCTTGAAAATGGGCCTCGAAGACCGGCTCGACAACGCCATCGGCTCCCTCTCCGGCGGCCAACGCCAGGCGCTGACCCTCCTCATGGCCTCCTGGCTCAAGCCCGACTTGCTGCTGCTTGACGAGCACACCGCCGCCCTGGACCCCAAAAGCGCCGACCAGGTCCTCCAGCTCACCGCGCAAATCGTGGCCAAGGACAAGCTCACCACCATGATGGTGACCCACTCCATGACCCAGGCCGTCAACCATGGCGACCGCCTGGTGATGATGCATCAGGGTCAGGTTTTCTATGATTTTGCCGGGGCGGAAAAGCAACGCCTGCGCGCGGACGATTTGCTGGGCTGCTTCGATGACCTGCGCCGCCGCGATTTGCTGGATGAATCCGCCGCCGCCTTGTTGCAGGAACAATACCTGTAGGCCCCGGTGGGATGGCGCGCAGAATAAGAGCGCAAAAATCCGGGAAATCTGCCAGTGTGGGGGTTGGATTTTGATTTTCCATGGAACTCCTCTCTCCTGCCGGTAATTGGGACTGCGTGCGCGCCGCTGTTGAAAACGGCGCGGACGCCGTCTATTTCGGCATGGGGCGGTTCAACGCCCGCCTGCGGGCCACCAACTTTACCGAGGCGGATTTGCCGGACGTCATGGCCTTCCTGCACCGGCGCGGCGTGCGGGGCTACATCACCTTTAACACCCTGATTTTTGCCGACGAGCTGGCCGACGCCGAACGCTCCCTGCGGGCCATCATCCGCGCCGGGGTGGACGCCGCCATCGTGCAGGACATCGGCATCGCCCGGCTCATCCGCCGCATCTCGCCGGATTTTCCCATCCACGCCTCCACGCAGATGACGGTCACCAGCGCCGCGGGTGTGGCCTTTGCCCAAAAGGTCGGTGCTTCGCTGGTCGTGCTCGCGCGCGAATGTTCCATTAATGAAATCGAGACCATCCGCGCCCACTCGCCGGTATCTGTGCCGCTCGAGGTCTTTGTGCATGGCGCGCTCTGTGTCGCTTATTCCGGCCAATGCCTGACCAGCGAGGCGCTCGGCGGGCGCTCGGCCAATCGTGGCGAATGCGCCCAAGCCTGCCGCATGACCTATGATCTGCTCTGCGACGGCCAGCAGTTGGAGCTCGGCGACCGCCGGTATCTCCTCAGCCCGCAGGATTTGAGTGGCCTGCCCGCCCTGCCCGACCTCGCGCGCGCGGGCGTGGCTTCGCTGAAAATTGAAGGCCGCCTCAAGACCCCCGAATATGTGGCCAACGTTACCCGGGTTTACCGCCAGGCCATCGACCGCCTGTTCCCCGCGGGCCGGCCCGCCCCCGCCCCGGAGGCCGCCCGCGCCATTGCCGCGCAAGTCACCCGCGAAGCCAGCTACGACTTGCAGATGAGCTTCTCCCGCGGTCTGTTCACTGGCTGGCTCGGCGGCATCGACAACCAGAAACTCGTGCACGCCCGTTTTGGCACCAAGCGCGGCGTGTACCTTGGCCAGGTTTCACGTGTGGAAGCCCCCATCGTCTGGATGCGTGCCGAGGCCCCCGTCAAAGCGGGCGATGGCGTGGTCTTCGACGCTGGCCGTCCCGACGACGGCGAGGAAGGCGGCCGGATTTTCACCATCAAGTCCCGCCAGGGCGAAACCGGGTTGAGCTTCGACCCTTCGCGGGTAGATTTTGGCCGCGTGCGCCCCGGTCATAAGATCTGGAAGACCAGCGATCCCGCCTTGGAGAAAAAAATTCGCGCCACCTTTGAAGGCGAACAGATCCGCACGCGTAACCCCGTATGGTTTGCCGCCCATGGCCATCTCAACGCACCCCTGACCCTCGAAATCCACGACGCCCATGGCCATTCCGCCCGTGCGGACTCCGCCCTGCCCTTGCAGGTCGCCACCAAGCAGCCGTTGACGGCTGAGTCCCTTCGCGCCCAACTCGACCGTCTGGGCGACCTGCCGTTCAAGCTCGAAGGATTGGATTTTAAAGTGGAGGGCCAGGTCATCCTGCCCGTCAGCGAAATCAACCGCGTCCGCCGCGAGCTCGCCGCCAAGCTGGATGAGCTGCGCGCCGCTCCCCTGCGCTGGCAGATGACTGATGAAGCCTCCGTGCTGCCTGCGCTCCCTCCTGCCTCCAGCCCCGCTGTGGGCCTGCCGGAGCTTATCCCTGTCGTTCGCACCATGGAGCAACTGGAAGCCTCGGCGGCCAATGGGGCCCAAACTATTTACACCGAATTTGAGGACCCCAAGCGCTACCGCGACGCCGTCAAATTTGTCCGCGCCTTGCCGCAACAAGCCGGGAAATCAGTCGAAATCTGGGTCATCCCGCCCCGCATTTTCAAATCCGGCGAGGAATGGATTCTCAAACAGGTGCGCTCGTGCGATGCCGACGGCTACCTCGTCCGCAATTACGACCATCTGAATTTCTTCAAACACGACCGCCGCCGGGGCGATTTTTCCCTCAACGTCGCCAATCCGCTGACCGCGGAGTATTTCATCGGCGAATACGGGCTGGAGCGTCTCACCTCCTCCTACGACCTCAACATCCGCCAGTTGGATGCCCTGCTCAAGGCCGCCCCCGCGGCGTGGTTCGAGGTCACCATCCACCAGCATATGCCGCTCTTTCACATGGAGCATTGCGTGTTCTGCGCATTCCTCTCCAAGGGCAAGGATTACCGCGATTGTGGCCGGCCGTGCGACAAGCATGAGGTCAAACTACGCGACCGGGTGGGCGCCATGCACACCCTCAAGGCCGATGCCGGTTGCCGCAACACCCTCTATAATTCCCGCGCGCAAACAGGCGCGGAATTCGCCAGCCACCTCGCCAGCCTCGGCGTGCCGGCTTTCCGCATTGAGTTCCTGCACGAGTCCGCCGAGGAAATCTCCCGCACTCTCGACAGCTATCGCCGCCTCTTGCGCGGCGAAATAGACGGCCCCGCGCTCTGGCGCGAACTCAAGGCCACGAACCAACTTGGTGTCACGCGCGGCACCTTGGGTTGATTTTGAAAAAAATTCAACTGGGTTAGCTCGCCCTCGCACCACCCGCAAACGGCGCTGGTGTCGCACGCTTGGTCGCCACCGTCCGGCGTTTGCGCACGGCTTGCGCCAGTTCGAGGAGTACCGGCTCCGTCTGCTCAAAGGAAATACAGGCGTCAGTGATGCTCTGGCCATACTTGGCCGCCAGACCAGGCACATAATCCTGCCGCCCTTCGGCAAGGTTGCTCTCGAGCATGATGCCGCACACTTGCCGCGCCCCGGCGGCCACTTGGTTCGCCAAGGCCCGCGCCACAATCGGCTGGTTGCGGTAGTCCTTGCTGCTGTTGGCATGGCTGCAGTCCACCATCAGGTACGGCGGCAGTTTCACCTTCTCCAGCGATGCCACCACCTGGGCGATGCTTTTCTCGTCAAAGTTTGGCCCCGTGCGCGAGCCGCCGCGCAGGATGACATGGCTGTCCGGGTTGCCCAGGGTCTTGAAAATCGCCGCCACGCCCTGCTTCGTCACCGACGCAAACCAGTGCGGCTGCTGCGCGGCGCGGATGGCGTCGATGGCGATTTGGTGGTCGCCATCGGTGCCGTTTTTAAAACCCACCGGCATGGAAAGGCCGGAGGCCAGCTCGCGGTGCACCTGGCTCTCTGTGGTGCGCGCGCCAATCGCCGCCCACGCAATTGTGTCGGCGTGAAATTGCGGGATGATGGTGTCGAGAAATTCCGTGCCGCAGGGCAGGCCGAGGTTCGCGAGGTCAAGCAACAGGTTGCGCGCCAGGCGCAGGCCTTTGTTGATCTGGAAACTGCCGTCAAGAAAGGGGTCATTGATCAGCCCCTTCCACCCGACCACGGTGCGGGGTTTTTCAAAATACACGCGCATCACCACCATCACGTCATCGGCCAGTTTGTCCGCCACTACCTTGAGCTTCTGCCCGTATTCCAGCGCCGCCGCCGGATCATGGATCGAGCACGGGCCCACCACCGCCAGCACGCGATCGTCCTGCCCGTGCAAGATCCGCCCAATCTGCTTGCGCGAATCGCTGATGAGCAGCGAGGCCTGCTCCGTCAAGGGCGACTCTTCGACCAGGATGGCCGGCGGGATCAACGGGCGCTGCAACTCAATGCGGACGTCATCGGTATTGCGGAACATACCCGGAGTTTAAGGTATAGCCCCCAAGAAATCACCACGAAAATTCACCCGCGTGCTTGCCAGTGGCCGAGCACCTGCCCCATGATGTCCGTCCTATGGCTTATTCCGTTATTTTTCGCCGGCTCGCCCGCAGCCTCCCTCTTCTCGCACTCATTTTGGCCTGCGCCGGTTGCGCCAAGGATAAATCTGCCGATACCGCTGCCGGAACCCCTGTCGGCAAAAAACTCCTTCCCGTCCGCGTGCAGCTGGATTGGTTTCCCGAGCCGGAACATGGCGGCCTCTACCAGGCCTTGGCCAAGGGCTATTTTGCCGAAGAGGGTCTGGACGTGAAACTCCTCTCCGGCGGCAGCAACGTGCTCGTCACCCAATTCGTTGCCACCAACCAAGCCGAGATGGGCCAGTCCGCCACCACACAGGTCATCCAGGCCGTGGCGGGCGGCTTGCCGGTCATCAACGTTGGCTCCATTTTTCACCGTATGCCCACCGGCCTCATGATGCACGAGGAAAACCCCATCACCCAGTTCGCCCAGCTTGACGGCAAAAGCATCATGGCCCGGCCCGAAGCGGTTTACATCCCCTACCTCAAGAAAAAATACGGCATCAACTTCACCGTCATCCCGCAAAACTTCAGCTCCGTCCAATTCCTGCAGGACAAAAACTTTATCCAGGAGGGGTTTTTCATCGCCGAGCCCTACTTCCTCGAAAAACAGGGCGCCAAGGTGAAATCCCTGCCCTTGTGGGATAGCGGCTATGACCCGCAGTTGACACTCATCGCCAGCGCAAAATTCGCCCAGGAGCATCCCGCCGAACTCAAAGCCTTCCTGCGCGCCTTCATCCGTGGCTGGAAGGAATACCTCGAAGGTGACCCTTCCGCAGGCAATGCGCTTATCAGCAAATCCAACCCCAAGGCCGATGCTGACTTCTTCAAATTCGAGCGCGACCAGATCATCAAATACAACCTGGGCAAGGGCGACCCCGCCAAGGGCGAGGATTACGGCACCCTCGACCTCGCCAAGGTAAAAGACGAAATCGCCATCATGGAAAACCTCGGCCTGCTCCCCGCCGGTAAGGTGCCCCTCGATAAAGCCGCCACCACCGCATTCCTGCCCGCTCCGGCGAAGTAACGATTACGGTTTGGCGGCACCCGTGGCTGTCGCAGGTTTGGTCGGAGCCAGCTTCGCCGTCTCCACCGGGCGCAGATGGTAGCTCTTCATCATGTCGTCGAGCGCCGGTTCATATTTTTCCCAGCCGGCTTCCGGCACATTGGCGAGAAAGACATAAATGATGCCCGGTGGCCCCTGTACCAGATAGTAGGCTTGTTTGTACACCACGAGGGCATTCGCGTTCGGCAATACCGCCTTGAAGGTAAACGTGTATTTAAGCGCAAACTGCTTGTCCGCCGTCTGGAACGCATCGCGGTGGCCCAGTTGAAAACGGTCGTCCTTGAGTTTTTCCTTCACCGAGGCATCGCCAAAGGTGAATAGCTCCCGCTTGTCCTGCACCGCTTGGATGACGACATACGGCGCGCGCAAATCGGCCACCGGGCCGGACAGCGTGGGAAAGGCCTCGCCCGCCTCTTGCTTGCTGGTCCATCCTTCGGGCGGCAAAAAGGCAAAACCCCCGGCCGGGCTGTCATAAAGGGGCGCCGTGGCCGCTTGGGCTGAACCCAACCCGAGCGCCAGCCAAAGCACTGCCGCAAAATGGCGCATCTTAACCCCGCAGTTTCCGGACCATCTGGTAAAATCCTTCAAACAGCGGATCCGCATCATTGGGGCCCGGAGCGGCTTCCGGGTGGTACTGCACGGAGAACGCTGGCAAGTCCCGGTGGCGCAGGCCTTCCACCGTCTGGTCGTTGAGATTGATCTCTGTCACCACGGCGTTGAACTTCGCCAGCTCCTCCGGGCGCGAGGCAAAACCGTGGTTCTGCGCCGTGATGGAGACCTTGCCGGTCTCGATGTTCTTCACCGGCTGGTTGCCGCCGCGGTGGCCAAACTTCAGCTTGAAGGTGCTCGCGCCCAGGGCGTGCGTGATGATCTGATGACCGAGGCAGATGCCGAAAGTCGGATATTTGGGCAGCAGCGCCGAAACCGTCTGGTGGGCATAGCTCAACGCCGCCGGGTCGCCGGGGCCGTTGGAAAGGAACAGCGCATCGGGCTTCAGCTTCTCCACCTCCGCAGCCGTAGCCGTGGCGGGCACCACCGTGGCGTCAAAACCGTGATAGACCAGCTTGCGCAGGATGGAACGCTTGGCGCCATAGTCGAACGCCACCACCTTGTAGCGCTTGCGGTCGAGGCTCGGCGGGCAAAGTTTGGTGCCGACCACGGTAAAGGGCACTTGCTCGTTTTGGATCGGCTCAAACACATAGGGCGCGCGGCACGTCACTTCCTTGACGTAGTCCACCCCGACCAGGCCCGGCCATTCGCGCGCGCGGCGCACCGCCTCGGCATCGCCCAAACCTTCCGTGCTGAGGCAGGCCTTCAGCACGCCCGTGACACGGAGTTTCTTGGTGATGGCGCGCGTGTCCACTCCTTGGATGCCGGGGATGTTGCTGGCCTTCAAATAGTCTTCCAGGCTCTGCTGGCTGCGCCAGCTGCTCGTGACGGGGCTGAGTTCGCGCACGACAAACGCGGCCACCTTCGGCCCATCGCTCTCGGCATCCATCGGGTTGATGCCGTAATTGCCGATTTGCGGCGCCGTCATCGTCACGATCTGGGCGAAGTAGGACGGGTCGGTCACAATCTCCTGGTAGCCCGTCATGCTGGTGTTGAAAACCGCCTCGCCCAGCACCGTCTTGCGGGCGCCAAACGCCGGACCGCGGAAGACACTGCCGTCTTCCAGTGCGAACACGCCTTCAATGGGGGAATTTGCAGCCATTAAGCGCAAGCATTTACCTCCCGCGCGGTGCGGACGCAATTCAAATAGTGAAATTTTTGGCAAATGGCGTATCTTTTCCCCATGAACATCGTCATTACCGGGGTCACCCGGGGCTTGGGGCGGGCCTTGGCTGGCAAACTCATCGCCTTGGGCCATAATGTGGCCGGCTGCGGCCGTAGCGAGCACGAGATTAAAACACTCCAGCGCCAGCACCCTGCCCCGCATTGCTTTGCGGCTCTGGACGTGACGGATGCTGCCGCAGTGGAAAAATGGGCCGCGGATGTCGCCCAAGCGTGGGGCGCTCCGCCGGATATTCTCGTTTGCAATGCGGCCCTCATGAACAATCCCTCACCATTGTGGAAGGTACCGGCGGCGGAATTTTCCGCGCTGATGGACGTGAATCTCAAAGGTGTGGCGCATACCATCCGTGCCTTTGTGCCGGCCATGGTGGCGCGTAAAAAAGGCATCATTGTCACCCTCTCCTCCGGTTGGGGCCGCAGCGTGGCGCCCGAAGTCGCCCCCTATTGCGCCACCAAATGGGCCATCGAGGGCTTGACCAAGGCGCTGGCCGAGGAGCTGCCCAAGGGCATGGCCGCCGTACCCCTCAACCCCGGCGTCATTGACACGGATATGTTACGGCAGTGTTGGGCTGAGGGCGCATCCGCGTATCCCCGGGCTGCCGCATGGGCGGAAAAGGCGGCTCCGTTTCTTTTGCGCCTCAGTCCGGCAAACAATGGCCAATCCTTGAGCGTGAGCGAATTTGAAGATTGAAGCGTATTTGCCGCCTTAGGCATAATTCACCTCCCTAACCACCTCCTATCCTCGCCAGCCATGAAAACCAAAAAACTTGCGAAAAAGCTCTCCCGCCAGGAGCAAAAATTAAATGCCCACCTGAAAAAACTGGCCAAGCACAAACGCAAGCTGCCGCACACGGAGGTGGAGGATTATGCCTTCGCCTCTGCCGCCGGCCCGGTGAAGCTCTCCGCGCTCTTCGGCAAAAAAAAGGATTTGATTGTCATCCACAACATGGGTGCCGCCTGCCGCTATTGCACCATGTGGGCCGACGGCTTCAATGGTCTTTATCCCCACCTGGCTGACCGTGCGGCGTTTGTCCTCGTTTCGCCGGATTCACCGGCTGCGCAGTCAAAATTCGCCAAGAGCCGGGGCTGGCGCTTCCCCATGGTTAGTGGGCGGGATGCGGATTTTTCCAAGGATCTGGGTTTTAAGAAAGGCGACGACGAGTGGTGGCCGGGCACTTCCACCTTTCAGAAGAAGGGCAAAAAGATTTACCACGTCGCCTCGGCCAACTTTGGCCCGTTCGACGCCTTCTGCCCGGTCTGGCACCTCTTTGCGCTCCTGGCCGACGGGGTCAACGACTGGGAAGCGAAATACAAGTACTAGGCCCACCGCGGGAAACCGCCGCTATTTCTTCCGGCGCTTGACCGGCGCCTTGTCCACAAACACTTCCTTCAGCGCCTCTGTCATGGCGGCCGCGCCGGCCGGGTCGATCCAGTAAAACACATCGCGGCACATTTTGCGATTGGACACCAGGCCCGCCTGCCGCAGCACGCGCAAATGGTGCGATACCGTGGGCTGCGACAACCCCAGCTTCTTCGCCAGCGCCGAGACATTGTTCCCATGTTCGCAGTCCGCCTGCGGGGAAAGCAGGTGCAGCATCTTCAGGCGCACGGGGTCGCCTGCGGCCCAGAGCTGCTTGGCCAGATCAGTGTTGTGGCGGGTGGGCATGTGAATAATTTGGGAATCGTTGCGGAAGCCGTTGGCCGGGATGGGGTTGCAAGGGTGTCTGGCGGTGAATTAAGAAGCAAAGCCCCCAGGCGTCAAATCAATTTGCCACTTGACGCGGGCGGGCTTCTGTGGGAATGTATCGACGTATTGATGAATTTAAATATATAAATTCATCGATGCAAGCGGCAATTGCCGGGGTTTTTACCTTTCTCTCATGCACCCAACCGACCATCCTTCCACCTGGCACCGTGGCCAGGGCCTCTGGACTGGGACTCCGGCGGAGCAATGGAATGACTGGCGCTGGCAGCTCCAGAACCGCATCCTGACCATTGAGCAGATCGAGCAGCATCTTGAGCTGACACCGGAGGAGCGCGCCGGCTGCGAAAATGCCAAAGACAAGCTGGCCGTCGCCATTACCCCGCATTTCTTTAACCTTATCGACCGCAACGACCCGAATTGCCCCATCCGGCTGCAGGTCATTCCTCGCGGGGGCGAATTGATGGTCTCTCCTGAGGAGCGTCTCGACCCTGTGGGCGAGGAAACCCACATGCCCGTGCCGGGACTGGTCCACCGCTATCCGGACCGCGTGCTTTTCCTCGTGACCGATCGCTGTGCCGCCTACTGCCGCTACTGCACACGCAGCCGCTTGGTCTCGAATGCTCAGAACTATGATTTTCACCCCGAGTTTGAGGCGGGGCTCCAATACATTGCCAGCCATCCTGAAGTGCGCGATGTGCTCTTGAGCGGTGGCGACCCGTTGCTCCTGGCTGACAACAAGCTCGACTACCTGCTCGGCCGCCTGCGTGCCATCCCGCACGTCGAGTTCATCCGCATCGGCTCGCGCATACCCGTCTTTCTCCCACAGCGCATCACGCCTGCGCTGTGCGACATCCTCAAAAAGCACGGTCCCATCTGGATGAGCATCCACACCAACCACCCGCGCGAATGCACGGTGGAACTGAAGGAGGCCTGCGACCGCCTCTCTTATGCGGGCGTGCCGTTGGGCAATCAGAGCGTGCTGTTGCGTGGCGTGAACGACCACGCGGAGACGATGAAGTCCCTCGTCCACCGCCTGCTGCAGATGCGCGTGCGGCCTTACTACCTTTACCAGTGTGACCTCATCACCGGCAGCGCGCACTTCCGCACGGACCCGCGCGTCGGCGTGGAAATCATCCGTGCCCTGCGCGGCCACACCACCGGCTACGCGATTCCCCAGTTTGTCATCGATGCTCCCGGCGGCGGCGGCAAGGTGCCGCTCAACCCGAACTATGTCAAAGAATTCACCGACGAGGAAGTCGTGCTGCGCAACTTCGCCGGCGAGATTTACCACTATCCCCTGCCCGCTTCCGAGCCGGCAGTGAAATGCGATTAAGAATTTATCCACTAATGGACACGAAGGGAACTGACACCCCATTTGTGGCAATTCGTGGAGGGATTATTTCTTTTTCTTTTTGGCCAAAAATTCCTCGGCGCGTTTGACAATGTCCGCCACGGGCGCAAGTTTGCCCATGCCTTCGTAGCCGCAGGCCAGCATACCCTCGGCTGGTTCAATAAAAAGGTTCCCGCGTTTGCGCAAAGTCACGATGTTTGCCTGCGTGGCCGGGTGTGCGAGCATTTTGCCGTTCATGGCCGGGGCAATCATCACCGGCGCGGGCGTGGCGAGATAAATGGACGTCAGTAAATCCGGTGCCAGTCCGTGCGCGAAATTGGCGATGATGTTAGCTGTGGCCGGGGCGACGAGCAGCAAGTTTGCCTTGTCCGCCAGTTCAATGTGTCCCGGCTGCCAGCCTTTGCCCTCCTCCCACAAATCCGCCCCCACCGGGTTGCGCGACAGCACTTGTAGCGTCAGCGGCGTGATGATCTGCGCCGCCTCCTTGGTCATGACGCAAAAGACACTCGCGCCCAGCTTCGTCAGCTCGGAGGCGATGTCCGCGGCCTTGTACGCGGCGATGGAGCCGGTCACGCCGAGGATGATGGTCTTGCCGTCAAGGGAAGGCATTGAAGCAAAGATATTATGGTTTTTGGGTAATATTACGATTCAAAATTTAAATTTGAAAAATAAATCCTCATAGTGAATTTATGGCAGAGGACCCAACTTGCGGTACTCTGTAATCACCCTCTGGCAAGCATTGCTTAATTCCACATATTTACGGGCACTCGGCAGTGCTGCATCTTGATCAATCATCCTGACCCCGTCATAACCCAATAGGTAAAAATACATATGCCCCTTACCGGGATAGGGGAATTCAGTTACCGGTTTGGCCTCGTTATAAAATTGTTGAATCAATCTGGCTGCGTCTTTGGCGGCCGCTGCGATTGTTGGATGAGCCTGACCGCCTATCATCCCAAATTTAAAAGTTGTATAAATGCTGGCGTCACCTGTGCGCAAGGCGACCACCGTCACGACTTGATCATCCAATGGCCAATCCATCAATAAGCCGAAAACCTTGGGGTATTCATTATCCGGGGTTAAACTCAATTCAGAAGCTTGCAGGTTCAACATCTTCAAACGCAACTCGCGTCCTGCATTTTCCCCCGTATCATATTTTACTCCTGTGGATGGGGTATTCTTTTGAGCAGCTTCATTTTTACTGGCGCCGACGGATGCTTGATCACTCGCCCCCTGTTTTATAAGCATCCGGGCTAGCCAGAAGGCCAATAAGCAGAGCAGTAGTAGTAATAGTGTAATTCCCAGGATTTTCTTCATTGGATATTCCATGATTGACGAATCCATAATTACTGTCTACGTTTTAAACTTTCAATGACTCTGCGCGCACACATGGCCAGCCTACTGCTGGGTCTGCTCCGACTCCCCGGGCGGGGAGCCTAATCGCGCGCGTTGCGGCCCCGCCTATCAGCGGCCGTTTGTAAAGTGCCCAGGCTATTGTCCGCCTGGTTCCGTATGCTCCACGACCCTGCCGGGGTGCGCCATTGCCAGCGCCGGGCGTGTTCGTGGGCTTGCCATCGCAGCCTCCTAATCTCACCTTCTTATCCCTGTCTCCATGCAACACGGTTCCATCACCAAATACCGTCCGGTGCCCCACGTCGTCCTGAAGGACCGCACGTGGCCGGACCAAACGCACACGCGCGCACCCGTCTGGTGCAGTGTGGACTTGCGCGACGGCAACCAGGCCCTCGCCATTCCCATGAACGTCGAGGAAAAGCTCGAATACTTCGATCTGCTGGTGCGCCTGGGCTTCAAGGAGATCGAGGTCGGCTTTCCCTCGGCCTCGGACATCGAGTTCGCCTTTATCCGCCGCTTGATTGACGAAAAGCGCATTCCCGACGGCGTCTGGATCCAGGTGCTGACACAGGCGCGCGAGCATTTGATTCGCCGCACGTTCGAGAGTCTGCGAGGCGCAAAGCACGCCATTGTCCATCTCTACAACTCGACCTCCGCGTTGCAGCGCAAAATCACCTTTGGCGACGCCACGCGCCAGCAGATCAAGGACATTGCCGTCAATGGCACCACGCTGGTCAAGGAATTGTCCAAGACCCTCGAGGCGGCGGGCACGCGCGTGCGCTTTGAATACTCGCCGGAGTCCTTCACCGACACGGAAACGGACTACGCACTGGAAGTCTGCGAAGCCGTCATGGACGTGTGGCAGCCGACCGAGCGCGAGCCGATGATCATGAACCTGCCCGCCACGGTGGAATACTTCACCCCGAATGTGCACGCGGACCAGATCGAGTGGTTCTGCCGTGAACTGAAAAAGCATGGCCGCCGGGCGAAGGTGCTCGTCAGCCTGCATACGCACAATGACCGCGGCACCGGCATCGCCGCGACGGAGCTGGCCTTGCTGGCCGGGGCCGACCGCGTGGAGGGCACGCTCTTTGGCAATGGCGAGCGCACCGGCAATCTCGACATCGTCACCGTGGCGATTAACCTCTACACGCAGGGCATTGACCCGCAGTTGGACTTTTCCAACCTGCCGGCGGTGCGCTCGACCTATGAGCGCCTGACGCGCATGGATGTGCCACCGCGCTGGCAGTACGCCGGCGACTTGGTCTTCACCGCGTTCTCCGGCTCGCACCAGGACGCCATCAAAAAGGGAATGGACCGCCGCCGCGGCGCGCGGGCGCAACCGTTCGACCATTGGGAGGTGCCCTACCTGCCGGTGGACCCGCAGGATATTGGCCGCACCTACGAGGCCATCATCCGCATCAATTCGCAGAGTGGCAAAGGCGGTGTCGCCTACATCCTGCAGACGGAGTTTGGCCTGGACCTGCCCAAGACCATGCACCCGGAAATCGGCGCGGCGGTCAACGCCGCCGCCGACAAGCTGGCGCGCGAATTGAGCGCCTCGGAGATTAAAAGCCTCTTCGACGAATTGTACATCAAGACCACCAAGCCGCTGATGCTGGTGGACTACGACGTGCGCGCCGACGCGGCCAGCAAGCATCAATTCAATCTCGTGGGTCATGTGAAGTGGAATGGCGCGGAGCAGGAAATCCACGGCGCGGGCAACGGACCGATCAACGCGTTTGTGCAGGCCATGGCGAGCCAGGGCTGGAAGAACTTCCGCGTGCTCGACTACCGTTCGCACGCCATCGGCGTGGGCTCGGCCACGGACTCGGCTGCGTACGTGCTCATCGAACGCGAGAGCGATCAGCAGAAGTTCTGGGGCTGCGGCATCGACACCAACATTGAGCAGGCGGGTTTGCTGGCGCTCGTCAGTGCGTTCAACCGGGCGCAGTAGCGCGCACCTTACTCAAACATCCGGAGGTCTATCGCCTCGGCCATGAGGCGGTAGCCTTCGGAGTTGGGGTGGACGTAGTCGCTCGTCAAATCGCGGCGAATGCGCAGGGGGTTCGCAGGGTCGGCCACGGCTTTTTCAAATTCAATCACGCCGTCGAAATTGCCTTTTGTGCGGATCCACTGGTTTACCGTTTGGCGCGTGTCCTCGTTGTCGGCCGTGTCCTTGGTGGAGTTTTGGATGGGCAGCAGCGTGGCGCCGTAAATCTTGATGCCGCGGGCATGGGCGCGGGTGATGAGGTCCTGGTATGCGGCGATAATCTGTTCCGGCTTTGGATGCTCGTAGCTGATGTCGTTGATGCCTTCGAGCACGATGACGTGGGTGACATTGGGGCGCGCCAGGACGTCGTCGGCAAAGCGGTGGACGCCGGAGGGCCCGGCGGCATCGGCGGTGACCACGCGGTTTGAGCCGATGCCCATGTCGATAACGGAGACCGGCGTACCGTCGCGCAACGCGGGCAGCCGCTTCGACAGCCAGTCGGGCCAGTTGGTGTTGGTGTCGGGAGTGGAGTTGGCGCCATCGGTGATGGAATCGCCAAAGGCGACAATCTCATGCGCGCGTGCCGGGGCCAGCACTTGCAGGCCGGAGATGAAATAGACCATCGTCGCGGGCGCGCCTGTCAATGGCACGGGCGGCATCGTGGCGGCAGCGGTGAAGTTGCCAGGCGCGGAAAGGTAGTCCGTATGCAGGCCGGTGATATGCACGGCGGTGGGCTGGAGGCGATTGGGAATATAGATGCTGATGGAAACGTCCGTGTGTTGCGGGATGGCGAGTTCCACCGGGTCACTCCACCATTCCTCGCCAGCGGGAATGATGGCTGACGGCTGGCCATTGAAGGTGAGCATACGGAGGGAGGCTGGGTCAACCGTGCCCGGACCGGTGCGCAGGGCAATGCTTCCCGCGCCGATGACGAGTGGCGCAGTCTGGAATTTATTGGAGAATTGCACCCGTACTTCCGTGCCGCCGAGTTTGGTGAAGACCGTCTCGCGGATGGTTTGGTTGTCGAACGTTGGCACCGGACGGAGCTGGCCGTTGACAGTCGTGGGCAAAAAACTGACACCCCAGGCATCGAGCCATTTTGTGCCGGCAGAGGCCGAGGGTTGGGAAGTCGCGCATCCGGCGAGGAGGAGTATGGCGGCCGACGCAACGAAAGAACGAATGAAGGGGTGGTTCATGCACAGGCAAAATCGCGGAGAACACGATAAGCGGCAAGACGGGAAAATCAGGGGAAAGGCGGGTCAGTAATGTCCCGGCCCTGCACACCCGTTTCCTTGTGGCTACTCCAAGACAGCCGAGAGCGTGATCTTCGCATTCAAGACGCGGGAGACGGGACAATTGGCCTCGGCGTCGGCGGCAATGGCGGCAAACATCGTCTTCTCCATCTTGGGCACCGAGCCGCGGAGATCGAGGTGAACGGCAGTGATGGTCCAGTTGCCTTGCACGAGCTCGAGCGAAACTTCGGCCTGGGTGGTGAGCTTGGTCGGAGTGAAGCCGGCCTCGCCCAGCTTGGCGGAGAGGGCCATGGTGAAGCAGCCGGCGTGGGCGGCGGCAATCAGTTCCTCCGGGTTGGTTCCGGGGGTATCGCCAAAACGGGTGGTGAAGGAATAGGGCGTCTCCTTCAAGACGCCGCCAGGCGCTGAGAGCGTGCCCTGGCCTTGTTTGAGGTCGCCTTGCCAGACTGCGGTTGCGGTGCGTTTCATGCGTGAGATGTGAGAATGATTTTTTGAGGGGATGGTGAAGGGGTGTTATGGCAATTTCGCCGATTTTCAAGATAAGTCAAACGGACGGACGGCGGAAAGGCGCGCTATTGGGTAAATTGTGCGTAAAAAGATTCTCCACGGCGGGGCGGTGGCATTGTGCATTTGGCGGATTGGGACGATAGTCCCGAATAAGCGATGTTCACCAAACCCACCCGACGGCGGCTCCGCACGATTATTGTCGCCACCTTGGGCGGGGCCTTGCTCGTGGTGGGCATGGCCTGCCTGGTGCTGCCGATTCCGGCCACGCCCATCATTATTACCGCGCTGGTGCTGCTGGCCACGGAGTTTGACTGGTCGCATAAATTGCTCCTGAAGATTCCGCCGCTGTTCAACAAGCTCCGCGGCAAACGTCCCCATGCCAAGACGACCGCCTATGTGAAGACGAAGGAGTTGATTGGCAAAGTGCGGAAGATCGTGCCCAAGGGGGAATAGGGATTGGGTGGTGTTTTAGTGTTCTGGTGCATGGTGCTTAGTTAATATTCCGCAGGAGTTATAGAGCTAGTAGGGAGCTAGGCCCAGCGAGACGCTGGGCCCTACCCCTATTGCATTACTAAGCTAGGCGGGTCCGGAGGCCCCGCCCTACCCTAAGCCCCGCCCCCGGGGTTGATTAGGCACGATTAGGTACGATTCAGCACAATTAGGCTGGATTGGCGGGCAGGGAGGGTGGATTCGCAGGCTGGCAAGCGGCCTCCAAGCGGTCGCGATGGAGGCGGAGGAGCTGCTGCTGGTGGTCACCATTGCGCAGGCGGGTAAGCTCGCGGGTCAGGGCGAGGATGTTGCGCTGCTGCTCGAAAGTGGGTGGCTCCTCGTTGGCCAAACGCTGGATATAGCGGCCGAGGACGATGGCCACCGGGGCGGAGAGCCAGTCGGACACGGCGATGTTGTCGGTTTCCTCGGCCAAGTCGGAGGAACGGTCCACAAGCTGGCGGACCCAGTCGCGGGTGCTTTGGAAGCGGAGCCAGTCCTCATAGCCGCCCTGCTTCCAATCGGTGAGGTTTTGCTCGGTGATAGGGGCGCCCTTGAAGTGGGTGGCGAGGAGAGCCTGGACCTCGGGGCGGGCATTGAGCCAGCCCACGAGAAGCTTCTGGGATTCGCCGTCGGAGAGGCGCTGATTAAGCTCCTCCCGAACGGCGCGGGGGAGACGGGCGATTTTGCCGGTGCGGGTGGTCATGCCGCATTTTAGCGCAGGTGTGGATGACTGGGAAGCGATGCGTTGGCTGCGTTGGATGGGTTTGAAATTAAAATATTATAATAAGCAATTATCAAATTTTGACATAAATATATGCAATTAACAATATGAACGCTAAAATACAGCAAATAACCTTAAACCAAAAAAAAGCATTGGACGGCCAATTAAGCTGCCTGGAAATTGTAATATCTTCCGACAATTCAATCCCCTGTTTTTCTTTTCGACGCGAAAGATAGCCTGTGTATGCCGTAGCCCAAATATAATGCATCAAATCACAGGTGAGCGATATGATAAATAGTCCGAGAGGTGTAAGCAAAGAATTATCAAATGGGATTCCAGTGTTTTTATCGACTTCAACACGCAAAACCCAAATAATCGCTATGCCTGAAAAACATAATTGCCTGCAAACATCGCTAAGTTTACCGCTAAAGAAATAATAATCCTTTCTGAATTCTTCCAGAGTCATACTATCTCCTATTTTTACGTGGTCCAGTGCTGCCAGTACCCTCAAAAGAACTACGCGACTTACGTCGCGTCATTTTCTTTTTAGCTGCTTTTTTTGATTTTTTTACTGCCATAGCAATTGTTTTTTTAAAAAATCTTACCTTCCTGGTGCACGAGGTCCAGTGCTACCCGTGGCGTTCCGTGCTGATGCATTATTGGTAGGCCCCGCACCAGATCCTTGTTTGTAATTAGCTTGGGAGCGATTTGTTATGGGCGCGGACTTAACAGGCGCTGCTGGCGGATTGGAGCGTGGCGCCGGCCTATTTCCTGATGAATTTGAGGGCTTTGTCATTGGTGTTTATGCGAATGTAGTTGATGTTTTTATGTATCATTATGATTTAGTCAAGAGATATTTTATATTTAAATTTTTAATTTATAATTTCTAAAAAATACGTACCAATATTATATTTTTAATACAATAAGGCATTCTGTCTCAAAAACTTGCCCCGTAATTACAGAGCTGGACGGGTCCAGACACGCCGCCCTACCTCGATTCACCGTATTTTCAATTTTCGCATTCTCGGGGTTTTCTCTTAATCGGGTTGGGGTTTCCACCCGGGGATGTGGCGGAAGCGTAACGGGGATTTAACATACCGCCCATTATGCGGCGACAGTTGTTGCCTATAATCAGGGGGTAAATGGAAACACACACCACACACGATTTCAGCAACGTCACCGATGTCGGGCAGCTGCCGTATGCGGCGGCGGCGCTCGATTGGGAAACGCCGGGCGCGAAGGCGAGTCGGTTTTTCAAAGACCACCCGGACGCACCGGGGCTCATCATCACCCGCGAGGGGCGGCCGGCGGGGGCGCTGACGCAGGCGGCGTTCCTGCGCGTGATGAGCCGGCCCTATGGACTGGAGCACTACACGGTACGGCCGGTGTGGGCGCTGATAGAGTGCCTGCACCAGTCGCCCATGCTCACGCTGGATGTGGGCTGCGCGATTGAGGAGGCCGTGGCCCGCTGCCTACAGCGGCCGAACCTGGAGCGGTATGAGCCGTTCCTCGTCGCCAGCGGGCAGGACGGCAGCCTGCGGATGGTGGACTTCCAAGTGCTGCTGCTGGCCTCGACGCAGATCTCCACCCAGCGCAACCGGCAGTTGGCCGAGGAGGTAAACGCGCGGCTGCGGAGCGAGGCGGCGCTGAACGCGGCCAAGCAGGAGGCGGAAAAGGCGAACCAGGTGAAGAGCGAGTTCCTGGCCAACATGAGCCACGAGATCCGCACGCCGATGAACGGCGTGCTGGGCATGACGGAGCTGGCGCTAGACACGGAGCTCACGCGCGAGCAGCGCGACTACCTGACGATGGTGCAACAGTCGGCCAATGCGCTGCTGGGCATCCTCAACGACATCCTGGACTTTTCGAAAATCGAGGCAGGCAAGGTGCGCTTTGAGAGCATCGGCTTCAGCCTGCGCGAGCTGGTGGACGGCATGGTGAAGCCGCTGAGGCTCAAGGCGGGGCAGAAGGGGCTGGAGCTCACCGCGAGCCTGCCCACGACGGTGCCGGATGAATGGGTGGGCGACCCGGGGCGGCTGCGCCAGGTGCTGATCAACCTGCTGGGCAATGGCATCAAATTCACCGACCAGGGCGAAGTCAGGCTGGCGGTGGAGGCGGCCGAGCTGGCGGGCGGGCGCCCAGGCCTGCGCTTTGCCATCACGGACACGGGCATCGGCATCCCGGCGGACAAGCACAAGTCGATCTTCCGCGCGTTTGTGCAGGCCGACAGCTCGACCACGCGGCGCTTTGGCGGCACGGGGCTGGGGCTGGCGATCTCCTCCGGGTTGGTCGGCCAAATGGGCGGCGCGATGAAAGTCGAAAGCATGCCGGGCGAAGGCAGCCGTTTTGAATTCACCATCCCGCTGGAGCGCGTGCGCGAGTGCCCACCCGCGCCGGTGGCGAGCCCCGTGGTGGCCAAGGCCGCACAGCCGCTACACATCCTGCTGGCGGAGGACAATCCCGTCAACCAGCACATCGCCCGGAGCTTCCTGGCGCAGCGGGGGCACCGCGTGACGGTGGTCGATGACGGGGAAAAGGCCGTGGCGGCGATGCAGGAGCATTTCTTCGACGTCGTGCTGATGGACATCCAGATGCCGGTGCTTGACGGCGTGGAGGCGACCAAGCAGATCCGCGAACTGGAATTGATCCGCGGAGACCGGCACACGCCGGTGGTGGCCTTCACGGCGAAGGTGATGAAGGAAGATGTGGAGCGCTACTTCAGCGTGGGCTTTGACGCCTGCATCCCCAAGCCGATCAACAAAAAGACATTCTTTGAGACCATCGAGCGCATGACCCAGGCGGAGCTGGTGGCGGTGTGAAGGCGCAAGCTGCGGGCGCAGCAAGACTGCGCCCCTACGAAGGACGGGCTTTATCTTTTGCAGCCCGTTGAGCGGTGCCATTACAAAAAAAGCACAAGGACGGAAAATCCTTGTGCTTTTTTGAGCGGACGTCTTGGAGAGGCGTCCTGACCTAGGC
Source organism: Verrucomicrobiota bacterium (assembly GCA_048497935.1). Taxonomy (GTDB): domain Bacteria; phylum Verrucomicrobiota; class Verrucomicrobiia; order Opitutales; family JABDGR01; genus JABDGR01. The sequence goes on from JBEHYY010000007.1 coordinate 74,026, forward strand.
GGGGCCGGAAGCCCCGCCCTACCCTAGTAACGGTAGTGTTCGGGTTTGTACGGGCCTTCGACGGGGACGCCGATGTAGGAGGCCTGGTCGGTGCGGAGCTTGGTGAGCTTGGCGCCGATTTTGTCGAGGTGCAGGCGGGCGACTTCCTCGTCGAGTTTCTTCGGGAGGATGTAAACGCCGGGGGAATACTTGTCCTTGTTGGTCCAGAGGTCCATCTGTGCGAGGACTTGGTTGGAGAAGGAGTTCGACATGACGAACGACGGGTGGCCGGTGGCGCAGCCGAGGTTCACGAGGCGGCCTTCAGCGAGCATATAGATGGAGCGCTTGCCCGGGAGGTCGTAGCGGTCCACCTGGGGCTTGATGTTGACCTTCTTGACGCCGGCGGTGGTGTTGAGCTTATCGACCTGGATTTCGTTGTCGAAGTGGCCGATGTTGCAGACGACCGCCTGGTCCTTCATCTTGAGCATATCTTTGACGGTGATGATGTCCTTGTTGCCGGTGCAGGTGACATAGATATCGGCGGTGCCGAGGGTGTCCTCGAGCGTGACGACCTGGAAGCCGGCCATGGCGGCCTGGAGCGCGCAGATGGGATCGACTTCGGTGACCATGACGATGGCGCCGAGGCCGCGGAGAGACTGCGCGGAGCCTTTGCCCACGTCGCCATAACCGCAGACGACGGCGACCTTGCCGGCGATCATGATGTCGGTGGCGCGCTTGATGCCGTCAACGAGGGATTCGCGACAACCGTAGAGGTTGTCGAACTTGGACTTGGTGACGGAGTCGTTGACATTGATGGCGGGGACGAGGAGCGCGCCGGCTTCGAGGCGCTGGTACAGGCGGTGGACGCCGGTGGTGGTTTCCTCGGAGACGCCCTTCCACTCCTTGGCGACTTTGTGCCAGTGGCCGGGGTGGGACTTGTGAAGTTTTTTGAGGAGGTTCTTGATGACCTGCTCTTCATGGCTGCCGGACTTGGTGTTCACCCAGTCGCTGCCATTTTCGAGCTCGTAGCCCTTGTGGATGAGGAGCGTTGCGTCACCACCGTCGTCAACAATGAGCTGGGGACCTTTGCCGTTGGGCCAGGTGAGCATGCGCCAGGTGCATTCCCAGTATTCTTCCAGTGTCTCGCCCTTCCAGGCGAAGACAGGGGTGCCGGTCTTGGCGATGGCGGCGGCGGCGTCATCCTGCGTCGAGAAGATGTTGCAGGAAGCCCAGCGGACGTCGGCACCGAGAGCGACGAGCGTCTCGATGAGGACGGCGGTCTCCGTCGTCATGTGAAGCGAGCCGGCCACGCGCACGCCCTTAAGAGGCTTCTTGGGCGCGTACTTGGCGCGGATGGACATGAGGCCCGGCATCTCGTGCTCGGACATCTGGATGCGTTTGCGGCCGAGGTCGGCGAGGGAGATGTCGGCGACCTTGTAGTCGTGGGAAGCGGTGCTCATTGGGATGACAGAATTTTGGGTGCGAGGGAGTTACTTAACCGCCTTGAGGAGGGCGGCGACTTTGTCGGTCTCCTCCCAGGGCAGGCCGGTCTTGCCGAAGTGGCCGTAGTTGGTGGTCAAGCGATAGATGGGGCGGAGGAGGTCGAGCTGGCGGACGATGTCGGCCGGCTTGAAGGAGAAGACGGCGTCAATCGCGGCGATGATCTTGCGCTCGGGGACTTGGGCGCTGCCAAAGGTGTCCACGTGGATGCTGGTGGGCTTGGGGTGGCCGATGGCGTAGGCGATTTGGAGCTCGCACTTGGAGGCGAGGCCGGCGGCGACGACGTTTTTGGCAACCCAGCGGCACATATAGGCGGCGGAGCGGTCAACCTTGGACGGGTCCTTGCCGGAGAAGGCGCCGCCACCATGGCGGGCCCAACCACCGTAGCTATCGACGATGATCTTGCGGCCGGTGAGGCCCGAGTCGCCCTGCGGCCCGCCGACGACGAACTTGCCGGTGGGGTTGATGAGGAACTCGGTCTTCTTGCTGAGGAGGCGGGCGGGCAGCACTTTCTTAATGACCTGCTCGATGCAGAATTTTTCAATGGTGGCGTGCGCGGCGCTGGCGGCGTGCTGGGTGGAGATGACGACGCTGCGGATGGCGACGGGCTTATGGTCCACGTATTCGACGGCGACCTGGGACTTGCAGTCGGGGCGGAGCCAGGGGGCGAGGTCGGTGCGCTTGCGGATGCGCGTCATCTCGCGGTTGAGGCGGTGGGCGAACATCACCGGGGCGGGCATGAGCTCGCGGGTGTCGTCACAAGCGTAGCCAAACATAATGCCCTGGTCGCCGGCGCCCTGCTCGGCGGTCTTCTTGCCTTTGGCCTTCTTGGCGTCAACGCCCTGGGCGATGTCGGGCGACTGGCGGGTGAGCGCGTTCGTGACAAAGACCTGGTCGGCGTGGAAAACGTCGTCGTTGTTGGTGTAGCCGATCTCGCGGATGGCCTCACGGACGATGCGCTCGTAATTGAGCGCGGCCTTGGTGGTGATTTCGCCAGCGATGAAGACGCAATTGCTCTTCACGAGGGTTTCGCAGGCGACGCGGCTGCGCGCGTCCTGTTCGAGGCAGGCGTCGAGGACGCTGTCGGAAATGAAGTCGGCGACCTTGTCCGGATGGCCTTCGCCAACGGACTCGGAGGAGAAGATGAAGCGGTCTGGCATAAGAAGGGCGTACCCTACCCTTGCGGACGGCTGGATGCAAGCATATATCAACGCATCTGGATGGGATGATGCGTAAACAGAGTCCTACGGCGATGAACTAAACAGCACGCGGAGGTAAATGTAACTATTCACGGGACTGGCGACTTTGGCCAGGAAGCGGGAAGTGTTGCTGTCGTCGTCGGCCAACTGGGTGATGTTGGCGGGAGACAGAGTCTGCCAGGAAAGAAGGTCGTTGGAAAATTGAACCGTGGCAGTGACGCCCACCATGTTTTTGCGGAAACGGTATTGCAGGGTCAGAAAGCGGGAGCCGGAAATGGTGACAAAAGCAAGGCTGGGCAACTGCACCGCGGATGGCGTGGCATTGAGGTTCATCGCGTAGCGGGCCAGGTTGGGAAGCGGATAGGCATACGGCTGCGCCGACAGCGCAGCATTATTGCCCGACAAACCGAGGCCAGCCGCCCAATCCGTGAAACTGAGGGCGTTGACGGTGAGGGTGGCTGGAGTTGTTGCCTGCGAGCCGGCCGATGTGGTGACCAGCAGACGGAATTGCTGCCCGGACAGGGACACAGTGGCGGAAGCAATGCCCAAGGTGGCAGCCGTGACGTTGGAGAACTGCGAATTATTGGTGAGATTGGACCAGGAGGAACCGTTGTTGGTGGAAACCTGCCACTGCATGGTTGGCGAAGTGGCGCTGAACAGGGAAACGGGCAAGGTCGCTGACTGGCCCTCCGTCTTGGTTAAATTGGGTGGTGAAGAAAGCACATAGGCACCGGCGCCGACCGGCTGGGGCGAGGTGCGGCGGCCAAAAGTGCCATCGCCCAACTGACCGTAAAAATTATTGCCCATGACCCAAGCGGTGTTGTCCGTCTTGATATAAATGGAAAAACCATTGCCCGCGGCCACGGATGAAACATTGGAAGCCACCTGAACCGGGACCAAACGGTTGGTGGTGGTGCCATCGCCCAACTCGCCATTGGCATTGGAGCCCATGGCCCAGAGGGTGTGGTCGGCCTTGATGAACAGGCTGTGGTTATACCCGGCGGCGATCGCGGTGACGTTGGTGGCGACTGTGACCGGCGCGCTGCGGTTGGTGGTGGTGTTGTCGCCCAGTTCGCCGAAGGTGTTATCACCCATGGCAAAAAGCGTGCCGTTGGATTTGAGGAAAAGGCTATGGTACTGAGCGGCGGCCACCGCGGTTACATTGGTGGTGATTTGCACCGCGGAGGCGCGATTGGTGGTGGAGTTATCACCCAATTCGCCAAAGGCATTATAACCGGCCGCCCAGAGGGTGTGGTCGGACTTGATATACAATGTGTGATCCGTGCCAGCGGCGGCGGCGATGACGTTGGCGGTGATAAACACCGGCGAGGTGGAGGAATTGCCCGTGCCGTTGCCGAACTGGCCCGCGGCGTTGTACCCGGTGGCCCAGAGCGAGTTATCAGTCTTGATTAATAATGTATGGTCCGTGCCCGTCGCCACGGCGGCAACGTTGCCGGTGATGGCCACCGGCTCCACGCGCGAGGTGAGCGTGGTATCCCCCAACTGGCCGAGGCTATTGGCGCCCACCGCCCAAAGAATGTGGTCCGAGGTGATAAACAGCGTGTGAAAACTGCTGGCGGTGATGGCCACCACATTGGCGGACAAGGCCGCGTAGGAGCTACGGTTGGTGGTGGTACCGTCACCCAGCTGCCCAAGGTTATTGAAACCCGTCGCGGACAAAGTGGCATCGGCCTTGAGCAAAAGACCGTGAGCATAGCCTGCCGCGGCAGCGGTAGCATTGGGAGCGATGAAGAAAGCCGTAGGGCGAGAGCCGGCGGTGCCGTCGCCCAACTGGCCGGCGGTGTTATCCCCCATGCCCGAGAGGGTGTTGTCTGTCTTGATGAACAATGTATGCGCAAAACCAGCGACCACGGAGCTTACACCCGTGGCAATTTGTTCGGCGGCACCAGGCTGGGTGGCGGTGCCGTCGCCCAACTGGCCGGAGCCGTTATCCCCCATGGCCCAGAGCGTGTGGTCAGTTTTGACAAATAGGCTAAAGCTCCAGCCGACCGCCACGGTTGCCACATTGGCGGCCAAGGTAACGGGCGAAGTGACGCGCAAGGGAGAGGCTGAACCCAACTGGCTGTGGTCATTGTTACCCATGCCCTGCAACGTTCCATCCGTTTTGACAAACAAGGTCATAGTTTGCCGGGCGGAGACGGCGGCAACGTTGTTGTTAATAGGCTCCGGGGTGAGTGTACCAAAAAAGGTACCCACACCCAGCTGGCCGAACGAGTTGTCGCCGGTGGCCCAGAGCGTGTGGTCCCCACGGATATAGAGCGTGTATGTTTGGCCGAGGGCCGCCGCTGTCACGCTGACATCGATTTGCACGGGGCTCGTGCGACTGGTGGTGGTGCCATCACCCAGTTCGCCGTCGCCATTGTAGCCCATGCCCCACAAAGAGGCATCCGTCTTGATAAACACACTATGCTTGATGCCTGCGGCGACGGAGGAAACATTCGCAGCGATCTGGACGGGGCTGCCACGATTGGTGGTGGAACCATCGCCCAACTGACCATCCGCGTTATAGCCCACGGCCCAGAGGGTATGGTCGCCTTTCACGAACAGCGTATAATTCTTGCCCGCAGCGGCGGAAATGACGTTGGCGGAAATCTGGACCGGAGTGCTGCGGTTGGTGGTGGTACCATCGCCCAGCTGGCCAAAGGTGTTGTCGCCCATGGCCCACAAGCTGCCGTCAGACTTGATGAACACACTGTGGGTCCAGCCGGCAGAAGCAGCGATGACCGTCGTCTGCGCGGAGGCGGGGACCCAGGCGAGGCAGGAGCCAATGGCAAAGGCCAGGCCGAAAAGCAAACGATGAGGGGAAAAGAGCAGCATGAGAGCATTCGCGACCCCAGACGAGGCTGCGAATTCAAGGGGTAACCCCCTTCCTAACAGGCATATTCCGCCTTCTGTTGCGTCGCAATGGCATTTAGTTACTGTTTCATTACCTCATTAGGAACAGGCCGCAGGAAGGTAAGTAAGAATAATGCCTATTGTTGCTTGACGAATGTCCCATCTGTGCTAGTATTAATAGTACAGTATGCTTCCTTTTTCAATCGAGTTGCGCCCCGGGTTACCGTTGACGGAGCAAATTGTCTATGCGGTGAAGAAGGCCGTGGTATGTGGACAATTGCAAGAAGGGGCGGCTTTCCCCTCGGTCCGGCAGCTTAGCCAAGATCTGCGCATCAACCCCAATACAGCGCACAAGGTGATTGCCCAGTTGGTGAACGAAGGCGTGCTGGTGACGACTCCGGCAGTGGGCAGCCTGGTGGCCGCCCCTGAAAATGGGGATCGCCAGGCGAAAGCCCAGATCCTGGGAGCGGAATTGGAAAAGCTGGTCGTCGAGGCGAAGCGACTAGGCCTGGGCCTGGACGACGTGCAAGCGGGCCTCAGTGAACAATGGAAAAAACTTTCACCCCATCCCAAATCATGAACGTCATCGAAACCCATGGATTATCGCGCTGCTTTGGTTTTGCCCGTTTTGGCGCGGTGAACGGCCTGGACCTGACAGTGCCCCAAGGCTCGGTATATGCCTTGCTGGGGCCCAACGGCGCGGGCAAAAGCACCACCATCAGGGTGCTGATGAACCAGCTGGCACCCACCCTGGGAACGGCGAAGGTGTTGGGAGTGGACTCACGCAAGCTGGGGCCCAGGGAGCTGGCGCGGATTGGCTACGTGGCGGACGGCATGGAACTGCCGGAGTGGATGACGGTGAGGCAATTCATGGACTACTGCCGGCCGCTATACCCCAAGTGGGATGAGGCGGTTGAAAAGAAGCTGCTCGCCGATTTTGAACTGCCCGCGAAACGCAAACTGCGGGAACTCTCGCGCGGGATGCGGATGAAATGCGCCCTGGTGGCTGCCCTCGCCTACCACCCGGAGCTGTTGGTGCTGGATGAGCCCTTTAATGGACTCGACCCCGTGGTGCGGGACGACCTGCTGCGGGGATTGATTGAAGCCTCGGCGCAAGGCGAGTGGACGATTTTCATTTCCTCGCACGATATTGAAGACGTCGAGCGCCTGGCGGACTGGGTGGGCATCATGGACAATGGACGGCTGCGGCTGGCGGAGGAACTGGAATCCATCCAGCGGCGATTCCGGCGGGTGGAAGTGACCCAGCCCCAGGGCGGGACTGGGCGAACCGGAGAGGCTGCCCTACCCACCCCGTGGTTGAATGTGGAGAAAGCTGGAGCGTTGACGCGCTTCATCGATACGGGCTATGCGGCCGGCGAAACCGAACACCTCTGCGCGAAAATTTTCCCCGGATCGACGGTGGTGGCGACGCCGATGCCCTTGCGGGAAATCTATGTCACCTTGGCGCGGGCCAGTCGCGCCAAAACCGCTTAGAAGCCAACCCATGCACATCATCTGGCATATCATGAAGAAGGATTTGCGGCGGAATCGCTGGCTGCTGCTGGCGATGGCCATCGTCCTTGTGCTAAAGGCGATAATGGTCAGCGTCGTCATCACGGCCGCAGGTGAAGACAATTACTATCTTCCCTCCGCAGCCTTCAACGGGGTGGAGATAGCCAGCTACATTCAATACCTACTCCCGCTGCCGAAGGAGGAAGCGCTCATTTTGCTCCAAGATGTAAACTGGTATGCCGATATTTACCTGCTGATGATCGTCATCCTGCGGATATTGAAAGAAGACTCGGCGGTGGACGAACAATCAGGCTGGCGCACCCGGCCCATCAGCCGCGAACAGATGCTGACCGCGAAAATTCTGTTCATCGGGCTGGCAGGCTTTGCCCTGCCGCTAATCCTGCAGGCCGTTGTGGGGAACAGCATAACCGCGCACGATACCTACCACTATCCAAGGGAAAGCCCCGTGCAGTATTGGTATAATGGTCTGCTGAATGTGGCCCTCATCCAAGCCGGGTGGACGGCGGTGGCCGTGGCGATAGCAACACTGTGGCGCAGCCATCTCATAGGCGCCGGCATGGTTTTCCTGACGGTGATGGCGATGACCTTTGTCATGATCGCCGGCATGGAGCGGAACGACCCAGCGCATTATGAAATGATGGTGATGCTGATCTACAGCGGCATGGCCAGCAGCGCGGCAATCGGCACCGTGATGTATTTGAAATTGAACCGTGCGCTGGGCTTCGCCCTCTATGGCTCGACCCTGGTGGCGGCCTCCCTGGTGATTTTCCTCTCATGACCAACCCCGTCTGGCATATCTTCAAGAAGGACTGCAAACGGCAGCGATGGCTGATCGCGGCCTTTGTGGTGGCCCTGCTCGCCCGGGCGGAGTTGCTGCGGGCCGAGGAACGCTGGCATTGGCTGGGCCACAGTCCCCTGACTTTTGAAAACAATGATTATTGGTGGCACTACCAAGCCATGTTCCGGGAGATGCTAGGCCCCAGGGCCTACCAAGTGGTGCAGCCGTTGATCCTCGTCGTGGAATGGGCGGATCTTGTGATTCTGGCGATCCTTATCATCCGGTTGTTCCATGAAGACTCGCCGGTTCGGGAAGAAGCCCACTGGCGGACGCGGCCCACAAGCGGCACCCAAGTGTTCATGGCCAAGGCCGTGCTGATTGGCCTGCTGGCGTGGCCGCTGCAAATCGCGCTGCAAATCCTGATCACGGCCCTGGCAGGGTTTCCGGCGGCATCATGGTTTAGCGGCCTAAGCCAGCTGATTGCATTCCAAAGTGTGATCATAAGCAGTGCCGTCCTCGCCTGTGCGCTATGGAAAAACGCGCTGGCGGGTTTTGGCGCACTGTTCCTGCTGCTGCTGGGCTATGTTTTCGCGCTCGAAAAATTCGCCAAAGACGGCCTGCCCGAAGAAGCCTATGGGTTTGCGTTGTTGACACTGGCCGTCACCGGGGCATGGAGGATGTATGCCAGACGCAAGCAGATCGAGGGTTATGCGATACTGGCGGTGGGATTGGGGAGTTTGCTGTGCTGGGATATTTTGGTGAATGCCCGATAGGCAATAGGGAGAATAGTGTCTCGATTTCCTGAAGCGCATGGCTGGGCGCCCCACCCTGCCCTTTGCCGGATGAAGGCACGGAGATGGCTTGCGCCCGGAGGAAAGGAAGGTTAGCGTGGAGCGTTTATTTTATGGATTTCGACCTTAAGGAAATCGTCCACTCCCGTTTGGGGGAAAACTACGATCTGCACGAGCGGCACGTGAACCGCACGCTGGTCAAGGTGCTGCGCACCATCGGGTTCGACAAGATTTACGCGCGGGCCGAGGGCGCCTACCTGTATGACATGGACGGGAAGGACTACCTGGACTTTCTCAGCGGCTACGGAGTGTACAACATCGGGCGCAATCACCCCACAGTCAAACAGGCCATCAAAGATGTGCTGGACCTGGACCTGCCAAACATGGTGCAGATGGACTGCGCGCTGTTGAGCGGCCTGCTGGGCGAGACGCTGGCGAAATTCACCGGGCCGGACCGGGATGCGTTCTTTTTCTGCAACAGCGGCACCGAGGCCGTGGAAGGCGCCATCAAATTCGCCCGGGCCCACACCGGGCGCACACGCGTGCTTTCGCTGCAAAACGCGTATCACGGGTTGAGCTACGGCTCACTGTCGCTGACGGCGAACAAGCATTTCCAGGAAGGTTTTGGCCCGTTCCTGCCCGGCGCGGAAAGCGTGCGCTACAACGATCTCAACGAGCTGGAGGCGAAGCTGCGCGGCGGCGACGTGGCGGCGTTCATCGCCGAGCCCGTCCAGGGCAAGGGCGTGTTCATCCCCGATGATGCTTATTTCCCGCAGGCGCAGGCCCTGTGCCGCAAATACGGAACGCTGTTCATTGCCGACGAAGTGCAGACGGGGCTGGGGCGCACGGGCAAGATGTTCGGTTTCCAGCACTGGAACCTCGACCCGGACATCATCACGTTGGCGAAGACGCTGAGCGGCGGCTATGTCCCGGCGGCGGCAATTTGCACCCGGCGCGCGATTTACCAGAGCGTGTTTTCGCGCATGGACCGGTGCGTGGTGCACTCGAGCACCTTTGGCCGCAACAACCTGGCGATGGCGTGCGCGCTGGCGACGCTCCATGTGATTGAGAAGGAGAAGATCGTCGAAAACTGCGCCTTGCGCGGCGAGCAATTGCTGGCGGCGGCGCGGCAGCTCCAGGCCAAGCATGAGTGGGTGAAGGAAGTGCGAGGCAAGGGGCTGATGTTTGCCATTGAATTCCACGAGCCCAAGGCGCTGATGTCGAAGATGGCGTGGAAGACGCTGCACACGGTGGACAACGGGTTGTATGCGCAGATGATTGTGACCACGCTGATGCAGAAGCACCGCGTGCTCACGCACGTGGCGGCGCACGGGCTGGATGTGGTGAAGGCGCTGCCCCCGCTGATCATTGGTGAAAAAGAAATTGCGCGCTTTGTGAACGGACTGGACGAAGTCATCGGCGAATCCGGCTCGGTGACGGGGCCGTTGTGGCAATTTGGGTCGAGCCTGGTGAAGGCGGCGCTGGCGCAGAAGGCGGGCAAGGCGGAGAAAGCAGCCGTATAAAAAAGCCCTTCGCCACGGCAGCATAGCAGCCACCGAAGCGAAGGGCGGAGGGCAAGCGAAGTGGAATAGGCTATTCGGGATCAGCGACGTCCAGATAGCCGCCGATGCCGTCGTCGTAAAGGTACCAAACGCCCGTGATAGTGTCATATTCGTAATCGACATAATCCACGGTAATAAGCTCCCAGTCGTCACCACCGAGGAGGACTTCGCCGCTCGATTCGTCCGGACCACCACCGTAATAATTGCCATCGCCGGGGGCATCGGGATCCCAACCTGAAGGATGGAGACCGTCCGGTCCATTCCAAGTACCAGGCGCACTGCCGTCCTCGACAATCCAGTAGCCAGCGACGCTGTAGACCCAGCCATCCGAGTAATACAGCAAATGGGCGGAGTCGATGCCACTGCAGGACAGCCAGCCACTATTGGCAATCCAGCAATACCAGTCTGACGTTTCGCAGTCCTGACAATAGGTGACATTGTCCGCCACCGTCATGTTGCCGTAGGAAACATTGCCGGTGTGCAGGTTGCCGGTGGCCAAATAATGGGGGCCGTTTACCCACATATAGGCGTAGATCTGGTCGTTGCCCGCTATCGCATCGTAACTGATGAGGGTGTCATTCCCATCATACCAATTCCAATTCATAAAATCGAATTTGTAGCCGTTGTCGTAAACATACTCGTTTACACCCGTAAGGTTCTGCGCATGGGCTGGCGAGGTTAACCCAGCGCACAGGATAATCGCCACAGCCACCCAGCGGACAAGCAGCGGGCGGGAAAAGATGTCCGTGAATTGAGATATTTTAGGTAGGCATTTCATGATTCGATTAATTTTAGGGTTAATGGTTATTAGTTAACGCGGGGCAAAGTAGCACGAATCCGATTTCCAGCAAGTGGCTTAGCTGATTTTTTTGTGATTATTTTCAATTACGTCTATCTTTTGCCATAAATGAGCCGTGTTTTCACACTCCAACACTTCACTCCCTACATGGTTATCCCGCGATGCTTTGGGGTTACACCTTAGAACCGAACCGGTCATGCGAAAGAATGGCGAAAACCATATTTATGCCGTCTAACGGCCGCAAGAAACCAGCTTTCAGTTGGAAGTTGGCACGGACGTTGAAAAAGCCTAGGCTAAGGTTTTCCCGGATCCCATTCTATGCCCTCCCCTGTCCGCGTCGGCCTTGGTTATGACATTCACCGCCTGGTGCGCGGACGCAAACTCATCCTCGGGGGGGTGGAGGTGCCGTCGGAACTCGGACTGGACGGACACTCCGATGCGGATGCGCTGACCCATGCGCTGGCGGACGCGGTACTGGGCGCGCTGGGGCTGGCGGACATCGGCCATTTTTTCCCCAATACAGATCCGCAATATAAGGGCATGGATTCGCAGGAGATCTTACGCCGCGCGGTGGCAGAGGCCAAGAAGCGTGGCTACCGCGTGGGCAATGTGGACATTGCGGTCATCGCGGAACGGCCCCGGCTGGCGGCGCACATCCCCGCGATGAAAAAGGTGCTGGCGAACTCGCTGGGTGTGGCTGTGGAGGAAGTGGGACTGAAGGCGACGACGAACGAAGGCTGCGACACGATTGGCGAAGGCCAGGCGATTGCGGCGCACGCGGTGGCGTTGCTGGTGCAGGCGGAATAACCTTTTTTTTGCGCCGACCATGAAAACGTCCGGCTTCCCGTTGATGGCATTAAGCCTGGCGGCTTTATTTTGGAGTGGATGCGCCAGCGTGAATAATCCCGCCGCAACCGCAACAGGCGGCGCAATCTGGCGCGTGGATAACCTCGCGAGGATTGGCGGAACCAAGCCGGAAGTTCTGGGCGCGCCACAAGTGACGGATACCGCCGAGGGAAAGACGCTGGTATTTGACGGCGTACGGGATGGACTGATTGTGCCGGACAATGCCATTACCGGCTGGCCGCAGTTCACGATTGAAGTGCTTTTCAACCCGGCGGCGGAGGGGGCGCATGAACAGCGGTTTTTTCACATCCAGGAATCAGACACGCACCGCGCGCTGCTGGAAATACGGATGAACCCGGATGGGCAATGGAGCCTCGACGCGTTCCTGCTCGATGGGACAAGCAGCAAGGCGCTGAATGATCCCGCAAAGCTCCACCCGGCGGGGCAATGGTACCGCGTGGCCCTGAGCTATGACGGCCAGCACCTCCGCAGCTACGTGAACGGCCAGCTGGAAATGGAAGGCGAGGTGACCTTCCGGCCGATGAAGACGGGACAAACCTCGATTGGCGTGCGGTTGAACCGCGTCAATTGGTTCAAGGGCGCGATCCGCGAAGTGCGGTTCACACCGACGGCGCGGCAGTGAATCAATAGCCCGTTAAAAAATTGCGAAAGATGCCAAAGGAGCCGGAAATGGGTGAACACCCCATGGCAGGGTATGTTTAACCGTGTATATTATCGTTAGTAACATCACTCACCTGCTCCGGGTGGAGGGACAATCGGAAAAGATTCCCCCACTGTGGCGATGAAAAGGAACTTATGATTTTCGCACTTGTGCTGGTAGGCGCGGTAGTCGTCATCGCCGCGGTGATGCTGGCTGACCATACCTGATTTTTCCTTTCCCAACCCGCCCGGACCACCTTCATTTTTTAACCCACACCAGAAAGGCGTTTATGATCGCACTCATATTCGTGGCCGCCGTGGTGGTCATTGCGACAATTGTCGTGATCGACCACACCTAGGCGCCAACCGCCAAGGGCGACCGCCCTTGATTCGTCCACAATAGAAAGGAACCCATGATCGTATTCATCTGCATCGTTGCCGTGGTGACTGTCGCGGCAATACTCGTCATCAACCACGTCTAACCAGGCGGGAGCTGTCTGGCGAAGCTGCCTCAAATGCAAGCCAGCGCCAGCGTCCCTACACCGGAAAGGAAGCCATGGTCTTCATTATCTTCGTCGCGGCCGTTGTGGTCATCACGGTGGCCGTGGTCAACAAGTGGTAGGGCTAGGGCAACTTGGCCTGCACCAGCTTGCTCACGGCGCCAAAATCAAGCAGGGCCGCCTCCGGGCGCTGCTTGAGGGCGCCGATGACTTTACCCATCTCCTTCTTTGACTGCGCGCCGGTGGCGGCAATGGCTTCATTGACCAATGCCTCCACTTTGGCGGGGTCGAGACCTTGGGGCAGATATTTTTCCAACAAGGCCATTTCGGCGCTGTTGGCAGCCACGAGGTCAGCCCGGTTGCCTTTCTCAAATTCGGCACGGGCATCCGCTAGATTCTTCACCGATTTGCGGAGGACGGTGGTGACCAAGGCGTCGTCAATAGGCTTATTGGCATCCATGGCAGCGCGCTGGATGGCGGCGTCGGCAGTGCGCAAGCTGAGGGTGGCGACGGAGTCGCGGGCTTTCATCGCAGCGACGATATCCGCACGGAGGGTTTCATAGATAGTCGGCATAATAATGGGGCTTAAAAGTTTTTCTTTATCCAATTAATGGATAGTCGGTTATAAAAGTACCGGCCGACGGGGAATGGACCCCGCCGGCCGGCAGCCGCATCGATAAAAAAGGATCCGCGAGATTTGTGAACCCCGTTGGAACTTTTTTATCAAACGTGTGTTTTACTTGGCATCAGGGTGCAAGCCCTGAACAAGGAATACGGCATAGTAGCATAGCAACCAAGCAGCTAGGCAGTGACCCTTGAGCAAGGCCTGCCGTTTACAAGGCCGGTCGCCGGGGATAACCCGGGACCGGCCTCTTGTTTGCCAAAACCCGGGGAGTTAAGCAAGCCTTCCGGGCGGTTTATTTTTGAGCAACAAGGACTTCACCCGCGGCGACCCAAGGCTCGTACCGGGCACGGAATTCGGGGCTCCAGCCGGTGGGTTCATGGGTTTGCAGACCGAGCTTGCAGACGGTACGCTCGCCCCGGGCATGGAGCACAGAGCCATCCTCGCTGCGGAACTCAAAGGCGATGGCCAGGCCGGCCTCGCGCAGCTTGACACCACGCAGCGTGATAAGGAACGGGGCGACACCGCGAAGGGGAACAATATAGTCAATCTCCAGGCGCTTCACGACGACATAGACATCCGGGTACTTCTCCGGGGAAAACTCCTTGGCGCCCATCAATTCATCGAACAAGGCCTGCTGGGCGCGTTCGACAAACTGGAGATAGCGCGAATGGTGCAGGACCCACAAGGCGTCGATTTCATAGAAATGCGCGCGCGTACGGTAAACAAACAGGCCGGGAGGCGGCGTATGATAATCGAGCGCGGACATGAGGAAGGGAGAATCAGTGTGTTCGAATTTGCCAATTGAGGCAAACCGATTAGAAAAGCCTCATGCCGCCCGACCGCCATCTGCTGGTGGACGCCTTTAATGTGATCCACGCCTGGCCGGACCTGCGCCAGGCACTGAACACGCATGGCCCGGACGCCGCCCGCACACAACTGGCCGAGGCGCTGCGACCCATCCATGATGTTGAAGGCTGGCGGGTAACCATCGTGCTGGATGGCTCGGGTGAGGTGCTGCGCGTCGAGCGCCCCGGGGAGGAACTGACTTTCTCGTATGTCTATGGGCCGAAGGGGCAGAGCGCCGATGCCATCATTGAGCAACTAGTCGTCAACGCCAACCTGCCGGCGGACGAAGATCGGCGACCACGCAAGAAACACAAGGCCGACCAGGAACTGGTGGTAGCCACGCGTGACAATATGCTGAGTGAAGCGGCCGCAGCGGCGGGCGCGCGATTGATGACGCCAGATTTTTTAAAGGACTGGGCGGAAAGCGCGGGCGCCCGGCAAACACGGGAGGTGCTGGCCCGTTCCCGGCACACGGCGAGCCAGTGGCAAAAAGGGCAGTCGCCCTGGGACAAACTGGAGCGGCCGAAGTCCGGCTAGCGAGGGCCGGCTACCGCAGGAAAGCCTCGTGCAGACCGCCATCGACGGCAAGAACCTGGCCGGTGGTCTTGCTCAGACGGTCGCTAACGAGAAGGAAATAGCCCTCGGCTTGGTCGGCCGGAGTGATGGGCGTCTTGGTCAACGTTCGGTCGGCATAGAATTGCGCGAGTTTGTGCACCAGGGAGTCCGTCGATTCGCTTTCCGAAAACGGAATATTGTATTTGGCGAGGGAGCCGATGACGCGTTCGCGCGGGAACATGGCGCTGCCCTGGACGACAGTGGCCGGAGCCACGGCGTTGACCCGCACCAGCGGGGAAAGCTCGATCGCCAGTTCGCCGACTAGGTGATTAGCCGCGGCCTTGGAGGCATCGTAGGCGATGGAGCCCTTCTTGGCCACAGCGGCATTAGCGCTCGTGGTGAGGACCAGGCTGCCGCGCAGGCCCTGCTCCCGCCAGGTCTTGGCGGCTTCATCGCCGACGAGATAGCTGCCAGTGACATTGATGGCGAAGGTGAGCGCCCATTTGTCATCGGGAATGTGGCCGGTGGTGTCGCTCGGGACGAAGATGCCAGCGGTAACGCAAATGCTGTCAAAACCGCCATAGGCGATGGCGACATCATCCAACATACGGCGGATGCTCTCGCGCTTGGTGATGTCCGCACCGAGGCCAATGGCCGGGCCACAATTGGACAAGCCAGTGCCAGCGACGCCGATACCGGTGCCGAGACGGTCGGTAATTTCCCTGGCCGTGGCCTGAGCCGTGGCTTCGTTCAAATCCACACAAACGACGTGCGCGCCCTCGTTGACGAGGCGGTGAGCCGTCTCGCGACCGATGCCAGAACCGGCCCCGATGACGATGGCGACGCGGCGGGCGAGCTCCTTTTCCGCCGGCATACGCTGGAGCTTGGCTTCCTCAAGGAGCCAGTATTCGATGTCAAACGCCTCCTGCTGCGGAAGTGAGACATAGCGGTCGATGGCTTCGGCGCCGCGCATGACTTCGACAGCGCAGTTATAAAACTCGGCGGTGACACGCGATTCGCTCTTGTCCTTGCCCCAGGCAACCATACCCAGGCCTGGGATGAGGACGACGGTGGGATTAGGGTCGCGCATGGCGGGCGAATTGGCGCGCTTGCACTTTTGGTAATAGGCCGCGTAGTCGGCACGGTAACGGGCGATGCCGTCGGCAAGTTTCTTTTTGAGGGCAGCGACATCCTCAACCTGCGGATTCCAGTCCACGTAGAGCGGCTTGATCTTGGTGCGGAGGAAATGGTCCGGACAGGAGGTGCCCAGCTCGGCCAGGCGCGGAGCGTCGTGGCTGTTGACGAAGCGGAGGATTTTGTCGTCATCCTGCACGGTGCCGATAAAGCGCTTATGAGTGGACACCTGGCCACGCAGCCAGGGGAGAATGGCCGCCAGGGTGGAATGGCGCTTTTCGGGAGCAAGGGTCTGGTATTTAGCCCCGCCAAAGGCGGCGGCATCCCCACCCTTTTTGAGGTATTTATCCTCGATGTAAGCGGCGGCGCGCTCGATTAAATCCAAGGTGAGAGTGTAGCAGGCGCGGTCATCATCCGCCCAGGAGATGAAACCATGCTGGCCCATCATGATGGCGCGGACAGTGGGCTGCTGGCGGGCGATTTCCTGCATGGCGAGGCCCAGTTCAAAGCCCGGGCGCATCCAGCGCACGTAGGCCATTTCGCCGCCAAAAATTTCCTTGGTCAGCTGCTCGCTGTTGGCCGAGGCGGCGATGGCGATGATGGCATTGGGGTGCATATGATCCACATGGCGGCCCGGCAGGAAGGCGTGCAAAGGAGTGTCGATAGAGGAGGCGCGCGGATTCAGATTAAAGGTGCAGTGGGAATAAAGCCCCACCATGTCGTCCTCAGCCGTGGATTTGACGCCCTTTTCCGGGCGGGCGGCGTAGATTTTTTGCAGGGCGAAAAGCTTGTCGAGATACAGGGAGGAGAAAAAGGCGCGGGTGCTGGTACGCAAATCGCCGCCGGAGCCCTTGACCCAGAGGATGGCCTCCTTTTTACCGGAAAGCTGGTCGGCCTCGTCAATTTTCGAGGAAGTATTGCCGCCGCCGGTGTTGGTGATGCGCTGGTCGCTGCCGAGGAGGTTGGAGCGGTACACGAGCCGGGCCACGGAGTCGAGCGTGGCAGCCTTGGCATCATCCCAGAGAAAATTGACGTGGTGGTAGCGTTTCATGGAGTGCGGAAAGTGTGCGGTGGCGTGCGGCGGGAATCAAGGAACATCCAGAGTGTGGATGGTAATCTCCGGCGGGCAAAAGAAGCGGGCGGGAAGACGGCAGGCGCCGATGCCGGTGCTGGTGTAGCCGGACATTGTTTGAAACAGCCAGGGGCCACGGATGGCCCAACGCGGGGCCCGGCCATTGTTGAGCAGCGCAAAACCGCCCGGCAGGCAGATTTGGCCGCCGTGGGTGTGGCCGCATAAGAATCCGGCAAAACCAGCCGAGGCCGCGGTGGCGTAAGTGGAGGGGGTGTGGGAAAGCAGCACCGCACAGCCACCCACAGGGATGGCGGCGCGGGCGCGGGCGACATCGGCATTGGCATAGGTATGGTCGTCGTCCACGCCGGCAAACCAAAGCTCCGCCCCACCCCGCCGCCAGGGAGCGGCCTCGTTCAAAAGCATACGCCAGCCCAAGGCCTCGAGACCGGGCGTGATTTCCAGCGGGTCGTGATTACCCAAAACGGCGAACTTGGGCACGTCGGGCCGCAGTGCGTGAGCCACCTGCGCACAGAGGGCAAGGGCTTCATCCCAGCCTTGGTGGGTGTGGGCGCGGTAATCGCCGGTGAGAACGACGGCATCGTAGGTGAGGCCCGTGAGCGCCTTCAGCAAGGCCGGGACGGTGCCGGGGTCCATATCGGCATGGAGGTCGCTCAAGTGCAGCAGGCGCAAGCCCTGAAACGGTGCGGGGAGACCGCATAGCCGGAGAAGATGCTCGCGCCGCTCGATGGCCAGCATATTGCGCCGCCCCCATCCGGCCAAACCGGAGGCACGCAAAACGCCGGAAAGCATTTTCATCCGGCGGACCATGCGTTGGACATTGATGGGGCCGGCCTCGTCGGACTCCGGATCGACCTCCAGTTGATGCTGGATGCGCAGGCGGCGCGCAAAGGACTCCGCACCCAAGCGGGCGGACAAGGCCGCAAGCTCGGCGGGAGAAATTTCCTGGGGAGGCGAAACAGACATACCGGAAGCGACCGCAGCCGATAAAATGGCAGGTAGGGAGGAATCTGCCAATGGCAAACCCGCATTTTCACCTTGCAGGGCGTCAACGTTTGCTGGCTAACTTTCGCCACTGTGTGGTTACTGACTATCCTCCTTCTCGCGCAAACGCCGACGGCACCCGCAGCCACGTCCACGCCCCCGGTGGCGACCGCCGCAGCGGCAGCGGCGACGGCTGCACCGGCAGTTTCAGCTCCGGCCAGCACGGGAACGCCGGCGGCGGATGAGGCGCCAGCCACCCCGGAAATTTCCTATCGCAAGAGCATCATTGAGCTGGTCAAGAGCCTCTACCGGAAATTCATTGACTACGTGCCCCACCTGGGAAGCGCCATTATTGTGCTGCTGGTGGGCTGGTGGCTGGCGGGCTGGGTCAAGCGGTTGCTCAAGCGGGTGATGGCGGCGCGGCACGTGGACCTCACGCTGTCTTCGTTCCTCTCGCACCTTTGCTACTGGCTGATCATCACAATTGTGGTGCTGGTGGCGCTGCAAAACGCGCAGTTTGAGACGACGCCGTTTTCCGCCGTGCTGGGGGCGAGCGCGCTGGCGGTGGGTCTGGCGCTGCAAAACTCGCTGTCCAATTTTGCGGCGGGAGTGCTGATCATCCTCTTCCGGCATTTCCGCGTGGGTGATGAGATTGAAACCGGAAGCTCGAAGGGCGTGGTGGAGGAAATCAGCATCTTCAGCACGACGTTGCGCACGGCGGACAACCGGGCCATCATCGTGGCCAATGGGAGCATCCTCAGCTCGCCGCTGACCAACAATAGCGCCAAGGTGACCCGGCGGCTGGATATTGTGTTCAACATCAGCTATGCCTCCGACCTGCGCAAGGCGCGGCAAATCATCCTGGATGCGCTCAAGGCGGACCCCCGGGCGCTGAAGGAGCCGGCGGCGGTCGTGGTGGTCACGAATCTTGGGGAAAGCTCGGTGGACATGACGCTGCGCGCATGGGTCAACGGCAGCGATTACGCCGGCCTGAAGGAAACGATGCTCGAAGCGGTGAAACTGCGCTTTGACGAAAACGGCATCGAGATCCCCTTCCCCCAGCACGAAGTCCACGTGCGGCAGAAAAACTAGGGGGCGGCGGCGGGGGTGTATTCGCCGAGGGTGGCTTTGATTTCGCGGAGGAGGGCAATCAGATCGACCTGATTGCGGCGCAATTCCGTCTGGAGGCTGCGGATGGTGGCGGGGGTGGCTGCGGCGATATCCTTATGCAATTGGTCGTCGCTGCGCACCTGACGCATAACGCTGTTCCAGGTGCTTTTGGCGCGTTGCTCGGGCCCCAGTTTGGGCGCCGGGTCGATAAAGGGGTCGATTTCCTTACAAAGAACCTCGATTTGGTCGCGCACGCGGTCCAACTCGGTTTGCTGGGCGGAACGCTGGGAGTCAATCTGGTCCGCAAAGGAGGAGGCGGCCGCAGCGTAGCTTTGGTTTTGGACGACGCGCACGCTGGAGGTGTCGGCCGGAATGGCGTCGATGCTCTTTTGGGCGGCGACAGTGCGCTCGACCAAGCCGGCCAGCTCGGCACGCAAGGGAGCCAACTGGGTGGCGGGGCTGCGCACGAGCGAGGCGCCAGACCTTTTGAGCAAGGTATCAAGCTTCACCTTGTCGAGGGAGATTTGCGCCTCGTTGTCGGTGATTTTCTGTTTTTCCACGACTTTTTGTTTGCCCGGGGTGGTCGGGTTGGCGACATGGATGCGCAGCTGCTCATTTTCCGTCAGCATGGCGGCGATATGGTCGCGCAGGGCCTTGGCCTCCGGCGGCTCGGCCGCGGTGGAAGTGGCAGCTTCTCCGGTCAAATTAACCGGCAAAAGGCGGAGGAACCTGGCGGAGGCGGGGGAAAGTTTGTCGAGCGCGTAGAGGCTGATGGCACCGGTGGCGAGACGGAATTTGATTTGGTCGGCGCTGCGGCCCAGAATCTGCACATTGAGCGCACGGCCGGCTTGATCGGTCAGGTGATAATTGAAGGGATACTCAAGCCGCAGGCCGACTGGAAGACGCTTGAGCACCTCCTGATCCGCGTTGGATAGATCCGCCAAAGGATAATATTGCTCGGTACCGTCGGCCTCGCTGATGTAGCGCAAGAAATCCAAAGCCCGGTCGGTGATGTGCATGCGCAGGGGTTGGCCGCGGGCATCATCGACGAGGCAATCCAGCGGCAGGCTGATGGTCAGATTGCCAGGGAGCTGGCGGAGCAGGGCCTGACTCTCGGCAGAGAGATGGCGAATGGGATAGTAGCGCGTGGCAGTGTCGCCAGCCGGCTGGATGGCCACCAAATCGGTGTTATGATTGGTGATCAAGCCGGCGAGACTGACGCCATCCTCGGTGGTGATGCCGTACGTAAAAGGATAATCGAATGGAATGACCGAAGGCAGCGCGCGGACAAACCGCTGGTCGGTGGCGGACAAGGACGTGATGGGCAGCAGGCGATGGCTGGCGGAGCCGCCATCCTGGTATTCGAGGTAGTCTTTCGTGTGGCCGAGCAGATGAAGGCTGGCCCCGGCCTGGGGCAGGCCAGTCAAAATATAATCGATGGGGAAATTAAACCCCAGGTAGGCGGGGATGAGGCGGACAAAGTCCTGGTCCGCCGGCGAGAGCGCATCAATGGCCAAAAAAGTCTGCGTATGGGAATCGGCCAGCGTGACTTTGACCCAATCGCTATTGCGTTCCATGAGGCGCACCGGCGTCTCCTTGCCGGCGGCGTCCGTAAAAACATAATCCACGGGGAACGCGAGCGTCAGCGTGGCGGCGGTATGGCGCACGAAATCCTGATCGGCCGGAGAGAGGCTGGCGATGGGCAAGTAGCGCGTGGCCGCGGCCTCGGGCAGGGTGAAGGCGGCATAACCGTCATTATGCGACAGCAACGTGGCATGAAAGGCGCGGCCGTCCGTCTTGGTGAAATCACGCTCCTGGGGCAGGCGATAGCGCCAATGCTGGTAGTAGGCCCAGCCCCCGGCGGCGAGGGCCACCAAGATAAAGAAGATCTGCACCCAGGGAAGGGAACGCTTGGGCGGGGGCGGCGCGGCGCGTTCACGCAAGCGTTGGAGGACCTCTGGCGATAATTCGGGCATGGCTTAAAACCAACTCAGTTTTGCACGCCAGTTTTTCTAAATCGGTCGATTTCGATCTCACGAACAGCAGCCGCAATGGCCCGGGTGTTCGCGTCGATTTGACGTTGATTACGTCCCAGCGCCGCTTGAGCGATTTCCTTTTGCCCCCGCGAAGTCAGCGGATCGGCGATTTTCGCTTCGAGTCTCAAATCCTCCAATTCGAGATCGGCTGTTTGGTCCCGCAACAGTTTTATCGCCGGCGAATCCGCTTCGCTTTTGAACATACGCAGGAAATCCTGATTGCGCTGCGACAACTTCGCGATGGGGTAAGCCATCAAGGTGTCATTGCTGAGCCGGATATTCACAACCAGATCCGTGCGGCCTTCCACCAACACAGGCAAGGTACGGCCGGTGGCGTCCGTGAGCGTATAGGTAAAGGGAAAGTGTGGCATGGGCGACCCTTGGAGCAGTAAAAACACCTTCTGATCTTCCGCGGAATAATCGGTCAATGGACGATAATCCTCAGAAACACCTCGAATATCCTTGAGCTTGAGGTAATTGGGAACCCGTCCGCTGGCAATTATATGCTGCGGAACCCCCTTGTTGTCATAGACCGTACAATCCAAAGGCCAATCGATGCTGTAAGAATTGTTATCATTGTTGAGCAGCCGCTGGTCTTCCGTCGAAAGATCCTCGATGGGAAAGTAGTGCGTCGTGCCATCGGTCACCAACCGAAGGGCCAATATCCCACGATCATGACCAAGAACGATGCCGGAAAGGGCTTCACCTTTTTTGGTCGTAAAGGTGTGTTCAATATCGCGCGGCATATATTCATGAAACCTCTGCAAAAAGGCCAGTTCAACCGGCGACAAATCCTCGGTCTTAATCTCTAAAACATCGCCTTTCGGCAATTCCTTGTATCTCAAGACGCCTTTGGCCTGGCCGAGAATCTGGATCTTTGCGCCGGGGTGCGGCGGGCCTGCCATAATAGTATTAATGGGATAGAATGCCTCCGCGTGGACATCATCAAAATGCATCAAAAATTCCTGGTCTTCCTTGGAAAGCAGGGCCAAGGGCACGTACATGGTATCGCCAGTGTCAACGTAGGCAAACTTCACCATATTCAAATCATGCGACATGATGCGCGCGTTGATGGTACCGCCGGACTCAAGAGTCAAAATCCGGTTCTGCGGAATACGATAGAGCCATTGTTGATAGCCCCACCAGCCCAGCCCAGCAATCACCGCGATTAAAAAAAGAATCTGTAACCAAGGCGTTGAGGCCGAGTGGTTATTCTGGGGACGCTCGTTGAGGCGCATTCTGGCCTCTTCCGGGGTAATGTTAGACATGGGTGAAAATGCCGCCTGTTTCAGTCATCATTATACCTTGAACCACGGTCTTGCCCAGTATTTTCCCAACGCACTGATGAATGTCAAGGCCGGCCAATCATTCCCTGTCAAAATCACCCGGCCAAATCGGCCCGGCCGGCAGCCCAGACATTGAACGCCACGGGGTTGCCAGGCACGGGGTCCACGCGCACAAAGCCGCCGGCACCTTCGACGAGGGCAAGGCCCGCCGCGATGTCCCAGAGCTTGATGGATTCCTCGAAATAGGCATCGGCGCGGCCGCAGGAGACGTAGGCCAGGGCCAAGGCGGCGCTGCCGATCATGCGGATTTTCTTGAACTGTTCCACACGCCTGACGAAGCCACGGACGCCCTCGCCGCTGCGGTCGGCAGTGGAGGGAAAGCCCGTGCAGAGGACGGCGCGCGCAATGTCGGGCGCCCAGCGGGGTTGGAGGGCGCGGCCATTCAAGGTGAGGCCCAAACCGGCGCCGCCGGCAAAAAGCTCATCGCGCCAGAAATCATAAATGACGCCGAGGACAGGGCGCCGCCCGCGCCACAGGCCGATGCTCACGCAGGTGCTGGGGAGGCCGCGAAGGTAGTTATAGGTGCCATCAAGCGGATCGACCGACCAATAGGGTTCGCTGCGGTCGAGGAGGCTGGAGTCGCCGCCGATTTCCTCGCCGATGACGGGCAGCTTGGTGCGGGCGAGGCGTTCGCGGATGAGATTTTCGCTGTCGATGTCCGCCTGCATCTTGACGTCGTGGCCGGTCTCGGAATTGACTGTGCGGTCGGCGCGTTTGGCCAAGGCGGCGCCGGCGGCGCGGGCGGTGGCGGTGGCGAGGGTGAGCAGTTCGTCGGTGGGAAGGGAAGCCATTGGCGGAAACCCCCACCCTGCCGAAAACCCGCCAGTCATGCAAGCCTGCGGGCAACTGCTTTTGCAAAAGCCGGTTGCCAAGCGGGAATGAACAGCTAGTTTGGCGGGGCTTTGACCGCGCCCGATTTACCTCCCCTGCTCGCCTCCCCCGTAAAGCGCCCGCAGTCAACCTGGCTGGCCTGGGCCTGCATCGTCGTTTGGGTATTATATATATTTGGGCGCAATTACGAAGCCAGCGAGGCAGTGACGCCCAATGGGCCGGCACCCCTGGCCCATCTTCAGTTTAAGATGATGGCCCGCACAATCCTGACCCTGAACAAGTTTAAACGGATGGGCAGCCAAAAAACGGGCGGCACCAAGCCCAATAGCCGACAAGAGCGCGAGATGGCGCAATTGGATCTGCTGGCCCAAACTCCGGAGGACAAACTCGAGGCGGCCATCCTAATTGGAGAAATGTTGGGCTCGGACGCAGCACTGCCCCGGCTGGATGCCCTGGCTAAAGAACCCACGCCACCCGAAGTCAAAACGGACATCGACACGCTGCGCACTCTTTACACCCTCGGTGTGAATCACGTGTCGGACGAGGGGAAGCAAGCGCTGGTTGACCATCATGGGTTGGTTGGCGAAGTGGCGCTGGTTTATGGATTGCCACCCACAGCGGAAGCCCGACAGGCCCTGGAAAATTCCGCGGTTTCCCGCATGACCATCGTGGGATTGGGCTTGCTGATTGGCGCAGGGTTGACCTTGGTGTGCAGCATCGCCGCGATTGTGATGGCCTGCACGGGAAGAATCCGCCGTGCCTACCAGCCGGAGCCCACGGCCGGCCCGGCTTATCTGGAAGGGTTTGCCCTTTACCTGACGCTTTATTTTTTATTTGGAAAATTATTGGGCATGCTCCACGCCGACCCGCTGGTCTGGATATGGCCGGCGTTGCTTATCCTACCCCTTGTGCTAGCCTGGACCGCAAGGCGGGGGACAACCCGTGAGCAGCGGAAGAATGCCTTTGGCTGGCAGACAGGCCAAGGCGCCCACATTGAAATTTTCTATGGCTTGGCAGGCTTTTTTGCGTTGGTCCCCTTCGAGATACTGGGCGTGGGCCTTTCGCTGGTGCTCATTAAGATTGCCGGAGCGCATCCCTCCCACCCTATCGCAGGGTGGATTGAAGAAGGCGGCGGCTGGTGGCATATTCTGGCGCTGTACGGCGTGGCGTGCGTGCTGGCACCCGTGCTCGAGGAGACGATGTTTCGCGGCGCACTGTTCCATCATCTGCGGCGGCGCTGGAGCTGGCTGCCGAGTGCGTTGCTGGTCGCCTTCATCTTTGCCATCATCCACCCGCAAGGGTGGACCCTGGTACCGGGCCTGGGAGCGGTGGCCATGAATCTAGCGGCGCTGCGGGAATGGCGTGGTTCCATTCTCGCCTCGATGACGGCCCATGCCTGCAACAACTTCCTGGCGGTGAGCGCGGGTCTTCTCCTCTTCACCTGATCCGCCGCCCACTTCGGCATGGGGCTTGCTCATGAGGGCACCGGAACCCTATTCTTTCACCCCCCGTCCATGTTCGACAAATACCAGGCCGAAGATTTTTACGATGAGATGTTCACGGGCGCGCCCGCCGGGGGGGTGCGGCGGCATTACAAGAAGTTCCGGGAGCGATTCGCGAGCCTCAGCCAGGATGAGTTTGACGAAAAACGCCAGAGCACGGATCTCTCATTCCTGCGGCAGGGCATCACCTTCACGGTTTATAATGACAACGAAGGGACGGAGCGCATCTTCCCCTTCGACCTGATTCCGCGCATCATCCCCGCGAGCGAGTGGGCGCATTTGGAAAAGGGCCTCAAGCAGCGTATCACGGCGCTGAATCTTTTCCTGAAGGACATCTACACCGACCAGAAGATCATCGCGGACAAAGTCATCCCGGAACACTACATACTCTCGGCCAAGCATTACCGGCCGGAATTCCGCGGGACGAAGGTGCCGCGGGACATCTACATCCATATCTGCGGCAGCGACCTCATCCGCGGGCGGGACGGGCAGTATCTGGTGCTGGAGGACAATGGGCGGTGCCCGTCGGGCGTGTCGTACATGATCGAGAACCGGGCGGCGATGAAGCGCGCCTTTCCCAGCCTCTTCGCGCGGGGCAACGTGCGCCCCATCGACACGTATGCCGACGAATTGCTGAATATGCTGCGCTACATCGCGCCGACGCGGCGCAAGAACCCGACCGTGGTGCTGCTGACGCCCGGCGTGTACAACAGCGCTTACTTTGAACATTGTTTCCTCGCGCGACAAATGGGCGTGGAGATTGTGGAGGGGCGCGACCTGGTGGTGCGCGACGAGAAGGTGTATATGCGCACGACCAAGGGCCTGCAGATGGTCGATGTCATCTACCGGCGCATTGACGACGACTTCCTGGATCCGACGGTATTCCGGCGCGATTCGATGCTGGGCGTGCCGGGGCTGGTCTCGGCGTACAAGGCGGGGAATGTGGCGCTGGCCAATTCCATCGGCACGGGGGTGGCGGACGACAAGGTGATGTACTACTTCGTGCCGCGGATGATAAAGTACTACCTGAAGCAAGACCCCATCCTGCCCAATGTGGAGACGTACCTGGCCTCGGAGAAGAAAGACTATGATTATATTTTAGACAATCTGGCGAAGCTCGTCGTCAAAAGCGCGAATGAGGCGGGCGGCTATGGGATGCTGATGGGGCCGTGGGCGGCCAAGGCGGAGATAGAGAAATTCCGCCAATTGATCAAAGACAACCCGCGCAACTTCATCGCACAGCCGCCGATTTCGTTGTCGCGGCATCCGACGTATTGCGACGGCAAGTTCGAGGGGCGGCATATTGATTTGAGGCCTTATATTCTTTACGGAGAGAAAATCGTCATCATGCCCGGCGGGTTGACACGCGTGGCGTTGAAGAAAGGCTCGCTGGTGGTGAACTCCTCCCAAGGCGGTGGCTCGAAGGACACGTGGGTGTTGAGCGGGGATGAGTAACGATGATCGGTTAGCGTTTGATTTGTATGCTTTTGCGGTTGTCAGACCGTGACTTACGCGATAACTTAACTTTTTACGCACGCCGTCCATCCTGTCACGTTTTTTCCCATGAAAATCCGCCACCTGCCTCTTCTGCGTCGCAATCTGGGCCTCTCCGTGCTCCTCCTGCTGGCGGCGCTGCCGGCACGGGCGGACTTTGTGCTGGATTTTGTCTATGGAAATGACAACCCGAGCCTGAGCGCGAATTCGACGTACATCACCTTTCTGACGGGGGTCAACGGCACGCTGGGCGGCACACCCATCTACGTCGCACCCGGGGCGGCGCTGTCGCAATCCTATGCCATGGATGATGTCATCGCCAATGGCGGCTTCCACTTCACCGACGCCACCACCGGCACCACGAATTTCTACATCTCGTACGGCAATTCCTCGTTTTTCAGCAATTCGACCTCGCAGCCCAATCCCGGCGGTGATTCCTCCGTGCCGCGTTACTCGGTGGTGGAAATGGCGGGCGGCGGCGGCGACCTGACGCAAATCAACCAGTTTGGCGGCTCGCTGCGCATTGATGACTACAAATACAGCGTGAGCAACACGACACCGGTCAAATCCACCTACAACACGCTGAATTCGGCGCAGACCTTTGCCAAGATCTACAACAACATCGGCGCCAATGTCTCGAACCCGGTCGTCATCACGCAGAACGTGAGCGGCACGCAGGAGTTCATGCGCATCATCGGGCCCTCCACGGGATCATTCTCCACCAATTACCCCACCTACACCAATTACCTGACCAGCCTGCACACGGGCAATGTCGTCACGACCATCGCCAACAATTATGGCAACGACAACGGCACGGGCATGAACAATGTCATCAACAACGGCAACGGCACCTTCACGGTGGGCAACCAGACGTGGATCGCCCATTACAACTTCAACGCCACGGTGGATGCCTCCGGAAACATCAATTTCAACGGCACCGTGACGATGACGGGCGCCGCCAATGCCACGGGCGGGAATATCGTGTTGAGCGGCCTGTACGTCACGATACCCAATGACGCCAACCTGACGACGGCGCTCTACGGCATGACGCCCTCCAACAGCACCATCTACGGCAACACCGCCGGCTCGAGCATCACCATCAATGGCACGCCCAGCGGCGCGGCCACGTGGGGGAACCTGGACCAATTCACCGTGGTGGGCCCGGTGGGGTCGGTACATAACACCGCCACGGAAACGATCAACAACAACATGGGGAACATGGCGATCAACCTCAAGGTGACCGGCGACTTTCAGGAAGGGCTGGCGACGGGGTTTGTCGGCAGCACGGGCAACGTGGGGAATATAAGCGGACTGGGCAACGGCACGTTTGGCAACCTCTCCAGCGCCCAATGGTGGATTCTGGCGGAAAAGGCCTACACCAATGGCGTGCAATTGCCGGGCAGCACCTTCTTCAATCTCTATGGGTCGGCCATTTTCGGAGAATCCAACACGACGCTTTTTGACGGCACGAACACCACTGTGGTCCCCGGCGGCGCGGTTTACTCCAGCCCCTACGATGACCGCTTCAACAGCGCGTTGCTGAACGCGGATGACAAATGGGTGGTCAGCGTGCTGCAGGATGGCAACCTGGCGGTGTCCGCCGCCGTACCGGAACCGGCGACCACGGCGTTGGTGGTTTCGTGCGCCACGTTGCTGGTGGCTTTGCGCCGGAAGCGAAAGTCCTGAGCAAAATGGACGGTGCGGTTTACGGCACCTTGTCGGAAACGCGGTGGAGAACCAGTGGGTCATCCCAGACAAAGAGCACACCGTATTTTTCCTCGCGGATGTCCTTCAATAGCTCCGGCGTCAGCTCGCCAAGGCGGATGTTATTGCCGTCAATCTTGCCAGGGAGCTTGCCGCCTTCGACGAGCTTCCTGATCTTGGAACTGTCGGGCACCCAAATGAGAGCCAGATTGTTTTTCAAGCGGACACGGCACCAGAGATAGCGCGGGCCGTCCTTGGAATCCTGATCGAGCAGATTGATAAAGGTCCACTCGTCAGACCCCAGCACACGGCCATGGAGGACATCGGCGGTGTATTTGCCCTGATCGTCTTTCTTCAGCAAAGCCAGTTCGACTTCGCCCTTGTCGGCGTCGGTCACCCTGAGCGTCAGTGGATCATTATCTCCGGCAAAGTCCACCCACACGCCGTTGCAATCCTCAGGCTTCAACAAGGCGGGTTTTTCACCCACGGGCTTCAGGGCGGTCACATCATTGCAGCCGGCCAGCAGCAGGCCGGCGAGCAGCCAGGCAAGATTTAGCCCGCGGAAGGAATTTTTCATGGCTGGAATAGCTTATCACTGACGAATGAAATGGCCCGCCAAACGGAGATATGGCCCATCCTTTCGAGAAGGTGACTCCGTCCTACAACAGGACGACCGGGGTTTTGTTCCTAACTCATATCCACCGGGTCAACGTCGATGACCTCGTGGACATCCTTGTCGAAGGGGAACTCCTCGCGAAGCTGGTGCAGGAGCGGGGCGATGCGCGTGATGCTATC
>JBEHYY010000008.1:0-98012 GCA_048497935.1 Verrucomicrobiota bacterium
CTCACAATCTCCAGCGCCACGCGGTCGGTCAGCAGGATGGCGAGCCCCGGCCCGGCGTCGGCGCCGGTGACTAAAGCGATGTCCATGTAAGTGATTGAGTTCTAGAATTACTCGTTGGGGGTGAAGGCGGGCGCTCCAGCACGGCAAAAGACGGCGAGCACGCCAGCCGAAAGAAGGGGAAAGGGTCCGCCAAGGGAATAACCCCTGGTTAGGCCGGGGGCAAGCAAGGAAACAATGGGGTGTAAAGTGGACGCAGCAAGAGTGCGCCCCGGCTGATTTCGCTTATCCTCGGCAGGGCAGAAGCTCCATCCGACCTCGAATCAACCCAGCTCAAAGGTCGTCACGCCGTAAACGCCGGCTTGGCTGAAAGCGGGGACGGGACCGTTGTACATCCGGGCGCAGGAGAAGACTTCCTTCATATTATGCTTGGCGGCGAGGGCCAGGCCAGGGGCATTGCCTTCGGGCACATCGAGGTAAAGGGGCTGGCCGGCGGCGTGGGCCGAGCAGGAGAGGAACAGGGCTTCGGCGGAAGCATCATCCTTGGCAAAGAGGGGGCCGATTTTAAAACCCTGGCGGCATTTGCGCACCACGGCGTAGCCACCGAGCTTGCCCATGGTGCCACGCGGGGTGGCGGCGAAAGCGGCGCTATCCGGCTGGCGCAGCCACGGGGTGAGGAAACGCGGGCGCGGCGCGGCGAAGTGCTCCGAGTCGAGCGCCAGAATGCTGGCGAAGGGCACGCGGGCGGCGGGGGCCACGCCAGCCACAGGGGCGGTGGGCCGGGCGCCGACGCCCTCGAAACGGATGTGGCGGGTATGGTAGGTAAAGCCGGACTTTTCATACGCGCCGCGCATGGCGAGCACGCCATCAAGCCCCATGGGCGCGCCGGCGAGGAGGCGGGAACGGAGGGTCTTCATGCCGTCATCCCACAGCGCGCGGCCCACGCCTTGCTTGCGGGCGTCGGGGCGGACGATGAAGAGGCCGACAAAGCCAAACCGGGCGTCATACGAAACAACGGAAAGCGCGCCGACGAGCTGGCCGTTGCGCTCAGCGGCGATAAAGCCGTCCGGATCCGCGGCCCAAAAGGCATTGGCGTCATGGAGGCCGGGGTTCCAGCCCTCTTTGGCGGCCCACTCGAGGACGGTGTCGAGTTCAGGACGTTCGAGGGCGCGGATGGTGACGTTGGACATGGGGATTAAGTAAGGGGTTGGGGAAAAGACACGGGGAAGAACCAGTCAAACCGAAGCCGGGGATAATTGGGAGCGTAATTTTGTCTAAGGCTGGTTGGAGAAGATGACGAAGTGGTCATCGTGCCATAGCTCGTGGACGGGGACATCGGGATGGCTCTTTTGAAAATCGTCAAACTGGTCGGCTTTGACAAAGACGAAAACGTGGCCGGGGCCGCGCAGGATGTCGAGAAAGGGCGGGAGCAACAGGTCAACGGTGGGCGGAGCCGTGCCGGCGTCGCGTGGGTGCTGGCGTTTGAGGTATTCGGCAATGCCCGGATAGCGGTCGGTGAACTTGGCCGTCTCCAACATGAGGCCAAATTCCTGCTCCTGCGGGACATTGCCGGCCACGCCGACCAAGCGGCCCAGCAAAGGCGGGAAATCCTGGTGCGCGCCGTAGTCGTTCAGGATGAAGACCTGGTCGGTGTCCTGGAGCATCGGGCGGAGCCAGAAGGCGGCCGGAGCGGTGGAAGGCTTGCGGATATTCAGGAAATTGGCCGCAATGGGATTGAAAACCAGCAGGAGGATGCCCGTGCAGGCGATGAGGATGGTGAGGTCCGGGCGGCGCACCTTGCCCAGGGTTGAATGCAGCGACGCGACGCCGCAGAGCAAAAATAATACCGTGAGGCCGCCAAACCACGGCGTGGCCCCGGCGGGAATTTTATCACCCAAGGCGTGGGGCAAAAATGGGAGAGTGATGGCGATGGCCAGCATACAGCCGCCAAAAATGCGCAACGGCCAAAGGAGCGCGGGGGCGCCGGGAGCCTCCTGCGCGCGGGCGATAAAACGGCCGGTGAGGAGCGCCAGCGGCGGGATGCTGGGCAGGATATACGGAATGAGCTTCGAGGCCGAGGCGCTGAAAAACATCAGCGGGAAAAGCGCCCAGATTATGAGCAAGACGGTTTCCGGCTCGGCTTTCAGGCGCGCCCAGCCGCCTTTGCAGGCGGCGCAGATGGCCTGAGGAAGGAAAAATGTCCACGGCAGAAATCCGGCGAGCAGCACCACGGGGAAAAACCACCATTGCTGGACGTGGTGCGCGGTCTCCGGGTCGGTGTAGCGCAGGACGTGCTCGTGCCAGAAATAATACCAGAGAAAGCCCTGGTTATTCCAATCCTTGGTGACGAAGTGGGCCCAATCCCACCCGCCGGGGGGCGGATTGGCGAGGGCGGCGGCGATATGCCAGGGGGCGGCCAAGATGAGCAGCACCAGCAGACCGGTGAAAATATGCGCCTGGCGCAGCTCGCGCCATTTATTGAGCACGAGGAGCCAGAGGAAAATAATCGCACCCGGGATGACAAGGCCGATGAGTCCCTTGGTGAGCAGGGCCAGGGCCATCGCGGCATACAACGCCCAGCACCACCAGCGGCGGGCAGGGCCCGGTGGCTCACGCACCGCGAGGAGAAATGCGCAGAGTGCGAGCGTCAGGAAGACTGATACCGCCATGTCGAGGATGATGATCTGCGCAATGCCGTAGTAGAGGACAGCCGTGCTGAGCGCGGCGGCGGACCACAAGCCAGCCGCACGGCCCCAGAGGACGCGGGCTGTGCCGTAAACGGCGGCGACGCCCAGAAACGCGAGCGCGATGGGCCAAAAGCGGAGGGCCCACAAATTCATGCCGCCAATTTTCACGGCGCTGGTTTCGAGCCAGTAGAACAAGGCGGGCTTTTCAAAATAAAGGGTGCCGTTGAGGCGCGGGGAAACGAGGTCGCCGGTCGCGGCCATCTCGCGGGCAATTTCGACATAACGGCCCTCGTCCGGGTTGACGAGCGGGCGCAGCCCCGTGGGCAGCCAATAGATGGCGGCAAAGAACGCCAACAGGAACAGCAAGTCGCGCTTGGCGGAAGGCGCGGGACGGGCGGGAGCGATGGGGGCGCGGGAAGACAAAAGCAGGAGGCGTCAGCGTGTTCGGCTATCCAAGAGCAGTATTCAGGAAAAAGCGATGCCAATGGACATCAAGGCGGCCCAGAGGGCGAGGTATTGGGCGGAGAGGGCAAGGAGGCGGTTGAAGCGCGGGCCGTCACCCTCGGGGGTGGCGAGCAAGGTGCGGATGAGAAAAATGCCCAACGGAATGGTGATGCCCAAGGCAAACACCGTCAGCAGGCCAAAAGAAGCCGCGCAGAGCAAGCCGGCGGCAATCCACGCGAAAATCATATTAAAGATATACAAACCATGACCAAACCGACGGCCAAAGCGGACGGCGAGCGTGCGCTTGCCCACGCGGGCGTCGGTGGCGGTGTCGCGAATGTTGTTCACCAAAAGAATATTGGCCGCGAGCAGACCGCAGGCGGTGGCGATAATCCAGATGCCCGGCGGAGCGGGCCAATGGCGTGTCTCGACGTAATAAGTGCCAAGCACCGCGACAAGGCCGAAGTAAACGAGCGCGAAGACCTCGCCCAAGCCGTAATAGGCAAATTTCGTGTAGAAAAACGCACCCAAGAGGCTGGCAACGCCGACGAGCACGCAGACCCAGCCGCCATAGTAAATCGTGCCAAGGCCGGCGGTGGCGGAAAGCCCAAGGGTGATGATGGTGGCCACGAGCATTGCGCGTGGCGAGATAAGGCCGGCAGCAACGGCGCGCGTGGGGCCCAGGCGGCCGGGAGCATCCGCACCGCGGCGGTGGTCAAAATAGTCGTTGGCGAAGTTGGCGCCAATTTGCCCAAAAAGGGCGAAGGCGGCACAGAGGAACGCAGGAATCAACAGCGGCTGGAGCCCCCGCCAAGCCAGCTGCGCGCCCACGTCCGCCGGGTTGGCAGAACCGGCGGGCCCGTATTCGAAGTAAAAATGCCCGGCGCACGCAGTGCCAAGCACGACAGGGGCAAACGCGGCGGGCAAAGTCCGCGGCCGGGCGGCGAGAAGCCAGGCGCGCACAGGCGTGACCGGGCCGGGGGTCGGGGGGTTGGGGGAAGCTTCGCCGGTCATTGCGCAGCGTCACAGTAAAACGCGCGCGGGGTGCTGCCAACGCAGAACTGCTCTCCGATCCATTGGCATCCAGTTTCTATCCGGGCGCAGCAAGACTGCGCCCCTACAGGAGAAACTTTTTTTCCTTTTTGGGAAATCACCCTTGAATCACGGCGGGTCGAGGGCGCCCCTGCCCACCCCGCCTTATTCCACCTTGCTGAAGAAATTCTTCACCGAGGCCACCAGAAAGTCGCGGTTCAGGTGCGCGATGTGGTCGAGGGAAATTTCCTTGGGGCAGACGGCCGAGCACTCGCCGTAAACGGTGCAGTTGCCAAAGCCTTCGCCGTCCATGGTGCGGACCATGGCGAGGACGCGGCGATCCTTCTCGGGCTGGCCCTGCGGCAGGGCGTTGAGGTGCGAAGCCTTGGCGGCGACAAAGAGCATGGCCGAACCGTTTTTGCACGCGGCCACACACGCGCCACAGCCGATGCACGCGGCGGCATCCATGGCATAGTCGGCCACCTGCTTGGGCACGGGAATCTCGTTGGCGTCGGGGGCGGAGCCGGTGCGCGCGGAGATGAAGCCGCCGGACTGGATGACGCGGTCAAAGGAGGAGCGGTCCACCACAAGGTCGCGCACCACGGGGAAGGGCCGGGCGCGCCAGGGCTCGATGGTGATGGTCTCGCCGTCCTTGAAATGGCGCATATGGAGCTGGCAGGTGGTGGTGCCGCGCTCGGGGCCATGGGGAACGCCATTGATGGTCATCGAGCACATACCGCAGATGCCCTCGCGGCAATCGTGGTCGAACTCGACGGGAGGCTCGTTCTTGGCGATGAGGTCCTCATTGAGCTGGTCCATCATCTCGAGGAAGGAGGAATCCGGCGAAACGTTCTGTAGTTGGTACTCGACCAAACGGCCCGGCGCGGACGCGGAAGGCTGGCGCCACACGCGAAGTGTGAGCTTGAGGCCTGCGGAATGGTTGGCGGAGGACATGGCGCAAAATTATTTGTAGGAGCGCTTGGCGAGGTGGACTTCCTCGTAAACGAGCGGCTCGACGTGTTTGACGGGGGCCTTGCCCTCGCCCTGGTGTTCCCAGACAGAGACGTTGTGGAAATGCTCGTCGTCGCGGGCGGCTTCGCCCTCGGCATCCTGGTGCTCGACGCGGAAATGGCCGCCGCAGGATTCGTCGCGGTCCAGGGCGTCGCGGCAAAGCAGCTCGCCGAATTCCAAAAAGTCGGCGACGCGGCCGGCGCGTTCGAGCTCCATATTCAGGCTGCCCTCAGCGCCGGTGACGCGCACACGCTCCCAGAATTCCTGGCGCAGGGCGGGGAGGAGCTGGAGGGCTTTCTTGAGGCCGGCATCCGTGCGGGCCATGCCGCAGTATTCCCACATGATGTGGCCGAGGCGCTGGTGGAAGTTGCGCACACTGGTGTCGCCCTTGTTGGAGAGGAATTTCTGCAGGCGCGCCTTCACGGCATCATGACCGGCCTTGAAGGCGTCATGATGGATGGTGTGCGAGCCGACGCCGGCTTGGGCGAGGTAGTTGCCCAGCGTGTAGGGGATGACGAAATAACCGTCCGCCAGGCCCTGCATGAGCGCGCTCGCGCCGAGGCGGTTGGCGCCGTGGTCGGAGAAATTCGCCTCGCCGAGCACAAAGAGGCCCGGGACGTTGCTCATCAAATCATAGTCCACCCAGAGGCCGCCCATGGTGTAGTGCACGGCGGGGTAGATCATCATGGGATTGTGGTAGGCGCTCTCCCCGGTGATGCGCTGGTACATCTCAAACAAATTGCCGTAACGTTCACGAATCTTGTGGTGGCCCAGGCGCTTGATGGCGTCCGAAAAGTCCAGGTACACGCCCTGGCCGCTTGAGGCGACACCGCGGCCGTCATCACAGGCCTCCTTGGCGGCGCGGGAGGAAATATCGCGCGGGGCGAGGTTGCCAAAGCTCTTGTATTTGCGCTCGAGGTAGTAGTCGCGGTCCTCGTCGGCGACATCGGAAGGCTTGAGCTGGCGGGCACGCAGCTTGGCGGCGATTTCCTTCGACTTGGGGGCCCAGACGCGGCCGTCATTGCGCAGGGACTCGCTCATCAAGGTGAGCTTGCTCTGCTGGTCGCCGTGGACAGGGATGCAGGTCGGGTGAATCTGCGTGTAGCACGGGTTGGCCAGGCCGGCGCCGTGTTTATAGGCGCGCCAGATGGCGGAGACATTGCAGCCCTGCGCGTTCGTGGAAAGATAAAACACGTTGCCATAGCCGCCGGTGCACAGCAGCACGGCGTCACCGGCAAAGGACTCAATGGCGCCGTTGACGAGGTTGCGCGTGATGATGCCCTTGGCGTGCGGCACGCCATCGGCCCCTGGAATCATGACGAGGTCGAGCATCTCATGCCGGTTGTGCATGGTGACCTGGCCGAGACCGATCTGGCGCGAGAGTGCGGAATAGGCGCCGAGGAGAAGCTGCTGGCCTGTCTGCCCACGGGCGTAGAACGTGCGCGAAACCTGGGCACCACCGAAGGAACGATTGTCCAACATACCGCCATATTCGCGGGCGAAGGGCACGCCCTGCGCGGCGCATTGGTCGATGATGTCCACGCTTACTTGTGCGAGACGATAGACATTGCCCTCGCGGGCGCGAAAGTCGCCCCCCTTGATGGTGTCGTAGAAAAGGCGGTAAACGCTGTCGCCGTCGTTCGGATAATTCTTGGCGGCGTTGATGCCGCCCTGCGCGGCGATGGAGTGGGCGCGGCGGGGGCTGTCCTGGTAACAGAAGCAGGAAACGCGGTAGCCCAGCTCGGCCAGCGTGGCGGCGGCCGAGGAGCCGGCGAGGCCGGAGCCAACGACGAGGACGTGGTACTTGCGCCGGTTCGCCGGGTTGACGAGTTTGGCGCCCGCTTTATAGCGGTCCCACTTTTCCGCGAGGGGTCCGGCGGGGATTTTGGCGTCGAGCTTCATGGGTTGGCGGAAAAGATAGGCGGAGGGTTAGAAGCCCTTAGTGGCCGTGGCGGGCGCGGGGGCGCTGGCGGCGGCGGGAGGCGTCGCATCGTAGTTGACGAGGATGGGCGTGGGCACGGCGGGGTTCCAGGCGGCTTCGGCTTTTTCCACCTGGGCGAGGACGTTCTTCACCGGGAGCAGCGGACGGTCAGCATGGAGGGAGAGCTGGACCGCGAGCGGCACAGCAACGAAACCAAGGAACACAATGGCGCCGTAAGCCTTGGCCACGCTGTTGAGCCGGCCGCGCCATTTGTCATTCCGCACCCCGAGGCTTTGGAACATGCTGCTGACGCCGTGGGAAAGGTGCAGACAGAGCAGGCCAATGGCGACGACATAGAAGGCAACCACCGCGGGATAGGAGAAGCCGACCAGCACCATGGCAAACACATCGTGCATATGGCGGTCGTTCTCGACATACTCCAGGGACTTGAAGATCGGGTGGATGACCTGGAGGGTGTAGTGCGCGAGATGGAAAAGGACAAAGGCGAGGATGATGAGGCCGCTCCAGATCATCGTGCGCGAGGCGTAGCTGGCCTGGACGGTGGCTTCCTTTTTATAGCCCAAGCCACGGGCACGGCGGTTTTCCATCGTGAGCAAAATGGCCATCCATACGTGGACAACAATGCAGGCCAGAAGGAACAGGCGCACCAGCCAGAGGAGCTCACCCAGCGATTGCAAAAAGGCGGCGTAGCGGTTGAGGGGGCCGGGCGAGCCTTCGAAGACCTGCAGATTGCCCAGCATATGCCCGAGCACAAAGAGCGCGAGCACGAGGCCGCTGATGGCCATCAAATATTTTTTGACCAGCGAGGAAAGACGCGCCGGGGAGGAGTCGCTCATAAGCAGCGGAAAAAATCAGGGGTTGGCCGCAGGGGAGCAAATACGGCCAGTATGGTGAATAGCGGCCAATATACCGCCATTCAACGGCGAATGGGCGGCGAGGGGGGCATTATTAGGCAGCCAGATACAGTCCATAACAATCCGCCGGGAACAGGCGAATATTAAAATGAAGAGGCCAGGCTGTTTTGGGCAGCCTGGCCTCCCTTTTTTGCCTGAACGCTCCTGCAAGCGTTCACATACCCCTATGCTGACAAAGATTGGGCTATGGCGTCACTGGGGTGCCGGTGTCCGCTGGGGCAGTGGGCGCCGGGAGCTGGCCGTGCGGGCCGGCAAAACCGCCGCGACCGCCGCGGCCCCCCGGGCCGGGGCCACCGCCGAAGCCACCACCACCGGGGCCACCGCGACCCATCGGACCCTGGACAGCCGGGCCACGCGGACCAGCGCCGGGGCCGACTCCGCCGCCGGGACCACCGCGACGACCGGGGCCGCCACGGACAGCCTCACCCTCAGCACCGCCACGAGGGCCAGGTCCGCCCTGCGGGCCAGCCTGCGGAGCAACGGGCGCACCGGGCGCACCGGCGTGCGGCGCGAAACCGGGACCACGCGGGCCGCGACCCGGACCGGGGCCGCGCGGGCCAACATGATCGACCGCGCCACCGTCCGCGGGCTGCACGACGGCGGGAGAATTGTCCGCTTGCGCGGAGGCGACGTTGAGGCCGCCGAAAGCCATGGCGAAGAAAACACTGACGAGTTTGGTTTGATTTTTCATGGGGGATTTTCCGTTTTTGGATTTGCCCAAGTAAACCCCCGGAGACAGAAGCAGTTGTCAAAAAGTGATGTAAAAGTTTTCGCGCAAAAAAGTTTTCTGCAACTTTGTGGAAAGGAAGGCAGGCACAGCAGGACTACGCCCGCAAAAAAATGCACGTGAAAAAAATGGCAAAAAAGCGCCCGCCATCGCGTCCCCCCTCCTCCTCTACTCGTTGTAATTATTCGTGTACACCTCGGGATTGGCCGGGGTGGGCGCGGGAGTGTGGGCGACCAAATCGGAAAGTTGCGTGCGCTGCTGCTCGGTGAGCTCCAGCTTCTTCACGGCGGCGGTGGCGGTGGCGGGGTCCTTGCGCGCGAGCTGAGAGATGATGTTGCGGTAGGAATTCATGCGCAGATTGTCGGCGGAAATGGTGGCGGCCCAGGAAAGCGCGGTGGAGGGATCGGACGTGGCCTGCGTGGTGACGAGGCTGGTGACGGCGGCATCACGCTCGGGGCTGGTGTCGAGCGAGTTGATCCACTTGGAGGCGGCCAGCGGATTTTGCTGGAGCCAGGAATTGGCGAGACTGCCATACGCGGCGGTGCGTTGCGGGCCTTCGGGCAATTGCGCGAGCATGGAGACGGCGGAGCCCGGCGCCTGGCGGGCCCAGGTGGTGACGACGTTCATCATGAGCGAGGAGCGCTCCGGCGTGTTGGGCAGCGCCATCAAATCCTTCCAGGCGCCCGCGGGATCGGAATTGGCGATGGTGGAAATGGTGCGGGAAAGGGCATTCTGGCGCGCGGGGTCTTCCGGCGGAAGCGCGAGCACCCACTGCATGGCGGCGGCGGGATCCGTGTTGGCCCATTGCGCGGCAATGTTGGGCACCATGGTGGCATACGCGGGGTCCGCCGCCATGCTTTGCAAACGCGTGGCCGCGCCCACGGGATCGACGGACGCCCAGGTGTTCATGATATTCTGCGTGGCGGAGCGGCGGGTGGCGTCGCTGACCCCGCCCATATTGTTCAGCCAATCGAGCGCGCCGCTGAGGTCCTGCTGGGCGAGCGTGCGCGTGATGCCGAGGATGGCGGAATTGCGCACCGGACCGTCGGGCAACTGCGCTACATAGCCTGCGCCGGTCAGCGGATCGGTGGCGATGAGCTGGTTAATGGCCTGGGACTGCGCGCTATTAAGCTCCGCGCCGGAAAGATGCTGGTTGGCCCAGTTGAGCGCGGCGACCGGGTCCGTGCCGCTCCAAGCGTTGATGGTGGCGCCGACCGCGCCGGCGCGGCTGGGGCCATCAGGCATCTTCGCAATATAATCAGCGGCGACGGTGGGGTCGTTGGCGGCGATGCGGGCGATGGCGGCGCGGATGGAGCGGTCGTAAGCGGCACCGGTGGTGTTTTTATCCAGCCAATCCAATGCCGCCGTGGGATTGACGTCCGCCCAACGGCCGATGATTTCCTGGGTGGCATTGGCGCGGTTGTCGACGCCTTGGATTTTTTCCACAAACGTGATGGCGGCGGCGGGATCGGAGCCGGACATATGGCGGATGACATCGGAGACGGCGCTGTTGCGCTCAGTGGCGGGCAAGGTGTTGGCCCAGGCGAGCGCAGCCTGCGGATCGCTGTCCGCCCAATCGCGGGCGACGCTGGCGAGCGCGTATTTGCGCATCGGGCCGTCGGGCACCTGATTGAGCGCCGCAATGGCCGCCGTGGGGTTCTGAATGGCCATGTTGGAGAAAGTGTAGGCGTAGGCATCCAGCGACTGGAGGCCGGGCGGCAGGGAGCGGACCATCTGCAACGCAGCTGCGGGGTCCTGGTTGCTCATGTCGATGACGATGCTGCGGGCAAACTCGGCCCGCATATTCACATTGGGAATCTGGGCCAGGTGGGCGAAAGCGCTGGCCGGGTCTTTCTGCGACCAGCTTTCAAACACCGAGCGCAGGGCGTTGCTGCGCTGCGGGCCAACCAGGGTCTGTGCGGTGGCGACGGCGCTAAGCGGGTCCGGCCCCTGCGCCATG
This sequence comes from Verrucomicrobiota bacterium, assembly GCA_048497935.1. GTDB lineage: Bacteria > Verrucomicrobiota > Verrucomicrobiia > Opitutales > JABDGR01 > JABDGR01. The sequence continues at coordinate 10,715 of JBEHYY010000008.1, forward strand.
GCGCCGAGCACGGCGTTGATGGCGTCGCGCCGCAGTGAAGTCATGTTCAGCTTTTTGGCGGCATCGAGCGCGGCGGCGGGGTCGGCGGCGGCCCAAGTGGCCAGCACTTGGTTAAGCGGGCCGTTGTCCGTCTGGCTGCGCTTGGTGGCGGCGCTGCGGGCAAAGTTCAGTGCGTTCTGCGGGTCGGCGGCGGCCCATTTGGCATACGCCATGTTGAGCAGGGATTCGCGCAATTTTGTATCGGGGCAGGCGCGCGCCTCATTGATGAGCGAGGGCAGCTTGTCCACGGAAGTCTGGTCCACCAACGACGCAGCGGCGAGCAGGCGTTCGCCGGCGGTGGAAACGGCCATGATGCGCCCGACCGAGGAATCAGGCGACCAAGAGCGGAGCCGGGGCGCGGTATCGCCAAGATCGCCACCCGCGGAGGCGCTGGAATGCGTGGCGGATGATTTGCCGTCCATGCGGGTGGGGGACGCGGAGCCGGGGCCGGACCAAAAACGCGCCCCCGCCACGCCCACGGCAAAAGCCACGGCGAGAGGAATCAGAAAAGCGGTTTTTTTGAAAAAAGTTTTCATGAACGGTGGATGCGCGGCTCAGTTTTGCATGATGCGCTGCTCGCCATTGGGGCCGTATTCGATGTGATAGCCCGGAGGCAGATTGTCAGCACCGCCGTAATTGACCGCGCCCGAAGCCGTGGGGATGTTGCGCTGGATGAGCTGGTTGAGCTGGGTGCGCTGGGCATCGGTGAGCGCGGCGGCGTTGACCGCGGCTTGGGCGGCGGCCGGATCCTTGCGCACGGCTTGCTGGATGACAGTGGTATAGCCACGGGTGCGCGCGGCATCCGTGCTCATGGCACCCACCCATTGCATGGACGTCGCCAAATCATACTGCCCCTGGGCGTTGAGCATATTTTGCACGGCGGTGTCCTTGACCTGGCCACCCGGCAGCGAGGCGATCCATTGCGAGGCGGCGTAGGGGTCTTCGCGGACCCAGTTGGTGGAAATCTGGCCCACGGCAGTGGCGTATTGGGCTTGGTCGAGGTTATTCAGAAGTGTGGCGGCAGTGGCGGGATCCTGCCGGGCATAGGCGCTGACGGCGTTGTTGACGAGCTGGCTGCGGCTGGGGTCGGTGGCGGGCAGGCTGGCGGCCATCTGCCAGGCGGTGGCGGGATCGCTATTGCCAATGGTGGAGATGGCGGAGGCCAAGGCACTCTGGCGCTGGGCGCCCGTGAGCGTGGCCGCCCAATTCATGGCGGCAAGGGGGTCCGTTTGCGCCCAGTTGCTGGCGATTTGAGTGGCAATGCCGTTGGCCGCACCGGGTGAAGAAGCATCGAGATTGAGTGTCTGCAGTTTGGCGGCGGCGGCCTGCGGGTCCACCTGCGAGAGCTGGTTCATCACGTTGGCAATGGCACCATTGCGCGTGGCCGGGGTGACATCGGCGCCGTTGAGCCAGTTGAGCGCGCCGTCGATGTCCTGGCGGGCCATGGAAGTGGCCACGGATGAAATCAGATTGTTCCGATTAGTGCCATCGGGCAGGGAGGCGACATATTGGGCGCCGGCGGCCGGGTCCACATTGATAAGCTGCCGGGCGGCGATGCCGGTGGCGGTGTTAAGATCGTTGCCGGAAAGATTGGACTTGGCCCAATTGAGCGCGGCCTGGGGGTCGGATTGCGACCAGTTGTTGATGGTTTGAAAAACCATATTGTTATGATTCGGGGAATCGGGCATCTGCTGGATGACACCGAGGGCGCCGAGCGGGTCGGTCTGCGCGATGCTGTTGACAATCTGGTTGAGCGCCATGGTCTGCGCGGCGCCAGCGGTGTTGGCCTGCGTCCATTTGAGCGCGGCGGCGGGATCGACATCGACCCAGCGACTGAGCACGTCGTTCATGGCCTGGTTGCGCTGATTCATGTCGGGGATCAGCTTCAAATCATTGGCGGCAAGGACAGGGTCGCTGGTGACGACGTGGCGCACGGCATTATAGAGGGCGTTATTGCGGTCGGCCGGGTTGGAGAGCGAACTGGCCCACGCCATCGCGCCCTGGGGATCGGCGTCGGCCCAATCGCACGCAATGCACGTCAAGGCGCGCTGGTGCATGACACCCGAGGGGATCTCGCTCAATGCATTCACGGCGGCATGGGGATCCTGCAAGGTGAGGCGGGAAAAGATGTAGTTCACCGTGTCGGGATTGGCATTTTGTGCGCCGGGCGAAAGCGTCTGGAAAAGGTCGAGCGCACCCTTGGGATTCTGCTCCGCCATCGTGGTGAGAATGCTCGAGGCCACGGTGTTGCGCATATTTAAATTATCAATTGCCGCCAGCGCGGCAAAGGCACCGGACGGATCGCGCTGGGCCCAGCCGGAGTAAATGGCGCTGAGCGTGGAATTGAGCTGGGCGCCCAGGCCGAGGGATTTGGCGGCGGCAACCGCGCCCTGCGGGTCGTCGCTCTCGCCCCAGGCTTGCAGAACGGCGCGGATGCCTTGCTGGCGGAAGGAGGCGAGGTCAAGTGACTGCGCGGCGGCGAGTGCGCCCTGCGGATCATGCCCAGCCCAGGTGGCGAGGACCTGATTAAGCGGGCCCGTGTCGCGGTCATAGCGTTTGACGGCGGCGGTGCGGGCAAAGGCGAGTGCCGCGGCCGGGTCCAGGGCGGCCCACTTGGCATAGGCGAGGTCGAGCAAAGCGCTGCGGGCGCTTTCATCCGAACAAAAACGGGCATCGTTGATGAGCTTGCCGAGCTGATCCACCGGTGTCTGGTTGACGAGGCCGGCGATGGCGAGGTCGCGCTGGCCCCCACGATTGGCGGCGAGGATTTTGCCAAAAGCAGACTCAGCCGACCAGGGGACGAGCTTGGGCTCGGTGTCGCGGCCTTGGACGGGAGTAGCACGGCCGGCGGAAAAAGGGCTGCCACTATTGGCACCGGCGGCCGATCCGGAGCCGCGGGGATGCGGCGCATTCTTACCCGCACCGGAGGCGCCCAGCCCATAGACTTGCACCGCCCAGCCAACGGCAAAGGCGAGCATCAAGGGCAACCACGTGCGAAGCAGGCTTTTAATCACGATGCTGGATATATTAAAACGTTTGAGACCCAATGTTTCATGCAAAATTAGGAAAAATTGGGTTTTAGGTCATTTTGACCGCCCTTTGGACCGAAGAAAGAGCAAAAACATGGCCCGCGGGCTTCATGGAGGCAGGGAAAGGTGATGAAAGCATGATGCGATAACGGAGACCGGCCCTGGTTGCGTGGAGCAACCGGTCATTTATTAATAGTCTCCGCCAAACCTGAAATCGGACAGGATTTTTTTGCGATGCAGTGGGCGCAGCAAGACAGCGCCCCTACGAGTTAGGCGGCAGGCCTGAGGCCCGCCCCACCCTTTCCTACAATCCCAGAAGGCGGCCAATGCGGTTGATGTCTTCGTTGGCGATGTACCAACGGCCTTCAACTTTCTGGAAACGCACCTGCGGGAGACCGGCCACGGCGGCAGGCCCGGCCACCTGGTAGGTGGCGGTGTCACCCGCTTCATTATAAATAGGAGTCTGGGCGCTGAAAGAATTGAGGACTTGGGCCATGACCCGCACGCGCATCTGGCCGTCGGGATTGGTCATGATGGCGCGCAAATGCTCGTCCACCTGGGCGTGGCGCTCGGGCGGGACTTCGGCGAACAAGTCCGGCCGGGCGTACGTCTGCCAGGCGGTGACGAGGTCGCCATTTTGCGCGTAGGCCACCAGTTCGGGAATGGCGGTGCTCAAATCCTTTTGATTATCGAAGGTGGGTGTAGTGTGCGCCGGCTGCACCGGTGCAATCTTGGGAATGGCGACTTGCGGAGCTGGCACGGTCTTCGGCGCCGGCGCGGGGGACGAAGCATTACTGAGAGAAGTTGCCGGGGCCGGGGCGGCCGGGGCGGCGGCGGTTTTGGCAAGGGTGGCAACCGGAGCCGGCGCGGGCGCAAAGTAAAACCAAGCGGCGGCAAGAATGCCCACACTGGCGACGGACATGGCAAGCACACGGGTATTCATGGAGGAAAAAGTGATGGCACCCTAAGCAGAGTGGCTGGAAGAGACAATCCTAGCCCTGGCGTGGCGCATTATTTTTGTAACCTGTAAAATTAGTGCAACACCTCTGTTACAGGAACGTGGCAAAGCGGTTGTAACAATCGGTATTATGCTTGTTATCAACGCGTTATTAATGATTTTGCCTTGCTTGCATGGTATGGTATAATCGCGCGAGTTCGCCAAGCATTGTTACAAGACGGCCCTGCCAAGGCCGCCCGGCAAGCCAGGCGCACCGGCCCATACATGAAAAACACACCCGCAAAAAAAATCCTCGTGGTGGATGACGAGCATGACGTCACCGAACTGCTGGCGTACAAGTTCAAGCAGGAAGGGTACGAAGTGCAGGTCATCAACGATCCCCTGCTGATCATGGGCAAGGCGCGGCAATTCCAGCCAGACCTTGTGATCCTCGACATCATGATGCCGGAGCTCAACGGCCTGCAGGTGTGCCGGATGCTGCGGGCGGACGCGATCATGAAGAGCATCCCCATCATTTTCCTGACCGCGCGGGGCGAGGCGGAAGACCGGGTGAAGGGCTTTGAAACCGGGGCGGACGACTATATGCCCAAGCCCTTCGACACGCGGGAGCTGCTGCTGCGGGTGCAAGCCATCTTCAAGCGCCTGGCCCAGCCCAACGGCGCGGCGCCGGCGGAGAAAATCTTCCAGCTCGGCAAAGTGGTGGTGGACGTGGACAAACACCAGCTGACCGTGCGCGGGCAGGAAGTGGAGCTGACGGCGACGGAATTCCGCCTGCTGCGGCTGCTGATTGAGCGCAAGGGGCGCGTGCAAAGCCGCGAGCATCTGCTCGTCAACGTCTGGAACTACGAAGCCGACATCGAGACGCGCACCGTGGACACGCATATCCGCCGCCTGCGCGAAAAGCTGGGCGCCGAGGCGGACATGATTGAGACCGTCCGCGGCGTGGGCTACCGGGCGGTGGATGCCTGATGCACATAGTGCTTTCGTTTTGGGCGCCAAATTCTTAGGTTCAGGCCGCCGCCACAAGCGGTGGGGCGCGGCTCAACCACTCATCCGACCACCTTTCCATGTCGTCCCTGTTTGCCTTTGTCTTTGCCTGCCTGGCCATGGTCTTTGGCTGGCTGCTGTATGACCTGCGGCAACGCTTGCGGGAACTGGCCCAGGAGGCGGAGACGCGCACGCGCAATTTTTTGCGCGAGGATGACACGCTGGCCCGGAGCTTCCACCTGGACCGATTGCGCCGGGCGGTGGGCGAACTGGCGGCAGCGCACGCACAACTGAGCCGACAGGAGCAGGGCCACCTGGCCCAGATCCGGGCGACGCTCGACAACATCAAGGAGGCGGTGCTCCTGATCGACGCGGAGCAGCGCGTGGTGCTGGCCAATGCCGCGGCCAACGACTTGTTGGGCGCAGATAAGACGTCGCCGGGCGCGCGACTGGAATCCGCCGTGCGCGGCGCGGGGTTGCTCGACTATTTCTACCGCACACTGCGCGGCGAAAGCCCGCCCCGCGCGGAATACCCGCTGCCCCTGGGGCGCGATGTGACGCGGTGGATCGAAATCTCCGGCGCGCCGCTGGATGCCAAGGCTTCCGATGGCACGCGCCTGTGCCTCTTCGTGCTGCACGACATCACCCGGCTGAAGGACCTGGAAAACGTGCGGAAGGAATTCGTGGCCAATGTGTCCCACGAGCTGCGCACGCCGCTGACCGTGATCAAGGGCTTTGCGGAAACGCTGATCGAGGACGACGACCGCCTGGAGCGGGAAGACCGCCTGCGCTTCCTCGAAAAAATCCGCCGGCAGACGCTGCGGCTGGTCGCGCTGGTGAACGACCTGCTCCAGCTCTCGCGGCTGGAAAGCGCGCAACCCCGGCTGGAAATCAAACCGCATTCGCTGCGCGCGATCATTGATGAAACGGCGGCGGACTACGCCGAACGCTTTCGCGAAGCACACGTGGCCTGCGAGCTCGACCTGCGGCACCGGGACGATGTGCTGCCGTTGGATGCGCTGAAAATTTCCCAGGTGTTCCACAACCTGCTGGATAACTGCTTCCGCTATGCCAAGGGCTTCACCCGGGTGCGCATTCTCACCCGGCAGGAAGACGACTGCCTGCGCGTGACGGTGGAGGACAACGGCTGCGGCATCCCGGCGGCGGATGTGCCCCATGTGTTTGAGCGTTTCTACCGCGTGGACAAGGGGCGGGCGCGCGAAAGCGGCGGCACAGGGCTGGGCCTGTCGATTGTGAAGCACACCATCCAGCTGCATGGTGGCGAAGTCTCCTGCGAGAGCGAAGAGCGCCTGGGCACGCGCATCCACTTCACCCTCACGGTGCCGCGCGGGAATCAGGCGGGTGGATAGCACCATAAATAAGTACGGGCCGACAAAGCAACGGGGCTCATTTTCTTGCATCTTTTCCCGGGAATGGATGTTTTAACGTTCATCATGAAGCCCATGACCAACGGCCGCCGGTGGAAATCCCTTCTCTGGCAGGCGTTAGTGCCGGCCGCCACATTTGCCGCAGGTTGGTATTTCGCCACCAAGGCGGCGGACAGCGCACACCCCGCGGCGACCGCCAAAAATGCCTCCGCCAGCCGGGTGGCGGCCGGAAAAAAATCCGGCCAAGCTGATGCGACCCTGTTGAGCCAAACGGAAGCGGACCTGGCGCAAATTCTGCGGATGCCGGGAAATTACAACCGGAGCCGGGCGTTGCAAAAATTGGCTGAAAATCTGGATGCCGACACGTTGGCCGGCATGATGGCGGACCTCAAAGCGAACCTTAACCACGGCAACAACCAGCAAGCGGTGAGCGCCCTGTTGCCACGCTGGTCAGAGCTAGATCCCCAAGCGGCGCTAACGTGGGCCAAGTCCCTGCCGCCGGAGAGCGTCTATTCCGACGGTATGTCGTGGTATGTGACCACGGTATTCGATGCCTGGGCGGGGAAGGACCCCAAAGGGGCGCTGGAAGCCATGGACAAGCTGCCCGTGGGGTGGAACAAATATTCCGTGCGCGCGGATGTCTTGAGCAACATGGCAGAGCAGGACCCGCAGGCGGCTGTGGCGGCCCTGCGCAGCCAGAAAATGGATGAGGCCTCGAGCTACATCTACCAAAGCGTGTTTTCGAGCTGGGCGCGGAATGACCCGGCCACTGCGGCGGCCAGCGCATTGAATCTGCCGCCAAGTTCCTCACGCAATAACGCGATTTCCGGAGTGGCACGCTCCTGGGCGCAGCAAGATCCCAAGGGCGCATTGGCGTGGGCCAATGCCTTGCCGGATGGACCGGCCAAAAATTCCGCGCTCGCGACTTCCATCCAGGCGATGAGCCTGCAAGACCCGGCGGCCGCGGCGGCCAGCGCCCTCGACCTGCCCAGCGGCAACACCCGCAACCAGGCGATGCAAATGCTGACCATGGGCTGGGCGCAATCCGACCCCGCCGCCGCGATGGCCTGGGCGGACAAGAATTTGACGGGCAGCAATTATAACAACGCGATGGGCAATGCGCTGGACCAGATGAGCAAGACCGATCCCGAAGCAGCCGCCAAGGCGGCCGCGCAGATAACCGACCCCAATGCGCTCAATGATGCGCTGCCGCGCATGGCCTCCAACTGGGCGGGGCAGGACATCCAAGGGGCGTTGGCGTGGGCACAAGGCCTGCCTGCGGATGTGGCGGGCGCACGGAGCTCCGCCATCTCGAATGTGATAGGCATCTGGGCGACCAATGACCCGGCGGGGGCCGCGGCCTATATGCAGAACATCACCACCGACCCCAACTTCAGCAAACTCGCGGCAACCGTGGCGGACAACTGGAGCCGCGCCGACCCCCAGGCGGCGCTCACCTGGGCGGAAGGGCTGCCCCAAGGCAATGGGCAAAACACGGCGGTGCTGGCGGTGATGAACCAGCTCGCCTCCGTCGATCCGCAGGGCGCTTTCAGCGCGGCGCAAAAATTAACCGGCAGCAACCGCGACAACGCCATCGGCTCCGTGATTGGCGCATGGGCAAACCAGCAACCCGCGCAAGCCGCCACCGCGCTGCAAAACCTGCCCCAGGGTGCCAGCCTGGACTCCGCGACGAGCAGTGTGGCCTCAGCCTGGCTGCGGCAGGACCCGGGCGGCGCGTCCCAATGGATTAACACGCTGCCCCAAGGCTCGGCCCGCGACGGGGCGGTGTCGCAGATCATCTCCACGGTGGGGCGCAACGATCCGGCAACGGCCTTGAACTGGGCCACCTCCATCAGTGACGCCTCGACACGCAACACGCAAATCGTGAACCTGGCGAATCAATGGTCGAACAAAAACCCGGCTGCAGCCGCGGCGGCGATTCAAGGCGTGATGCAGAATCTGCGCGGGCTGTCGCAAGCGCAGCGCAATTCGCTGCAAAACATCCTGGACAAGGCGGCGACGCCGTAAGCGGGGGACCTAATTTTTGGAGGTGGCCGCTGCCGGAGCACCGGTAAACAAGATGGTCTGCATCTTGTGGGTGACAGGGTCTTCGACATCCACCTTGTACTCGGCCCAATGCCAGAGCGGCAGCATGATGGCGCGCTGGTTGTTCTCCACCCGCTGGGCCCAAAGCGCGTCGCCCAAGGCGTGGTGATTGCCATCCACGAGCAAGGCGCGCTCGATCGTCACATTGCCCTTGGCGGGAGGGACTGCCGGCTGCACGCCTGCCTCATAGATGAGAACGGAAGGCTGCGTGATGGGCGCGCGCAACGGAGCACTATAAAACACCAGCAACACGGGCTTGGCGCCACTGAGGGTCTGCAAGGGAATCACATCAGACTCGGCAATGCTGACCGTCCACTGGCCGTCATGCTGGATGAGCCGGACAAACTGGTCGAGCGGATTGCCCCGCAGCCGGACGGAGCCGGGAGGGTTGGGAAAGTCCGGCGTGGGCAGGAGGGAGGGGTCCGCCAGCGGAGCATTCGGCTTGGTTGCAGGCCCGGCGGCTGAAGCTGAGGAGGATGCGTCGGCCTGCGCGGGGTCGATAAAACTTTGCGCACCAGCGGCGGGGGTGAAGGAACGCTTGTCGGGGCTGCCGGTGAGGTAGGCGCGGTAATCGCCATTTTTGATGAGCACCGGGACGGGCGGGGGAGCGGGGGCGCCGGGGGCGGAAGGCACGTAGCCGTAGAGTATATAGAGTGTGCTGCCCACTGTGAGGTTTGCGGCCGAGCGCACCACGCCGGTGACCGCGGCCTGGGCAGTGACGAGCAAGGCGCCAGGCGTGTGGTTCTCGGTGCTGGCAGGCTGGGTGGTGACAGAAGTGACGTGGATCGTCAGCACCTCGCTGGCAACCACCTGCTGGCGTTTATAGTCATCCGGCGAGGGCGAAAAATCCGGGGCGTGCACCTCGGTGGTGGAAGGAATGGCCTGCAACTGGGGCGGCGCATCAGCGGCCACCGCGGGAACACCCAAGGCCAAAAGCAACAAGCCGCCAGTCAGGGCGGCGACTGAACAATTTCCGTGCATAGGGGGAGGATGCAAAATCCACGCCCGGCTTGCCATCCTGAAAATCGGTACTGGAGACCTAGAAGCCGACAGAAGAGCCCTTGCCCTGCTTGACGATGTAGGCCTGTTTCTCCCAAACAGTGGTGCCCGTGCTGACATCCGTCAGCAACAAGTCGAACATATAGGCGCTTTGCTTGACGCTGCCAGCCGCCGTCTTATCCATGAGGATCTTGCCGTAGAGGGTGTAATCCGGAGCGTTGTTGGGCATGGCGGTGTTCTGCACAAAGGCTGCCTTGGTAGCTACCTCCTGGGCCAACGGATCGGTGGTCGAGCCATTAAGGCCGAGGTTGGAAATCTGGATCTTGCCAGTCTGGAGCAGCGCGACGCGAATATTGTTCATCAGCTGGTCGATATCGAACTGCTGGTCGGTATCGTTGGTGATGCGCGAGATGGCCACCAAGGTGGGCTTGCCTGGGCGCTTGTCCTGAATGGCGCCGCTCTTGAGCAGCGACTGAACGAGGTCACTGCCAGCCATGTTGAAGTCCTGGTAGTTGATGCGGCCTTCGTTGACGATGGCGCGCTGGCCATTGGGATCGATATACTGTGCGCCGCCAGCCGTGGGCGGGCTGCCGCAGCCGGCAAAGGCAAGCGAGGCAAAGAGACAGGTCAACAGGGCGAGGGGATGGTGTTTCATGGACGAACGGGACGGGCGGGATTGGAATTGGTGTTAAAGGAGTCCTCGGAGCGGCCGACGCTCTCATAGATGGAAAGCTTCCAGTCCGCGGCGGTGGGCGAGGTGGCGACATCCTGGATGACGCGTGTTTCGCCGCCTTCGAGGGAGAGGCTCTTGACTGGGGCGTCGGTATCGAGGGCGATGCCGTTGGCGTCAAACCACGTGAAGCGGTAGTTGACGTTCTTCACCCCGGCCTTGAGATTCTGCAATTGCACCTGCACCAGCTCCAGGCCGGCCGGGGTTTTGGCGCGGTCCACCTCGACGACATAGGCGATGGAGTTGAGCGTGTCATTGGTGATGATGCGCTTGTCGGGCACCTTGTCAGCCTTGCCCACAGGGTTGGCGGGCTCGACGGTGTTCACCGTGGCACAACCGGCCGCAAGGGCCAGCGCCAGCAGGGCGAGGAGAGAAAATTGGGCGGATTTTTTCATCGGATTCAACGGAGGGGGAAAACCTGGATGGCGAGGCGGTTGCCGGCAGCGGCACTCTTGACATAGACCATGGTAACAGTGCCGGAGGGCAGGTCAACCACTTGGGTTTCGCGGGTGGTGTTGGAAGTGATGGACAATTTATGATCGGCGGGGGTGGGCAACCGGCAAAAAAGGAACTCCTTGGGGAGGGTGACCCAGGTGCGCAAGTCGGCGTGGTTGGTGGCGGCCTGGTAGAATAGACCGCCGAGATTGGCGAGTTTGTCGGCGAGGTCGTTTTTGCGGGTTTCCTGGTGGAGGCCGAAGAAGGCGGCGGCCTTGGCACCCGAGGAGATGAGCGTTTTGACCACGACCTCCGGCAAATCGTTCCGGAATTCCTGGGCGATGACCTTGTCCATATCGCACAAAAGGTCGGTGCGCAGCGGTGGCTGGCCGGCGGCCTGCACCAGCAGACCGGAGTCGAACTGATTGTTGAAACTGAGGTTGGGGAATGCCGCGCCCCAGTAGGGCACATCACGCGAGACGAGGAACACGGGGATGTCGATGCGCGTTTCGGTGCGCGTGGGGGCCTGGCCGGTTTCAAAAATGACGTAGGTAAGCTCGGGCATCCGGCCTGCGCCGCCAGCGAGCTGGGTGGCGAGGGCGCAATCGGCGTCAATGTAGGGGTTGCCGCCAATCATGGCGCGCACGCGCTCGAAATCGACGCGGGCGCTTTCATAATCTGCATTGGACAAGGGCCGCGCGAGCAGGCACAGACCCTGGAGGTAGGTGGTGCAGGGGTTCACATAGGGCGCATAGAATTTGAAACCCTCGAGCGGGCCATAGGCCTGCTGGTACTGGGCTTTAAAATGGCTGTCAGCTTGGGCGCGTTGGGCGTCGTAACCATCCTCGGCAGCGGAAGTGGCGGCGGCGTCTTTGGCTTTTTCAATGCGTTCGGCATTTTTATTCACCGCCGTGCGCTGGCGTTCGAGCGCCCGGTTGAACTCGACCCGGGCTTCGTCAAATTTTCCCAACTGGAGATAATTGAGCGCCTGGTAGGTGCTTTCCATGATGCGGTCGTAATCGCGTCCGCGGTAGGGGAGCGTGGTCTGGTTCACCAGCAACGCGGCCGCCTCATGGGAAAGGGAAATGTCGGGTTGCTCATCCCAGTAGTTGAGCGTCGTGTCGGCGCGCTGGAAGGCGGTCATGCTGGCGGCAATATCGCCTGCAGCGCGCGCGGTGGCGCCCAGCTCGAGGTCCCACAAAACGGCATCGCGGCTGGGGCTGTCCTTGACCGCGGCAGCGGCGGCGTTTTTCGCGCCCAGGTAATCACCAGCGGTCCATGACGAACGCAATTGCGACGTCTGGTCGGTGTAGGATGTGCATCCGGCCAATGACAGCGCGCCAAGCAACAAGGCGAGGATGAGCGGAGGTTGGTTCATGCCGGGCGCGGCGGACGCCGTGGTGGGGGTGGCGCAATCTAGCGCAACCGCCAACCTCCTTACAAGACGAAGGGTGCGCAAGTTCCGCAATCTTCAGCGCCCCGGGGGCTCCCATGGCGCGATGCCGACGGGGGGTGGAACATATTTTGCCAGGCGGGCGCGCAAATCCTGCCAGGCCGGGCGGTGAAACCGCGGGTGGCGCGCGACCAAATCCTGCAACGGCACGCAGACAAAGGCGCGGTCCCACAGGCGGGGGTGCGGCAGCGTCAGCGCGGGTGAATGGCGGGATTCGTTTTCAAACAACAGCAAATCCAAATCGAGTGTGCGCGGGCCCCAACGCATCTCCTTTTCCCGATTGCGGCCCGCAGCACGTTCGCAAGCAAGAAGGACCGCGAGCAACGCTTCGGGAGACAAGGTGGTCTCCACGCCTGCGACGAGATTGAGGAACACCGGCTGGTCGGTGACACCCACGGGAGCCGTCTCATAAACAAGGGAGGACTCGAGGGCGGAAATGCCGGGTGTGGCGGCGAGGGCGGCCAGCGCGGCGCGGATGGTGGCCCAGCGGTCGCCCAGATTGGCGCCGACGCCGATAAAGGCCTGTCGCGCGGGCAGGAGCATGGGCTTACTTTCGCGTGCGACGGATTTTCGCCGAGAAACCGGCAAAGGCGAACGCCACCGGCGGCTGGGGCTTGAGGACCTCGATCTCGACGGCCGTGACTTGGGCAAAGGATTGGAGGAGGCACCGGGCGATGGTCTCAGCCAGGGCCTCGGCGAGCTTCAAGCGGGTGCCTTCCATGACCGTGCGCACAACTTCATAGGCGGCCTGGTAATCGACGGTGCGGGTCAGGTCGTCGGTCTGGCCGGCGTCGGCCAGCGCAAGCTCAAGCCGCACCGTGACCTCGAAAATCTGGCCGTGGGCCGTCTCAGCCGGGAGCACGCCATGGCGCGCGAAAAACCGCAGTCGGTGGAGAGTGAGCGTATCGGACATGGAACGGCGAAGTTACCCGAAGATTTTCAACCCGTCATCACTGAAATGCAGCTAGGGCCGCCAAGCCAGGCCGGCGCGGATGGCGTCGGCCATGCGGATGAATTTCCGCAAGGGCGCGACCTCGTGCACGCGCACCATGGCGCAGCCTTGCTGGATGCCCCAGACGAGGGTGGCGGCGGTGCCTTCCAGGCGGTCCTGCGGCGGAGCGTTATCCAGCACGCGGCCAAGGGTGGACTTGCGCGACGTGCCAAGCAGCACCGGGTAACCGAGCTCCGTGATTTTTGAAAGATTCTTCAGGACTTCGAGATTTTGCGCGGCGTCCTTGGCGAAACCAAAACCCGGGTCGAGCCAGATCTGGCCGGCGGGCACACCGGCCTGGCGCGCGAGAGAGGCGCTCAAGCGCAAATCCGCCACGACATCGTTCCAAAAATCCGTGTAGGCGCGGTCGGGCCGATTGTGCATCAAGATGATTGGACAACGCAGCCGCGCCGCGAGCATGGCCATGGGCGGAGGCGAAAGATGCGGGGATCGACGCTCGGCCATCGAAAGGCCGTGCAAGCCGCCCCACACATCGTTGATAATATCCGCCCCGGCATGGATGGCGGCTTCGGCAACCGCGGCCTTATAAGTATCTATCGAAATGGGGACATCCGGAAAGTTTTTACGCAAGGCGGTTAACGCGGGCAGGACACGGGCCAGTTCCTGTTCCGCAGTAATGGGGGCGGATTCCGGGCGGGTGGATTCGCCGCCGAGGTCGAGCACATCCGCGCCTTCGCCCACCAGCGCCCGCGCACGCTCGATAACGGCGGGCTCCGTGGGCAACTGGCCGCCGTCAGAAAAAGAATCGGGTGTGACATTGAGCACGCCCATGACCAGCGTGCGGCCCCCCGGCACGGGTAGCGGACGGCCGTGAGGGCTGGACCAAGCGCACGCAGGCGTGGAGGAATCGGGCACGCGGCAGTTTCGAATTTTGCGTTTCGGGTTTCGAGTCAAAAAAGCCCCCGCCCCCGAAACTCAAAAACTAATTTTTACCGCAGGCACAGCCTTCGGGATAGACCGCATCCAGCGCGCCCCAGAGGGCTTTTAGCACACGTTCAGCGCCCGCCAGAATCTCCGCCTGGTCGAGGCTGGCAGTCTCGGTGGCCAGCCAGTCGCGCCATGCCTGGCGATGGCGGACGTCGGCCTCTTTATGGACCTCAAAATACTGGAGCGCCTCGGGCTGGTGAATGCCGTAGTGCTTGCGCAGGCCGACAATCTTCTCGCTGGAAATTTCCGGCACCTGGGCTTCGTAGGCGTAGAACGCCGCGACGGCGGCGGCGATGGACTGGCGCTCCGAGACATCGCGAAATTCCTCCAGCAATTTGGCGATGCCGGGCAGAGGCTGGACGGCATCGAGGCGGTTTTCCGTGGTGCCGGTGGCGAGGGCGAATTGGCGCCAGAGGTGCGGGTGCGGGGCGACGGGGTCGAGTTCCTCGGCCAGGTTGTCCACCACGAGGTCTTCGAGCAGGCCGTCGGTGCGGGCGGCGAGGCGGGCCAGGTTCTTGGGGAATGCCTTTACCTGCTGGTAATACTGTTCGGAATAGAGGGTGAGGGTCTGGCGGGGAAGCGTGCCCTCCGTCCAGGCTTGGTAAAAGGGGTGCTTGAGCAAGTGGTGCTGTCCAATCAGTTCGTCGAGCGCATCCAGGAGCGTGGAATTAGCAGCATTCATGGCAAAAACGTGGTTTAAACGTCACCTACTCTTCACGCAGGGGTATGGGTGGCAAGCAAAACATATTCACAAAACCGCGCCCCGGTCCGGCGGCTTTATTCCAACGTATCCAACGCAGCCAACGGTGCGGTTCACGAATGGGGCGCAGTCGGGTAAGATGCCGCCCACGCCCCCATGCACCCACCCACCCTTGCGGCCGCCGGCGAGCCCGGCGCCACGGAATATTACCAGTATTTTGTCATCACTGCCGCCGTGGTGGTGGCGCTGAAGCACGTGCTGGATTTATGGAAGGCCCACCTGCGCCCGCCGGAGCCGGTGCCGCCGCTGCACAAGGAATATGCCTCGCGCGAGAATCTGGCGGCGCTCGACGCCCGCCTGGATGAACTGGGCGCGGACTACGAACGGCGGACAGCGGAGGCGGGCCGGGCCTCCGCGGCTTCGCGGGAGAAGATTTATGAGAGCATCCGCGCGCTGGAACGCGGGGTGGCAGCGGTGCAAAAGGAGGCGGAGCTGCTGACTCAGCGACTGCACCACTTAGATGCGAAGCTGGACCGGCTCATCGAGCGTTTCCGCTACGGATCGGAGGACCGCCCATGAACGCGGAACAACGTCTTTTGCTTCGCCAGGCGCTGTTGCG
Organism: Verrucomicrobiota bacterium; assembly: GCA_048497935.1. Lineage (GTDB taxonomy): Bacteria > Verrucomicrobiota > Verrucomicrobiia > Opitutales > JABDGR01 > JABDGR01. Next base: position 26,097 of record JBEHYY010000008.1, read on the forward strand.
GCAGCTCGCCGCAGCGGCACCCGCCACACTGCCGCCCGAAACCTTGCGGCAAGGCGCGGCGCTCGCGGGTTTTCGCCTGGAGGAAACGGCGTTGCAGGCGGAGCTGGAGTATCTGGCCGGCAAAGGCCTGGTTGAAATCATCCCGGCGGCACTGTCGCACGGGCTGCGCCGGGCGCGGCTGACCGCGGCCGGGCGGGATTATCTGGAAGCCGAGCAGCTTTTATAAACCCTCATGACGCTTTGCTTGACCAAAACGAAAACAATCGCCCCAGCCGCCAAACCTAAGTTTGAAAAACACTTGGCGAAGATGCGCATGATCCACAGCCAGGTGGACGAGGTGGTGTCCGTGCTGGATCAAACGGCTGGGCTAATGGGGAAAGCCTCCAAGGCCACCGGGGAACTGCTCTTCGACCATCTGTGCCAGCGGAAACAAAAGGAAGCCTCCCTGGCTGAGATCAACACCATGGCGGGAGCTGTTTACCGCATCGTCCAAACCGTGGTGAAGCTCGGCGACTTTAAGCATGACCAACAGGCCAAAAGTGAAATGCAGGCGGAAGCCGCCGGATTGCCGCCGGAATTGCGAGCAAAGCTGGAACAGGAATTTGAGTTAATCTAAGGCGCCCCGTGCTTTTCCTCCCCTACCAGCGGCGCTGGATTGAAGACCCCGCGCGGCTCAAGCTGCTGGAAAAATCGCGGCAGATCGGGATGTCGTGGGCGACGGCGTATGCGCTGGTGCGGCGGCAAGCGGCGCCGGGGGTGCGGCTCGATGCGTGGGTGGCTTCGCGGGATGAGATACAGGCGCGGCTGTTCCTGGGTGACTGCCGGAAATTCGCCCGCGTGCTCGATAAAGCGGCGCGGGCGCTGGGCGCGAGTGTGCTAGCCGGGACGGAGCACACCAGCGCACAAGCACTGCTCTTTGCCAATGGCACACGGCTGCACTCGCTCACCTCCAACCCGGATGCGCAGGCCGGCAAACGCGGGCCGCGCGTGCTGGATGAATTCGCGCTGCACCCCGACCCGCGCCAGCTCTACGCGATTGCCTACCCCGGCATCACCTGGGGCGGGCAATTGGAAATACTCTCCACGCATCGCGGAGCGCAGAATTACTTTAATCAGCTGGTGGTGGAGGCGCAGCACGGCGGCAATCCGAAGAATTTTTCCCTGCATCGCGTGACCTTGCAGGATGCGCTGGATGAAGGATTACTCGGGAAGCTGCAAGCCAAACTGCCCGAAAGCGACCCACGACGGCAGATGGACACGGCGGCGTATTATGACTTCATCCGCGCGGCGTGCCCGGATGAGGAGACGTTTCAGCAGGAATATATGTGCCAGCCGGCGGATGAGACGACGGCGTTTCTGCCGTGGGATTTGATTGCGGCGTGCGAGTATGCGGAGGGTGAATACCGGCCCCCGGATTGGACCGCTGAGCCCAAGCCCGGACGCGAACTTTTCCTCGGGATGGACATCGGGCGCGTGCATGACCTGACGGTACTGTGGCTCGTGGAGCGGGTGGGCGGCGTGCTCTTCACGCGAGAAGTGCTGACCTTGGAGAAACAACCCTTTGCGCGACAGGAGGAGCTTTTGTGGGAGCGCCTAGGCCGGCCTGGCCTGCGGCGGGCGTGCCTGGACAGCACCGGACTGGGGCGGCAATTGGCCGAACGGGCGCAAGAACGCTTTGGCGCCAGCCGCGTGGAGGCGGTGAACTTCACCGCGCCAGTGAAGGAAGATTTGGCCTATGGCCTGCGCCAGTGTTTTGAAAAACGGGCGTTGCGCATCCCCCTGGAGAAAAACATCCGCGCGGACTTGCGGGCGATCAAGAAGACCGCCACGAGCGCCGGCAACCTGCGCTTTGCCGCCGATCGGGGGCCAGGCGGCCACGCCGACCGCTTTTGGGCGCTGGCGCTCGCGGCGATGGCCGCACGGACGGCGGGCGGCATGGGCCGCTATGAAAACTCCGCCAGCCTCGGCACCACCCGCACGCCACGCGCACTGGAGTGGTGACGGTCGCTGGGGGATTGTCCTTATTTTAGTTAGTTTAAATCCGTATTAACATTATCCATGAGTATTAATCTTGTTTAATTTTTGGTGCTGCGGGAGTTTGTCGATGCATGAAATACCTCAACCGACTGCGTCCGCGATTGCTGCACGCCCTGGTTTTCCTGGGCGTTTCCGTCCTCTCCCTGGTCGCTAAAGCCGCCCCAACCATTGACATCTACTACCTCTACGATGAATTCGACGTTTGTCATTATTACTATCAAAATGCGTCAAACAGCGATTGGTACACGTGTGACAATGATGAAGTGATGCTGGCCACCCCACCCTATACCAATGGGCCGGACCTGGACTGGACTTTGGTCGGATCATCTGCGCCTGAAGGCCTTCGCTACTACTTCACCATCCTGGGCTCCGACGATCTCATCGATTTATACAGCGCAGATCCCGAGACCTCCACCTGGACAGGGGATTTCTTTGGGGATGAAGGCAATGATCCCGACTTCACTTACTATGACGAGAATACCCTGCAATGGTATTACTATGATTCCGATTTTTACTATTTCGGTTATTATGGGATACCGGTATTCGCCGCCAACACGGATTTGAGTGGTGATTACCTAATCGACACGATCGGCACGCCTCCGGTCATCGAAGAACCCCCGCCGCATCCGACCATCGACATCTACTACCTCTACGATGAATTCGACGTTTGCCACTACTACTATCTGAACGCCTTCACCAGCGACTGGTACACGTGCGACAATGATGAAGTCATGCTGGCGATCCCGCCTTACTTCAATGGTCCCGATCTGGACTGGACGCTGGTCGGAAGCACTGAGCCTGAAGGCCTCCGCTACTACTTCACCATCCTGGGCTCCGACGACACCATTGACCTGTATAGCGCAGACCCGGAGGCTGCCACTTGGACCGGAGATTTCTTCGGTGATGAAGGTAATGACCCCGACTTCACTTATTATGACGAAAATACCTACCAATGGTATTACTATGACTCCGACTTTTACTTCTTCGGTTATCATGGAATACCGGTGTTCGCGGCCAATGCGGACCTGAGCGGTGATTACCTGATCGATACCATCGGTGGCGGCGAGTAACGCCCACCATCTGAGACTTCCGCAAGGATTGCTGCGCCGTCGGGCCAAGCCAGGCCCGGCGGCGCATTCTTTTATTTCCACCGCTTCCGCTCAATGCCCCCCCAAGCGGACCTGCCAGCGTGGCGACGGCGGGCTTGCGCCGGACTGGGCGCAGTGTCACGATGACGGGCCTCTTTTCTCGCGCATGAAACGCTCCCGCCAAAAAATCGCCGGCCTGACGCTGCTCGGGCGCTCCGAGTCCGCCCTGCCCGCCTCGCCGGCACAGGCGCAGCTGGAAACCTTCCCCAACCCGCAGCCCAAGCGCGAGTACTGGATCCACCTCGACTGCCCGGACTTCACCTCGCTGTGCCCGGTGACGGGCCAGCCGGACTTCGCGCACATCGTCATCGACTACATCCCGGGAAAACTGTGCGTGGAAACGAAGTCGCTCAAATTTTATCTGGCGTCGTACCGCAATGAGCCCTCGTTCAACGAAGCCGTCATCAACCGGATGCTCGATGATCTGGTGCGGGTGTGCCGGCCGCGCGTGCTGCGCATCACCGGCCAGTTTGCGCCGCGCGGCGGGCTGGGCCTGGCCGTGGTGGCGGAGCACCCGCGCGTGGGCGCCGCGGCGGGCGCGCCGAAACTTCCAGGCTGCCGATGAAAGTCGTGGTCTTGCTCAGTGGCGGGATGGACTCGACCGCGGCGCTCTACGAAGCCCGCGCCAAACACACAGTGGCGGGCGCCGTCAGCTTCGACTATGGCTCGAAGCACAATGCACGGGAAATCCCTTTTGCGCAGTGGCATTGCCGGAAACTGAAAATCCCGCACCACGTTGTGAGGCTTGATTTCATGCCGGGGTTGTTCAAATCCGCGCTGTTGAAATCGGGCGGAAAAATCCCGGACGGCCATTATGAGGAAAAGACCATGAAGCAGACGGTGGTGCCCTTTCGCAATGGCATCATGCTGGCGATTGCCGGAGGATTTGCGGAATCCATCGAGGCCCAGGGGCTCGTCATCGCCGCGCACGCGGGCGACCACGCGATTTACCCGGACTGCCGGGAAGCCTTCATGCAGGCCATGGGCGACGCCCTGCGCGCGGGCACGTATGCCAACATCAAACTGCTGCGGCCTTTCATCCAACTGACCAAGGCGCAAATCGCGGCGCGGGGCGACAAGCTTGGCGTGGACTTCGCGCAAACGTGGTCGTGCTACAAAGGCGGACGCATCCACTGCGGGACCTGCGGGACCTGCGTCGAACGCCGCGAGGCGTTTATGCTGGCCCGCCTGCCCGACCCGACCGCTTACGCCAGCAATGCGCCGTTGCCGAGGAAGCCCCGGTCGGCTAAGGTGAAGCGATAATGTTAGTCGCTGAAATCTTCCATTCCCTTCAGGGCGAGGGCGAGCTGACGGGGGTGCCGTCGGTGTTCGTGCGGGCCTCGGGTTGCAACCTGCGGTGCAACTGGTGCGACACGCCCTATGCGTCGTGGAATCCCGAGGGGAAGGAAATGAGCGTCGGCGAGATAGTGGCGGAGGTGGAGAAGTTTCCGGCGCGGCACGTCGTCCTGACCGGGGGGGAGCCGATGGTGGCCAAGGGCATCCGCGAACTGGCGGCGGAGCTGCGCCAGCGGGGCAAGCACATCACGATTGAAACGGCAGCCACGATTTCTCCCGGGGACATCGCCTGCGACCTGGCGTCGCTCAGCCCGAAGCTGCGAAACTCAACCCCTGGGGCGGAATTATTCGAAGGCTGGCATGGACGGCATGAGAAACTGCGCCGCCAGCCAGCTGTGGTGCGCGAGTGGGTGGAAAAATACCCGTACCAGTTGAAGTTTGTGGTGGCCCAGGAAAGCGACGTGGCGGAAATCCAGTTGCTTTTGGGGGATGTGGGCGGGAAGATTCCGTCTGAAAAAATCCTGCTTATGCCCGAAGGCATCACCACCGAAGCCCTGCGCGCCCGCCAACCGATGGTGGCCGAGCTGTGCAAGACGCACGGCTACCGCCTCTGCCAGCGGCTGCACATCGAGCTCTTTGGCAACAAGCGCGGCACCTAAATTTCCATGCCCTACCGCATCTGCAAAATCTTTGAGGTCGAAAGCGGCCATATGCTCTCGAAGCACCCGGACCTGTGCAAGTACCCGCACGGGCACTCGCGCAAGGTGGAGCTGGTGCTGGAGGCGGAGGCGCTGGACGCGAACGAGATGGTGTGCGACTTCAAGGCGGTGAAGGACTCGGTGGGCGAGTACCTGCAAAGCTTCGACCATGCGCTGTGCGTGAACACGAAGGACAAAAATTTCAAGAAGCTGAAAGCGGCCTATGGCAAGCAGATCATCGCCTTTGAAGGCTGCGACCCGACGACCGAGGTGATGGCGAAGGTGATTTTCGACACGGCGAAGCGGCGCCTGGCCGCCTATGCGGCCAATAAAAGGGCCAGATACCCCATCGCCCCGGGTGTGCGCCTGGCGCGGGTGCGCGTGTGGGAAACGAGCAGCTCCTGGGCGGAGTATGCCGAGTAGGGCCTGATTTGCGCCCTTGACCCCGCGCGAGCGAACGACAAGCTTGCAGCTTTCACCCATGAGCAAACAGTACAACAAAGGTATCAAGCGCGCGCGCCGCGTCGCTTACAAGAAACGCCGCAAGGCCGCCGCCAAAGCGGCCGCCGCCGCGGGCAAAGCCGCGAAATCCTCGAAGAAGGACAAGTCCTAAGGGGCCGGCGCCCGCGGGAAAATCTCCCGATGCGCATTTTCTCGCACCGACAGGCATGGACGGGGGCCGCACTGGCCGCCGCGCTTCTGCTGCTGCCGGCCTGCCAGATGCCCACCAGCGCCACCAGCACGGCGCCGGGCGTGAGCACCGAAGGCGTGGCCATCGCCCATGTGGATCACCGCTATATCGCGGCGCAGGACTTTGTGCGCATCTCGGAATACTTCACGGGCAAGGAAAACCCCAGCGGCCGGTTGATTGAGCGCACCGACCCGGCGGAACGCGGGGGCTATTATTTTATCGTGAGCCTGACGTGGCACCCCGGCGTGGAACTGCCCGCCGGCACGCAGGCGGACGTCGATTACATCCGCAGCGACGACCCGGACGCCCGCCACGCGCACTTTGTCTTTGCCGAGCCCACGGGCACGCTGCCGGAGATCCTGCTGGGGCTGACCGGCAAGGACTGGACGGACAAGAACACCAAGCTTACAGCGTACAAGGTGACCTTGAAGGACGCCGCGGGCAAAGTGCTGTCCGACCACCAGAGCTTCCTCTGGGCACTGCCGGAACCGGCGAAGCTGGCCGACGCGACGCCCACCCCGGCCAAACCCTGAGCCTTGCGCTGGCGCAACGCGGCCCGTGAAAAAGCCCCTGAAACACGGCCGCCGGCAAACCTCCGATGCGTGGAGCCCCTGGCAGCCCACGGCGCGGCCGATAACCCTCTCGAGCAAAGTGCTGGGAGAAACCCTGTGTGGCGGTCAGGCCTTCCGCTGGCGGAAAATTGACGGCCATGGCGAGGCCTGGCAAGGCGTGTGGGGCAATTGTGTGGCGCGCGTGCGCACCGGACCGGGTAACGTGGTGGAGTGGAGCGCGCCGGTGGAACTTGCCCATGCCGGCAACGCAGTGGAGGACTACTTGGCCACGGACGTAAATTTTGCGGCGCTGGCAGACCAACTGCCCTGGCGCACGGATGCGGTGATGGAAAAGCGCATCCACGCCTGGCAAGGGCTGCGGCTGCTGCGCCAGCCCTTGGGCGAGGCGTTGCTGGCCTTCTTGTGCAGCAGCGCGAAGCAGATACCGCACATCGCGCAACTGTGCGAAAAAATGGCGGTGCGCTTTGGCGAACCCATCTGGGGCGGCATCCATGCGTTGCCCACCTGGGCGCGGCTGGCGGAAGTCCATGAAAGCGAATTGCGCGCGTGCAGCCTGGGCTACCGCGCGGCGTTTGTGAAACACACGGCCGCGAAACTGGCCCAAACGCCGGGCTGGGAGGCGAAGATTAAGAACGCATCGCACACAGAAGCACAGGCCTGGCTGGCGGAGCTGCCCGGCGTGGGACCAAAAATCGCGGATTGCGTGCTGCTCTTTGGCGCGGCGAAGTACGAGGCATTTCCCGTGGACACGTGGATCCTGCAAGCCATGGCGAACCGCTATGGACTCGATGGCTGGCGACCCACGCAAGTCGCGCAGTTTGGCCGGGCGCATTTTGGCCCGCTGGCGGGGCTGGCGCAGCAATACCTGTTTTCCGGGGAGCGAAAAGCGAAAGCCGGATAGCAAGCCGTGCGCGAGTAACAGCCGGCGGGCGCAGCAAGACTGCGCCCCTACAAAAGATCAGGCTGCCCAATCGCCGGGCGCCGTTTTGCTGCGCCCGGTGTTTTTCCTGATATGCAAAATGTATCACTGCCAGCCATCACCTCAAACGGGCGGTTTACCCTGTTGCTCGCTTTGCAGCCGCCGGGCCCGGCGATTCCAGAAATAGGCGCTGCCATATTTGTAGAGGATGAAGAACAGCAACCAGCCCGCCACCATGCAAAGCAGGACGGCGAAGAGGTCCGGCGTGAAATCAAAGTTGCGGGACAATGGATAAACAACGGTCAAACCGAGCACACTCCCCGCAAAGCCGGACAGCCGCAATAGCATGAGATTGTCCATCTCGATATGCTGGGGCGGGCGCAGCCGCAGCAGCGGCCACCAACCCCAATCGGCATCGGACAGCCGGTTGACAAAGTCCTCAAGACGTCGCATGGGCGAAAAGGGGTGACAAGGAAAACCCATCATTTCCATCGACTTTCGCAATTCAAAAGTATTTTGAAAAGAGGATGCCCGCTCCCGGTAAAAACTTCCTTCTCTGGCCGCCACCGAAACTCGTGGAGCGCACACGGGGGGAACAGCGCATTCCCAAGGCGGGGCCGAAGATCTGCACCTTCCTCAATCCCGGGCTGGGGCCGGAGGCGTACGAGCTGGAGATAACCACGAAGTACAGCTCGCTGGTGGCTGGCAGCGAACGCGGGCTTGCCCACGGCATGAACACGTTCGACCAGCTGCGCAAGCAGTGCGGCGACGTCATCCCCTGCCTGCGCATTGTCGATGCGCCGGACTTTGCGGTGCGGGGCTTCATGCTCGACATCAGCCGCGGCAAGGTGCCGGGGGCGGAGGCGCTGCGCCTGCTCGTGCACCGGCTGGCCGAGCTGAAATATAACCACCTGCAGCTCTACACGGAACACACCTTTGCCTTTCGCAACCACAAGCGCGTGTGGGCCGAGGCCGAGCCGCTGACGGCGGAGGACATCCGCAAGCTCCAGGCTCTGTGCGACGAGCACCACATCGAGCTGTCGGCGAATTTCAACTCGTTCGGCCACTTTGAACGCTGGCTCAAGCACCCGCAGTACCACCATCTGGCGGAGTGCCCCAAGGGATTCACCCACCCCATCAAAGGGAAAGTGCCGCATGGCACGACACTGAAGCCGGATGACAAAAGCCTGAAGTTTTTGGACAAGCTATGGAAAGAGTACCTGCCGCTGTTCCGTTCGAAGCGATTCAACCTCGGCGGCGACGAGCCGTGGGAGCTCGGCCAGGGCTGGAGCAAGGCCATGATAAAGAAACACGGCAAACACCGTGTGTATCTCGACTTTCTGAAGAAGCTACACCGGCAGGCGACGAAGCACGGCAAGCAGATGCTCTTCTGGGCCGATATTCTGCTTGAGGCGCCGGAGCTGGTGAACGAAGTGCCCGCGGATGCCACGGCGCTCTTGTGGGGCTACGAGGCGAACCACCCCTTTGCAGAGCAATGCGCGCGGCTGGCGGCGGCGAAGCGAAATTTCTGGGTATGCCCGGGAACATCGGCCTGGAACACCTTCACCGGCCGCACGGACAATATGCTGGGGAACCTGGAAAGCGCGGTGAAGCATGGGCGGGCGCACGGCGCGGAAGGCCTGCTGCTCACCTCCTGGGGCGACGGTGGCAACCACCAGCCCTGGCCCATCATGTACCCTGGCCTCGCCTATGCCAGCGGGCTGGCCTGGAACCAAAAGGGAGCGAAGCGGAAGGACGTGGCGCGGGCGGTGAACCTCGTCTTCAGCCAGACGGCGGGTTCCGGCTACGGGGAGATTTTACTGGAACTGGGCCGCGTGGAAAACGCCGTCAAACAACCCAAGCCCAACCGCAGCCGGCATTACAGCCTCTTCTTCGCCACGAAGGTGGAATTGAGAAAGGAGCTGGAGACGCTTTCAAAAAAAGAAATCAAACACGTGCTGGCCGCGCTGGACAAGGCGCAGAAGCGGCTGGTCACGCAGGGCAAAAAATACCTGTGGGAGTTCCGCAGCCTCGGCGAATTGGAACTCGGCGCGGACATGGCGCGCTGGGCGCTCTACCGCGCGCTGTATGCGCAAGCCAAACGCGACCCGCGTCCGCTGGCGGAGGCGCTGCCCGTGCTCGTCGAACGCTTCGTGGACCACTGGGGCAACCGCGCCCGCGAAGGCGGGATGCAGGAGTCGGCCGTGCGCCTGGCGAAGGTCGGTGCGGCGCTTTAATAGGAAGCTGTGCGGCCAAAAATCGGCGGGCGCCGGCCGGGATGGAAAATTTGCAGCTTCTGGCAAAGCCGGAAGAGCCAATACTCCGCAAAAACCAAAACGGCGATCATCAGCACCGGGAGGCCGGTGGACAATGGGTCGTGCGGGAGGGGATGATAAAAGCCGCACGCAATGAGAATGGAGAGAAGGGCGAGGGAATTGACCAGGAAATGCCGCCAGAGGATCTGCCGCGTGTGCTCCGGCTGCGGATCGATCAAAATGAACCGGCTTGGGTTGACACGACCCAAAGAGATGTCCGGGACACTCATGCCCATGAGCACACACAAGCCCACCAGGCCCGCAAAATTCACCTGGGGGTGCTGGAAATAGCCGGAGAGGTTGATCAACAGCAGAAAAATGCAGCAGGCAAAGTGGCTTCGGGAGGAGCGCTTATGCAGGCTGCCGATGGCCATGGCGTCATGGTGCGTAAGGTATTCGCGGCGGTAACGGCGGCCCGCGGCGCGGGCACTGCCCAAATCGGCGAGCGCGGCGGAAGTGGCCTCCACTTCCGACTGGCCGTTTTTCTGATGCGCCGATGCTGCCTCGGCAAAATGCGCCTTAATCTCCCCGCGCACGCGGGCCTGCGCCGACGGCACGAGGTTCTTCGTGGCGACGACGAGCCAGTCCGCGAGGGAGGCCGGAGAAACTGGAGGCGGGGCGTGCATGGAAGGCATAAGCAGGCGGTTTAGGCTGCCGAAGGACGCGGGAAGGAGAGATCTTCATCCGGCGCGGACTGCAGTTTCCGGCTTAAAACGTACCCGCGGAAAACATTATTCAGGCAGAGGAGAAAGCTCGGCAACAGGGCAGAATAACCCATCATCCCGCGCGAGGATACCTGAGCCATGAGCACACCCAGCATCACCAGCAAATTGAGCGATTGGGCCAGGCTCACCAAGAGGTCGCGGCGAAACATGACCCGCGGCGATTCATTGCGCGCATAGAATCGATGAAGGGTCAGTGCGCCGATTGTCTTCGCCCATAGAATATAAGCAAAGGTGCCCCAGCTGGCCTTGGGCGGTTCGCTACGCGCATACCATCGGCGCACCACGATGCCTCCGATGGTGACCAACCAGACCAAGTAAACCAAGATGCTCCAAAAGACATCGGGCAAGGCCGAGCTTTTGGGAAATTTCAAAATAAGGATGCTGAAGCCGAGACACACCACCAAGTGCAGGAGGGGGACGCTCACCCCCTGGTGCCGGCCCGCGGCGCGGTCGAAAACCAATGTTTCTTTCTGCGTGAAATATTGCCGACTGAAGCGGCGGGCGGCGACACGAGGGCTGCCCAAGTCCGCCAAGGCGCGGGACTGGGCGTCGTGCTCGGAGCAATCGCTTTCCTGATAATGTTGCACGGACTCCGCGTAGTGTTCCGCAATCTCGGCACGAAGACGGATTTGGGCCGACGGCACCAAGTCCCCGGTGGCCTCGCTGAGCCACTCGGCCAGATTGCGGGCAGCCGGCTGCCGCCAACGCTGCACTTGCTGATAAAGCCAATAGGACAAAATCAAAACTCCGCCAACAGCCAGCAAGGTGACTCTTAAATCATTTTCAAAGTTCATGTGGCCTCCTTAAGGATGAGATTGATGGCACCGGAGACGGCGAGCCATTCCTGCCGCTCCTTGGCGAGGGTTTTGCGGCCATTCTCCGTCAATTTATAATAGCGGCGCTCGCGACCGTTTTCCAGGCGCACGGCGGAGGTGATGAGCCCCTTGGCCTCCAGCCCGTGCAATGCGGGGTAGAGGGTGCCCTCCTTGAAATCGAGCACGCCCTTGGAGGACTTTTTGATGTCCTGCGCGATGCTGTAGCCGTGGTTGGAGCCCCCGGAGAGATTCTGCAAAATAAGGGCCGGCAAGCTGCCTTTGAAATTCATGCCGCCCACCATACATCGAATTCCGATGCATAGGCAAGCGAATTATAAAATTTAATTTTTCCCGCCGGCGGCTTTTTCGGCCAAGGCTTTCAGCTTCTCAGCCTTCTCGGCTTCGGCGAGGGCGACGAGGAGGTCGTCGATCTGACCTTCCATGATGTTGGGCAGGTTGTGCGCGGTGAAGCCGATGCGGTGGTCGGTGACGCGGGATTGCGGGAAATTGTAGGTGCGGATGCGCTCCGAGCGGTCGCCGGTGCCGATTTGCGCCTTGCGCTGGGCGGAGTATTTGGCGGCTTCCTCCTCCTGCTTGCGTTCCAGCAATCGCGCGCGCAGCACTTTGAGGGCCTTGGCCTTGTTCTTGAGCTGGGAACGCTCGTCGGCGCATTTGACGATGAGGCCCGTGGGCTTGTGGATGATCTGCACGGCGGAGTCCGTGGTGTTCACGCCCTGGCCGCCGGGGCCGCTGGCGCGGGCGACGGTGATTTCCAATTCATCGGGGCTGATCTGCACGTCCACTTCCTGTGCTTCGGGCAGGACGGCGACGGTGACCGTCGAAGTATGAATGCGGCCATTGGCCTCGGTGGCGGGAACGCGCTGGACACGGTGGACGCCGCTTTCCCATTTGAGGGTGCGGTACACGTCGTTGCCGCTGACGAGGAAGGTGATGTCCTTATAGCCGCCGGCCTCAGAGGGGCTGGAGTCGAGGGGCTCGATCTTCCAGCCGTGGGTTTCCGCGTAGCGCATATACATACGCGACATCTCGCCAGCGAAAAGCGAAGCCTCGTCGCCGCCGGTGCCGGCGCGGACTTCCACAATGGTGTTGCTGGCGTCGGACGGGTCGGGCGGGAGCATGGCGACGAGCACGCGCTCGTGCAGCTTGGGCAGCTCGGCGCGGAGGGTGACGAGTTCTTCCTCAGCCAGCTGGCGCAAGTCGGCGTCGGACTTGGGGTCGGCCACGAGGGCCTCGTTCTCGGCGATGGAGTCGGAGGTCTGCTTGAGCTGGGCGTGGAGGGCGACGAGCTCGGTGAGCATCTGGTGCTCGCGGCCCAAGGCGGCGGCGCGGCGCTGGTCGGAGTAAAAGTCCGACGCGGCCATGAGCGTGTTGAGCTCGGCGAGGCGCTTGGCAAAGGGCTCGATGGGGGGAAGTTCCATGAAAGTAAGCACGGGAAAGTAGCGGAAAATGCCCACGGAGGGAAGCCTGAGGATGAAGGGGGTGCCGGGCACAGCAAGACTGCGCCCCTCCCTAAGAGTTAATGGCGGTTTTTTGTTTTAAGACCGAACCCGGTGGGTTAAGCTGGCGGAGTCATGCCTGAATCCAAGGACACGCTGCGCAGCCGTGAAATCGTCGCGGTGATCTGGGATTTCGACAAGACGCTGGTGCCAGGCTATATGCAGGCGCCGATTTTCGAACATTTTGGCGTGGACGGCCAGCGCTTCTGGGCGGAGGTGAACCGGCTGCCCGAGGTTTATGCGCGGCGGGGGGTGCATGCGTCGAAGGACACGGTGTACCTCAACCATCTGCTGAGCTATGTGCGCAACGGGCCGATGCGCGGGCTGAACAACCGCCTGCTGCGCGAACTGGGGGCGAAGCTGAAATTTTTCCCTGGCCTGCCCAAGCTCTTTGACGACCTGCGCGAGTCCGTGCGCCAGCGGCCGGAGTTTGTGCAGTGCGAAATCAGCCTGGAGCATTACATCATCAGCACCGGGCTGGCGGAGATGATCCGCGGCAGCGCCATCGCGCCCAAGGTGGACGGGGTGTATGGCTGCGAATTCGTGGAAAACCCGCTGCCGCCGCACTATACCCGGCAGGAGGAAATGGCGCTCGAAGGTGTGAACTGGGAAATCGCCCAAATCGGCGTCATGGTGGACAACACCATCAAAACGCGCTTCATCTTCGAGATCAACAAAGGCTCGAACAAGAACCCCGAGATCGACGTGAACGCCGTGGTGCGGCCGGAGGACCGGCGCGTGCCCATCAAAAACATGATCTACGTGGCGGACGGGCCGAGCGACGTGCCGGTGTTCTCCGTGGTGCGGCGCAACGGCGGGCAGACGTATGCCGTGTACGACCCGGCCAGCCAGGCGGAATTTGCGCAGAACGACAGCCTCCTGCAAACCGGGCGCATCCATGCCTACGGCCCGGCGGACTACCGACCGGAAAGCAGCACCACGCAGTGGCTGAAGATGCACGTGCGCGCGATTTGCGAACGCATCGTGCGCGAGCGCGAAGACGCCGTGACGGCGCGGGTGCCCAAGCCGCCGCGGCATCTGCACCCGACCCCCAGCCCCCTGCCGGCAAAATCGCGGCAAAACGAGTTGTTTGGGGAGCAGGGATAGTCGAAGGACCAGGCGGGTCGGGGCCGCCCCGCCCTACCTCAAGCAACGTTGTTCATTATAATAAAGGCGACCCCTGGCAGGCCGCTTTTAACGTTGAAGGGCGGCGGGGGAGCGTGCATGGTTCTACTCCGCCTTATTTGTCCAACCCATCCCCCCATCCTGTGAGCAGCAAGACCGCCACCCGCGCCGCCCTCAAGCCCGAGCTGGAGCCGAAGGCCATGGCCGCCCTGGCCAAGCAACCCGCCAACGCCAGCCTGACCGCCAAGGACAAGCTGCGCATGTACCGCGACATGGTGCGCATCCGCCGTTTTGAGGAACGGTGCATCCAGGTTTACCAAAAGGGGAAAATCGGCGGCTTTTTGCACCTTTACATCGGCCAGGAAGCCGTGGCGATGGGCACCATTTCGCTCCTCGGCAAAAACGACCATATCATCACCGCCTACCGCGACCACGGGCACGCCCTGGCCGTGGGCATGACGATGAACGAATGCATGGCGGAGCTGCTGGGCAAAGTCACCGGCTGTTCCAAGGGCAAGGGTGGCTCGATGCACTATTTTGCGCCGGATAAGAACTACTGGGGCGGCCACGGCATCGTCGGCGGCCAGATCCCCCTGGGCACAGGCATCGCCTATGCGCTGAAGTTCAAGGGTCTCAAGGGCTGCTGCCTGACGTATATGGGCGACGGCGCCGTCAACCAAGGCGCGGTGCACGAAGCATACAACCTCGCGGCGCTGTGGAACCTGCCGGTCGTCTTCATCATCGAGAACAACCAGTACTCCATGGGCACGAGCCAGGCGCGCTCCAGCGCGGGCGAGCCCCTGGCCAAGCGCGCCGACGGCTACGACATGGCGTGGGATATGTGCAACGGCAACATCCTCTACGAAGTGCGCCAGAAAACCGCCGAGGCCATCAAGCGCGCGCACGAGGAATCCAAGCCCACGCTGCTGGAAATTTTCACCTACCGCTACCGCGGCCACTCCGTGTCGGACCCGGACGTCACCTACCGCAGCAAAGAAGAGATTCGCGAATACAGCGAGAACCGCGACCCCATCATGCTGTTCAAGAAGTGCCTCCAGTTTGAAAACGTCCTCGACGACGCCACGGTGGAGAAAATCGACGAGGAAGCCCGCGCCGAGGCCGAGGCCTCCTTCAAGTTCGCCGACGAGTCGCCCTTCCCCAAGCCTGAGTCCATCCTCGAGGATGTCTATTGGGAAGAGGACAACCGCACCGGCAAGACCAACTCCGAGGGGCGCATCACATTCAGTTGACATGATGAACAAAATAACACTATATTGAGCCGTGGAAGACGAAATTACATATGATATTCATGGTCCTTTAGATGCCTATGATATGGATCTGCCATTTCTTGCAGCTAATGCTGCATTTGAGATAGATTTTTTTATTTCTAGTATGTTTGAGCATGCAACTAAGATTGATGGTTCTGCATGCAAAAATCTTTCGAGGTGCCTATTAGAGTCCATTAAAACCGGAGGGCCTAAGGTTAACTCTATTGTAAATTTTGGAACACAATTTGTTTTTAATGAAGCATTAGCTGAAACATTTCACGGCAAGGGCAATTCGAAGGGCCAAACGGAAAAGATTCTTTCCATTGCAAACAACCTTGCCTCTATATCAAAAGATACAAACATTGACTCCTTAAGAGAAATTAAGAAATTTTGTATCGCATTAGCAAATCAAGCACTGACTTATCAGGATTCGTTTATAGAAGCTCAAGAGCACCTACCCGAAAAGCAATGATACCCTCGTATTCCCGAACCCTTCTAAGTAATCTTCTAGCAGAGATTAGAAAGGTTAAGGATTACGAATTTCCAAACAATGCAGCCTTGGAAGCCGTCAGGGAATTGGAGGCTCGGACGCAAATATTGTTGAATACAGTTAATGCTATAAATCCAGCAATTAATGATGATCATACAAGACTTGTCTTTCAGCGGCTTGTTCCAAATCATTTTAGGCGAATTATAGTGCTGTTGGGATTTTTAATTCGATCCACAAATATTCGGAACTGTTTCGAAATACATGGGCCGCTTCTTCGAATGGCGAAACTGATTTTAGGGCCAAAAACAAAACTAATTATTTCATCGGAATGGGAGTTCAGCCCTTTTGTCTATAATTTTACTGAAGAAACATTCTTAAAAAACTATATCCTAATTGGATTTCCCGCAACTGAAAGCTCTTATCCCTTTTTAATCCCATGGAGCGGCCATGAATTGGGCCATCCCCTATGGCATAAAGAACGGATGCAAGATAAACTCAATGAAGAGTTACCTGCTGTAGTTTGTGATGTTTTACTCAAGAAATGGGACGCTTCTGGAAGTAATTTTAAAGATGAATTTAAAAAAATTTACAAAACTGCCGACCGAGGAGATATCAACAAGGAGACGGTCAAGGATCGTCCGTGGAAAAAGATTATATTGTACTCCGAACAACAAATCATAGAAGTGTTTTGTGATTTTGTAGGTTTATACTTATTTAAAAGTTCGTTTTTGTATAGCTATCTTTATTATGCCTCGCTAGCTAACTTTCTTCCACGCACTCCCAATTATCCAAGCATTGAGAAGCGAGCGATGTTTTTGCGTGCTGCAACATTGGCTTACAATATTGAGCTTCCCGAGATTTTTATAAAGCCCCTGCACCAAACTCCACTGCCCAGCACTTGGAGCGATGAAACAAAATTGCACGTTAGCATAGCTGATGCAGTTACTGAATCAATGGCAGTTAAAATTCAAAAATGGGTTTCTGATATTCTTGGTAATATTAATCTGCCAAAATACGATAAAGATCGCGTTGAGCAAGCTGTTCACTCATTTCTAGAACTCGTTCCAGCTGATGGTTGTGAGTCTATCTCTGAAATAATGGAAGCAGCCTGGACAGTGTATCATGACACTGACAAATGGAGGGCTATTTCCAAGATTAAGGAAAATGAAGACCTGATTCTTAGCGATTTAGTAATTAAAAGCTTTGAGATATTTGAAATTGAAAAAAGGACGAAGTCATGATTTTACATTCTACAGAAATCGCGTCCAGGCTACAGAAAGGCGGCAAAAGTCATCCGCTCATAATCAAGCCTTGCCCGAACCTTGAAGAGCTTGCGAAATGCGGCCAAGCATCTGTTGATCTAAGGCTGGGCACTTGGTTTTCCATTCTGCGGCCAAGCAAGGCGTCCGTCCTTGATGTTTCCGCACCTAAAGATAGGGGGGTTGCTGTTAGCGAGAATCGGCTAGCAAAAATGCATTATATACCTTTTGGAGAAAAATTTGTTGTTCACCCCCGAACCTTTGTATTGGGCGTTACATTGGAGTGGCTCAAATTTCCTAGAGATTTATGCGGAGAAGTTATTGGCCGATCATCCTGGGGAAGGCGTGGCTTGATTATTGCAACAGCTACGGGCATCCATCCAGGCTTCACTGGATGCTTGACCTTAGAGATTACAAACGTCGGTGAGATTCCTATCGCAGTTCAACCTGGATTGGCAATCTGTCAGATATTCTTCAATAAAGTTGATCAAACTGGCGATAATGTTCACAGTTCGAGCATCTTTAATGCAAATCGCAAACCAACTTTAGGTGAAATTCGACTGGATAATTTTGCTATAAGCCTCTCATCAAATAAATAAGTCCATGCCTGTCATCACTTACCGCGAAGCCCTGCGCCATGCGATGGTCGAGGAACTCGACCGCGACCCGAACGTCGTCATCATGGGCGAGGAAGTCGCGCAATTCAACGGCGCGTACAAGGTCACCGAAGGCCTGCTCGAAAAATACGGGCCCAAGCGCATTGTGGACACGCCCATCAGCGAGGCCGGCTTTGTGGGCCTGGGCATCGGGGCGTCCATGCTGGGCATCCGCCCGGTGATGGAGTTCATGTTCTGGTCGTTCAGCTATGTCGCGTTTGACCAGGTGTTCAACAACGCCGCGAGCATCCGCTATATGTCAGGCGGGCTCATCAACCTGCCCATCGTCATCCGCGGGCCGGCCAACGGCGGCACGAGCGTCGGCGCGACGCACTCGCACACGCCGGAGAATTTCATCGCCAACACGCCGGGACTCAAGGTCGTCTGCCCGGCGACACCGTATGACGCGAAAGGCCTGCTCAAGTCCGCCATCCGCGACAACGACCCCGTGTATGTGATGGAGAACACGCTGCTCTATGGCGACACCGGCGAAGTGCCCAACGAGGACTACACCATTCCCCTCGGCAAGGCGGACATCAAGCGCGAGGGCACGGACCTGACGATTGTCGCCCACGGGCGCGCCGTCATCACCTCGCTCAAGGCCGCGGAGATTTTGCAGGCGGAGCACGATGTGTCGGTCGAAGTGGTGGACCTGCGCTCCATCCGCCCGCTGGACACGGAGACGATTTTGAAATCCGTCGCAAAGACGCACCGCGTGCTGCTCGTGGAGGAGAACAAACCCTTCTGCGGCGTGGGCGCGCAAATCTCGCACCTCATCCAGTCCGAAGCCTTTGACGAGCTGGATGCGCCCATCAAACGCGTGTCGGCCCTCGACGCCCCGGCGATCTATTCGATGCCGCTCGAAAAAATCCAGCTGCCGGATCCGCAACGCGTCGTACGCGCGGCGTTGAGCGTGGGTTGAGCGGGCGGCCGGTGCCGCATTTTCGTAGCGCAGTGCTTTAGCCCGCGCTCGCAACCCGTGTTGGTGCAAATAGGCGCGGGCTGAAGCGCCGCGCCACGGAATCCACGCAATCGTTGTAAGCCAGGCGGGTCCGGAGGCCCCGCCCTACCGCGGAAAGCCAAGCCCTGCCTTAAGACATTGACGCTTACGCCGGTTTGTATTCCCAGCCGGCGGGGGCCTTGGAGCCGGGGCGGACGCGGAGGCGCTCGGCATGGTAGATGGTGAGGATGCGCTCGAGGTCCTCCTCGCGCGAGGCGCTGGGGATGACGTAGTCGAACTCGTTCCAGTGCTTGATCTCGTCGGCGGCGGCGCGCAGGCGCAGCTCGATCTCCTCCGGCTTGTCCTGCGAGCGGCCCTGGAGGCGCTTGCGCAGTTCCTCAACCGGCGGGGGGATGACAAAGATGGTGACGAGGCGGCCGGCGAGCAGAGGCTCGGCCGCAGCGGTCTTGCGGATGGTGGCCGCGCCCTGGACATCGACGTTGAAGACGACGTCCTGCCGCTGGTCGAGGAGCATGATGACATCGCGGCGGCGGGAGCCGTAATGGTTGCCGTGGACAAGGGCGTGCTCGAAAAATTCGCCGGCGGCGAGCGCGGTGTCAAACTGCGCGGCGGAGAGGAAGCGGTAGTCGGTGCCGTCCACCTCGCCCGGGCGGGGGGCGCGGCTGGTGCAGGTGACGAGGTGCCTGGCGCGCGGCACGGCGGCCAGAAGCGCGCTGCAGAGGGTGGTCTTGCCGCTGCCGGACGGGCCGGAAAAAACAAAAATGAGGCCGGGACCGTCGGGCAATGTCGGGAGCATCGACATGAAGCGGAAGGGGGAAGAGGTTAACGGTTTACTGTTGGCAGTTTACGGTTTGCGCGCAGGAGTGGCAATGGAGAATTTCTTTCGGTTTAAGTTTCCCAGCCGCTGCGATTTGGAGCGAACCCTGCCTCCAACCGAAAACTGTAAACCGTAAATCAAAATCAGCCCTAGTATTTGCCCCGATAACCGGCCGCGAGCACGACCAGCACCACGCCGTACACCGCGCAAAGGGCGCCGAGCGCGCGGGCGCGGGCGCGCCGGGCAAAGAGCCAGCCCAGCAAATCGCGCGCATGGTAGGGCGAGGCGCCCATGATGATGGCGAGCACGATGACGATATAGACAAAGAGATTGAGCACGACGCGCGAATCCGGCGGCGGGGTATAGACCATGGAGGCATCAAGCGCGGGACGCGCCGCCAGCAGCGCCAACACCGCGAGTCCGCGCACGGCGAGAAAATCCTTGGCGACGAAGAATGCGCCGAGGCCGACGGCCGCAAAGACGACGATGAGTATTTGGCGGTAATCGCCAAAATCCGCCGGGCCCAGCTGGCTCAACACCTGCAAATACCATAAGGTGGCGGCCCCGAAAAACACCACGGCCGCGGGACGTGAACGCGGAAAGTCCGTGACCGCGCGCTCCATGGCCGGGCCGCTCCAGAGGAAGGCCAGGCCGAAAGCCAGCAGCAACACAGCGGCGGACAAGGTGGCAGCGTAGAGGGTCATCGGAAGAGAAGAGGATGGCGGATAAGGAATGAAAGGCAAGCCAGAGGTCATGCCGGTGGCCAAGCGGGCGCAGCAAGACTGCGCCCCTATGAGATCCAGCGAGACGCTGGGCCCTGCCTTGCTAGGAGCGAACCACCACTTCGCCTTCGAGTGCCGCGACGGTGGCCTTGGTGATGCGGACTTGCGTGAGCTCGCCGAGCAGGCGCTCCGGGGCGTCGAAGAACACTTTGCGGTAGCCGCGCGTGCGGCCAAGTAGGCGGCCGGCAGGACGCTTGGCGGTTTCCTGCGGCAGAACCTCCTCCACCGTGCCCACCAGCGCCTCGTTGCGCGCGAGGGAGCGTTTTTCCAGGATGTCCATGAGTTCCTTGTGCCGGGCCTCGGCCACGTCTTCGGGAATCATGTTGGGCATCTCCGCGGCGGGCGTGCCCGTGCGTGTGGAATATTTAAAAAGGTAGGCCATCTCGAAGCCGACCTCCGCAAACAAATCGCGCGTGGCGGCAAAGTCGGCATCCGTCTCGCCGGGAAAGCCGACGATGATGTCGGTCGAAAACCACATCCGCGGCTGGGCCTCGCGAAGCTTGGCGATGATGCGGCGGAAGGAATCGGCGGTGTAGGGCCGGTTCATGGCGCGCAGGATGGCATCGGAGCCGCTTTGGAGCGGCAGGTGCGCGTATTCGCCAAGCTTGGGCAAGTCGCGAAAGGCGGCGATGAGGTCGGCCTTGTAGCCGCTGGGATGCGGCGAGGTGAAGCGGATGCGGTGGAGGTTGGGCAGGGCGTGCAGGCGTTCGAGCAACTGCACAAACGGCGTTTTGCCGCCGACCATCGGAAATTCGCGCCGGCCATAGCTGGTGACAATCTGGCCGAGCAAAGTAATCTCGCGCGTGCCCTGGGCGACGAGTTCCCCGGCCTCGCGCACGATGTCGTCCATGGGGCGCGAACGTTCCTCGCCGCGCGTTTTGGGGACGATGCAGAACGTGCAGTGCATATTGCAGCCCTGCATGATGGAAATGTAGGCGGAAATTTGGGCGGCATCGCCCGTGCTGACGTGGCCGCTGATTTCGTTCTGCGAGCCTTCCTCGGCGTCCAAGTCCACCAAGGTTTTCGGGCGCGGGCCGAGACCACGCTGGGTGGCGAGGAGATGGTCCAGCATATCCGGCACGCGGTGGAACTTCTGCGTGCCGACGAGCAAATCGAGGTCGGGCAGACGGTCGAGAAGGTCGGTGCCGCGGTTTTGGGCCATGCAGCCGAGCACGCCAACGACAAAGCGCGGGTTGCGGCGTTTGCGCTTGTTGAGGTGGGCGGCCTTGCCCATGGCTTTTTGCTCCGCGAGATCGCGCACGGCGCAGGTGTTAAGCAGCACGACATCGGCCTCCGCCTCGTCCTCCACCATGGCATAACCGCGCGCGCGCAGGAGCGACGCGACCGCCTCGGAGTCGCGCTCGTTCATCTGACAGCCGTAAGTCTTGATATGGACGCGGTTCACGGAGAGCGGGAACTGGCCAGTTTACCCGGGGAGGCGGCAGCGGCCAAGGAAAATTCCGGCTCGGCAAGACCATGGGCCCTGGCACAATTTGTGCATGAAGCAAGCGATGGATCTCGCCCTGTTTGTCTATGGTTCGCTGGTGCCGGGAGGCTCCAACTGGAAGCGTTTTTGCGAACACCGCGTGGCGGAGCTCATCCCGGCGCGGGCGCGCGGGCGCGTGTACAAACTGAGCGACGGCTACCTCGCCATGGGCGAGCCGGCCGGGCAGGTGGGCGACCCGTGGGTGCGCGGGTGGCGGCTGGTACTGCACCAGGAGGAAGTGCTGCGCGCGATCGACCGGCTGGAAGGCTACGACCCCCGGTTGCCGGCGGATGAGAACACGTACCTGCGCACGCGCGTGGCCTGTTTTGCGGATGACCCCAAGACGGAAAACACCGAGGCACTGGGCGAAGCGTGGGTGTACACGATGACGCCCGCGCGCCGGGCCTTGGAAGGCGCGGTGGAAGTGCCCCCGGCCTGAGTCGGCGAGAGAATGCATGGACGGGCGCAGCAAGCCTGCGCCCCTACAAAAGCCATCGAATTCCCAAACTTGCGGGCGTTGGAGTCAGCCCCAAAGGATTTGGATGGATAACAAAGGCCAGGCAATTCATGGGTTTTTTACGCAAACAGAGTCGCCTCGCGGGGTTTAACGTGCCAGAGTATCACATCATGCGCGGCGCAATTTTTCCGCCGCTGCGCACACTGCACTTCCTCTTCAGGCAAAAGGAATCCCCATGAAAATGCCCTCCCGAGTTATGGTGTTATCCCTAGCGGCAGCCCTCAGCGTGGGCGGCGGCTATCTCCTGGCCCAGGCGCCGGCCCCGGTGGTCAACCGTCCCTCGTCCGCGCCAGTCATGACAGTCGTGCGCGGCACGGGCGCAGGCACAGCCACTAGCGCGCGGCGCGGCGGGCCGGTGGGGCAGCCCAATATGGTGCGCGCCTATTTGAGCCTACAGGAGGCCAAGCGCGCGCTGGAGGATGCGGCTCCGGACAAAGGCGGCTTTCGCGAAAAAGCCCTGCAAAGTGTGGAGCAGGCCATCAAAGACGTGGGGGCAGGGGTGGAATATGCGAAGGCGCACCCGGAGGAAGGCGGCACGGGCGGGGTGATCATCCCGCGCGGCCCGGCGGGCGGGCGCGGCGTCACCATGCCTGGGAATTCCAGTTTTGGTGGGCAAACGCCTTCCGGGGTGAGCCCCAGCAGCAAGTAAGCGGCAGTGGGCGGGGCATCCTCTGTGCACCGGCATAAAACAGCGGGTGCAGCATTGTGGGGGCCTTTTCCATACTTTCATTGCGGGCGCAGGTTTGTTCTAATCGGCACCCCCCATGAAGACCCGCCCCTGCATCCCCGCATCTGTATTTTCGCTGCTGCTCGCTACCGCATTGAGCGCAGCCCCCGCCCCCACGGAGGCGCCGACGAACACCCTCGTCCCGGCCAACCCACCTGCCCCGGCCGGTGCGCGGCTGGTATTTCCGCTGGAGACGGCGTGGACATTCCACCGGGCGGACATCGCCGGGGCGGAGAGCCAGACGCCGGTCGTCGTGGACCTGCCGCACGACTGGTCCAATGCCGGAGACTTCAGCGCAGACTCCCCCGCGAAGCGCGGCGGCGCCTACTTGCCCACGGGCACGGCACAGTACCGCAAGACCTTCACCCTCCCGGCCGCGGACAAGGGCAAGCGCGTGGAAATCCAATTCGACGGCATCACCGCCAACGGCGAGGTGTTCATCAACGGGCATTCGCTCGGGATGCGCCCCTACCCCTATGTGAGCGTGCACTATGACCTGACGCCGTACCTGAAATTTGGCGACGGCGCGGACGGCCGCAACGTGATCGATGTGAACGTGAACAACGGCCTGCAACCCGTGTCGCGCTACTACACGGGTTCGGGCATCGAACGCCATGTGCGCCTGGTGGTCACAAATCCGGTGCACGTGGAGACATGGGGCCTATATGTGACCACGCCGGAAGTGACCGCCGAGAAGGCGACCGTGCACCTGCAAACCACGGTGACGAACAACTCCACCACCGCGGGCTCCTATCTTGTGCAAAGCATGGTGCATGACCGCGACGGGCACATGGTCGGGCCGTCGTACAAAAGCGCGCCGCAGACGATTGAAGCCGGGCAGAGCGCGACGTTCCAACAGGACATCCCCGTCCCCAGCCCGAAACTTTGGGATTTGGAAAACCCGAACCTTTATCAAGCGATGGTGGCCGTCGTGAACAACAGCACGCCGAACGGCGGCAGCGGCATGATGGACACGCGCGCGGTGGACGTGGATTCCGCGACGTTTGGCATCCGCAAGATCGAGTTCAAGCCGGAGACCGGTTTCTGGCTTAATGGCAAGAACGTGAAAATCCTCGGTGTGTGCATCCATGAGGACGGCGGCGCCGTGGGCGAAGCCGTGCCACGCAGCGTGTATGAGGCGCGCTTCGCCGCGATGAAGGCGCTGGGCGCCAACGCCATCCGCATGGCGCACAATCCGCCCAATCCGGTGGAGCTGGATATTTGCGACAAGATGGGCATTCTCGTCATGGACGAGATGTTCGACAGCTGGATGACCGCGAAGCCCAACGCGGAGCAGGGCTACAACCTCTTTTTCAAGGAATGGTCCTTGCGGGATTTGCGGGACGCCGTCCTGCGCGACCGCAACCACCCCTCCATCATCATCTGGAGCGCGGGCAATGAAATCCACGACTCGAGCAACAGCGAAGCCACGCGCAACATCCTGCGCGGCCTGGTGGACGCCTTCCACCAATACGACCCGAGCCGCCCCGTGACCCAGGCGCTCCTGCAGCCCGACAGCAAGAGCGACTACTCCAACGGCTATGCGGATATGCAAGATGTCATCGGCACAAACTACCGCGACAGCTACATGGTCGCCCAACAGCAGAATGTGCCGACGCGCAAGCTCATCAACACCGAAGAGCACCAAGATCCGCGCACCTGGGCCTACCTGCGCGACCACCCGCAACTGGCGGGGTGCTTCCTCTGGGCGGGGATTGACTATCTCGGCGAAGGCTTTGCCGCCCGCCAAACTGGCGTGGACGACCCCGGCGGCGCCTGGCCTCGCACGGTCAGCGGCTCCGGCCTGGTGGACACGGCCTTGGTGGTGAAGGCCAATGGCTTTGAGCGCGAAGCCTGGTGGTCCAAAAAGCCGGTGGTGCACATTGCCCGGAGCGCCGACCATGCGGTGGAAGTGGGCGCCGGCGGCTCGACCCCCCCGGTGAGTGTACGGCTGGCGGACGACTGGTCGCCGCAAAATAATTACACGCAAGCCACGGTGCAGGTCTTCAGCAATTGCGAGGAAGTGGAGCTGTTCCTCAACGGCCAGTCGCTGGGTGTGAAGGCGCTGCCCAAGGACGCCAGCCCGCGCGTGTGGCAGACGACGTATGCGCCCGGCGAACTGAAAGCCGTGGGTCGCAACGGCGGCAAAGAAGCCGCCACGGACATTTTGCAAACCGCCGGCAAGCCGGCGAAGCTGGTGCTGACCGCCGACCGCACCACCGCCACCCCGACGTTTGACGACGTGGTGTTTGTGCGCGCCATGGTGACAGACGACAAAGGCGTGCGCGTGCCCGTGCAGGATGCCTCCGTGAAGTTCAGCATCGATGGCCCTGGCAAAGTCGTAGCCACGGACAATGGCAAGCTCGACAACCATGTGCCCTACCCGAATCCCGAGCGCACGACCAAGGACGGCCGCGTGCTGGCCCTCGTACGGGCCACGGATGCGAGCGGCAAGATCACGGTGACGGCCTCCGCGAATGGCTTGCAGGCCGGCACATTAATTCTTAATACTGCACCCAGCCATGACTAACACCACCCCCTCGACGGACAAATGGCGCTGGGCCCGGCTGGCGGCGGGCATCGGCCTTTTCGGCCTGCTTATGGCCCTGCGCGATGAAGCAACCTCGATTTGGCTGCGGGCGACTATCGCGGGTGGCGCCTTTGCCATCATGGCTTGGGCCATCTTCTCCCTGGCACCGTGCAAGGCCCGGAGTTGAAGACGGGCTAGGCCCAGCAGGATGTTGGGCCCTACCCTAATGGCCTTCGTTTACATCTCGTTCTCGCAGGCACGGTGTTTCTTGGATGCTGGATTGACTCGCGGGCGGGCGCGTGGCTTGCTTGGCGGCTGCCATGACCACGATCGCCAACATCCACGCCCGCGAGATCATCGACTCCCGCGGCAATCCCACCCTCGAGGTGGACGTCAAACTGGCCTGCGGCACCCTGGGCCGCGCCGCGGTGCCCTCCGGGGCCAGCACGGGTGAACACGAAGCGTTGGAGCTGCGCGACGGCGCGGTACCGTCCAAGCACCTGCCCAAGGGCGTGGACAGCAAGCGCTATAATGGCAAGGGCGTCCTGACCGCGGTGGACAATGTGAACCGCATCATCGCCCCCGAACTGGAAGGCAAGGACGCGACGGACCAGCTGGGTGTGGACCGCGCGATGCTCAAGCTCGACGGCACGGAGAACAAGGCCAAGCTGGGCGCGAACGCCATCCTGGGCGTCTCGCTGGCCACGGCGCACGCCGCCGCCGCCGCATTGAACCAGCCTCTTTACAAATACCTCGGCGGGCCGAACGCCAAGGTGCTGCCCGTGCCGATGATGAACATCATGAACGGCGGCGCGCACTCGGACGCCCCGATCGACATCCAGGAATTCATGGTGATGCCGGTGGGCGCGGACAGCTTCCGCGAGGCGCTGCGCATGGGCGCGGAGATTTTCCACGCGCTCAAGAAGGTGCTCAAGGGCCGCGGGCTCTCGACCGCCGTGGGCGATGAGGGCGGCTTTGCCCCGAAACTCAACAGCAATGAGGACGCGCTCGAAGTCATCGCCCGCGCCGTGAAGGACGCCGGCTACAAGCTGGGCAAGGAAGTGTACCTGGCGCTCGACGTGGCCTCCTCCGAATTTTACGACAAGAAGAAGGAAAAATATATCTTCAAGAAATCCGACGGCTCCGAGCGCACGGGCGAGGAGATCGTGGCCTTCTACGCGGGGCTGCAAAAGAAATTCCCGATCATCTCCATCGAGGACGGCTGCGCCGAGGGCGACTGGGATGGCTGGAAGAAGCTGACGGTGGCGCTGGGCCACACGACGCAGCTTGTCGGCGACGATTTGTTTGTGACGAACACGAGCTTCCTGCGCCGCGGCATCCGCGAGGGCATTGCGAACTCGATTCTCGTCAAGGTGAACCAGATTGGCACGCTGACGGAAACCTTCGACGCCATCGAGATGGCCAAGGAGGCGCGCTACACCGCTGTCATCTCGCACCGTTCGGGCGAGACCGAGGACGCCACGATTGCCGACCTGGCCGTGGCGACCAACGCCGGGCAGATCAAGACCGGCTCGCTGTGCCGCACGGACCGCGTGTGCAAGTACAACCAGCTGCTGCGCATCGAGGAAGAACTCGGCAAAGACGCCGTGTATGGCGGCAAGCTGGTGAAGCTGGGCTAAGCGCCCGGCGGGGCGGGCTCACTTCGGATAGATCCACCAGCGCTGGCTGCGCTGCTGGAAGGTTGCGTCCTGCGCCTCCCAATCGCGGAAGAACCCGGCCACGTCCGCGTTTTTGCCCTTGGCGGTTATTTCCTTGAGCCACAACTTGGGGTTGCCGGGCTTTTCGGCGATGAGTTTCTCAAACATATCCGCGCCGGAGCCGCTGATATGCATATAAGCGTTGTCGCCGCGCCGCCAGGTGGAGTCACCGGGATTCCAGGCGGCATCGAGCTTCATCAGTTCAAAGGCCAGGCGCGAGGGGCTCACGGCATTCCAGTCCGTGATGCCAAGGTACACACCTGAGCGTTCGATCTTGGTTTTGGGGTCGAGGTAGGTGTAGGGCGTGAATTTAAGGCCGGCGAGATTGAGGGCTGTCAGCGTGGCGG
Source organism: Verrucomicrobiota bacterium (assembly GCA_048497935.1). Lineage (GTDB taxonomy): Bacteria > Verrucomicrobiota > Verrucomicrobiia > Opitutales > JABDGR01 > JABDGR01. The sequence continues at coordinate 53,513 of JBEHYY010000008.1, forward strand.
CCAGATCGGCGGGTTTTTTACCGGGATAGTTCAGGAAGCGGAACGGATATTCGGAGCCGATGCCAAAGCTGAACTTGGTCGGGATGCCTTCGACGCCCACCAAGCCCGTCATCGCGTAGCCAAAGGCCGAGCCTGCGGAGGGGATATTGGGTGAGGTGGGTGTCCATTTGAGTCCCGTGTCCTGCCAGATCATGGAGCGGCGCCAGCCATTCATGGGCACAACGATGAGGCGGTGGTTCTTGATGGCGTTCTGTCGGTCCGTCTCCTTGATCTGGAGCCAGCCGGGGTTGTCGAGCGTCATTTGCGCGAGCTCGCCGATGGTCAGGCCAAAAACATAAGGCACGGGATAGGCGCCCACGTAGCTGATGAGGTTATCCTTGCTCATGGGCCCGCCGACTTTGAGGCCCCCGAGAGGGTTGGGCCGGTCGAGCACCAGGATGGTTTTGTTGAGCTCGAAGCAGGCCTCCATCGCCAGGCGCAGGCAGCTGATAAAGGTGTAGGAGCGCGTGCCGATGTCCTGCAAATCGACGACCAGGACATCGATGTTCTTGAGCATCTCGGTCGTGGGCTTGCGCGTGTCGCCATAGAGGGAAAACACCGGCAGGCCGGTACGGCGGTCAACGCGGTTGGCGACGGGTTTGCCGGCATCCTCATCGCCATAAATGCCATGCTCGGGACCAAAGAGGGCGACAAGCTTGACGTTCGGCGAGCGGCGCAGAACCTCGACTGTGCTGACGCCATCGCGGTTGACGCCGGCGGGATGGGTCAGCAGACCGACACGCAGACCCTGGAGGATGGAAAAGTTGCTCGCCGCCAGCACATCAATGCCCAAAGCCAAACGGCCAGCGACGGGTTGCGGAGCGGGCGTGGGCGCAGGAGCTGGCGCAGGCGGGCGCGCGATAGGCGCGGGCGGATTCAGCGGAGCCGGCGTGAAAACCGGCGAGGGCGGCTGCGGGTAGTAATCCTCCTGGGTGAGAGATTGCGGGGCGGTGCCACCGCTGCTGCAACCGGCGGCGCAGAGCACCGCGATAAAAGCCGCCAGCCAGCCGAGTTGGACAAAAAGGCGCGGGGCGGGCTGGATGGGGGGTGTCATCGAAGGGGCGCGGGTATTTCACCTAATTTGCCGTTTGGGAAAACGCAAATCATTCCCGCCGACGCCGTTTCCCGCCGGTCGGTGCCTTGACATTCCAAGGCTCCGGCGTCATACTATTCCCATTGATTCAAGATTTGGACGGCGAAGAAAATAAATGAGCAAGCATCCCATTTACCGGCGCGTATGAGTGGTGTTTCCGCGATACCCACCGCACCCCGCGCCTATCTGGTCGGGCTGCAAACGTCCGAACAATCCCGCGAGGAAGCTGAAGCGTTGCTGGAGGAATTGGCCGAGCTGTGCACCAACCTGGGCCTGGCCCTGCCCGCGCGCCAGCTGGTGCGCATCCGCGAGCCGAACCCGCGCTTTCTCCTCGGTTCGGGCAAGACGGCGGAAATCATCGCCGAGGCGAAGGCGAATAATTGCGAGCTGGTAATCTTTGACGATGAGCTGCACCCGGCCCAGCAGCGCAACTGGGAGGCGGAGAGCGGGCTCATCGTCATCGACCGCCAGGAAGTCATCCTCGACATCTTTGCCGCGCGGGCGCGCACGCGCGAGGCGCGGCTGCAGGTGGAGCTGGCGCAGGCGGAATATTTTCTCCCCCGGCTGCGGCGGGCGTGGAGCCACCTTTCCCGCCAGCGCGGCGGCGGCGTGAACCAGCGCGGCGAGGGCGAAACGCAGCTGGAAATCGACCAGCGCCTGGTGCGTGAACGCATCCAAAAAATGCACGCGGAGCTGGAGATTGTGCGCAAGCAGCGCCATGTCCAGCGCCGGCAGCGCCAGCGCGTGCCGCTGCCGACGGCCGCCATCGTGGGCTACACCAATGCCGGCAAGTCCTCCCTGCTCAATGCGCTGACGGGGGCGCACGTCCTGGCCCAGGACAAACTTTTTGCGACACTGGATCCCACCACGCGGCGGCTGAAGATGGAGTCGGGCCGCATCCTGCTGCTGACTGACACGGTGGGCTTTGTGCGCCGCCTGCCGCACCGGTTGGTCGAAGCCTTCAAGGCCACACTGGAAGAGGCCCTGGTGGCGGACTTTCTCATCCACGTGGTCGATGCTTCCAGCCCCGAGGCCGCCGCGCATCATGCCACCACGATGGCGGTGCTGGCGGAACTTAGCGCGGACAAGGCACGCATCCTCACCGTCTTTAACAAAATCGACCGGGTGGAAGACCCGCTGGTGCTGACGGAGCTCAAGGGCCAGTTCCACGGCGCCATCTTTGTAAGCGCGCACACCCGGGCCGGACTAGACACGCTGCTGGTGAAGCTCGAGGAAATGATCGCCGAGGAAACTACGCCGCAGACGCTGCTCATCCCGCATTCGCGGTACGACCTCATCAGCAAACTGCATGAGGCCGGGGCCGTGCGCCGCGAACAACCGCGCGGCGAGGGTGTGTATATCGAGGGCCTGCTGCCCAAGCGCCTGCTGGACGCCGTGCGCGAATATGCCATCCCGCCAGACATTGCGAAACTGCACCTGCCCGAGCAGGCGGACAATGCGGTGGCGTGATCCGGTTTTTGCGTTTGATTAAGCGGTGGGCGCTATCAAGGCTGGGGACACCCCATGAAGCTTACCCCCCTTCTCCTCGGCCTGGCGCTGGGTCTGGCGGCGTGCACGACTGCGCCGCGTTCAACAGACAACCCACCCGCGAACCTCAAGCCGCTGCGTCTGGCGATCATCGGCGACTCCACCGTCTGCAACTACCCGCCCACAGAGGCCAACCACCGCCACGGCTGGGGGATGCACATTGGGGAATACTTCAACGACCAGCTGACAGTGAGCAACTGGGCCCGCTCAGGCCGGAGCACCAAGACCTTCATCAACGAAGGCTGGTGGGCCAAGACGCTGGCCGAGAAGCCGGACATCGTGCTCATCCAATTCGGGCACAATGATTCGCACGCGCCCACGAACCCCGAGGCCACCAATGCCGCGACCGACTTTCGCGACTACCTGCGCAAATATATCGATGAGACGCGGGCCATCGGCGGCGTGCCGGTGCTCGTCACCCCCATGTGCCGGCGCACGGCGACGGACTCGCTAATCCCCTATGCGGAGGCGATGAAGGCCGTCGCCGCGGAAAAACACGTCGCCTGGATCGACCTCCATGCCTCGAGCGCGAAGCTTTATGCGCAACTTGGCCCCACCGCCACCAAGGAGCTGGAAGGCGGCGACACCACGCACTTTAATGAAAAAGGCGCGCGGGCGATGGCCCGACTCGTCATGGATGAGCTGCCTACCGCCGCGCCGCAGCTGAAACCGTATTTGAAGCCGGCCAACCCTTAAAACTCCTCCCATGAAACCCAAATGCTGCCTGGTTCTGGCAGGCCTGCTCGCGCTGGCATGGCGGCCCGGCCAGGCGGCCGAACCGGCTGCGCAAAAAGTGATGGTGGATTCCCCGGCGGCGCTGGATGTGCCGCTGCCGGCGCCGAAGGCAATGTATAATGTGCGCACCTTTGGCGCAATCGGCGATGCCATGACGAAGGACACCGCCGCATTCCAGAAGGCGCTCGACACGTGCGCGGTGAATGGCGGCGGCGAAGTGGTCGTGCCGGCGGGTGAATATCTCATTGGCAGCATCCAGCTTGGCAGCCACACCGTGCTGCGCCTGGAAAAAGATGCGCTGCTGACCGGCAGCCCGGATTTGGACGATTACCCGCTGATCGACGTGCGCTGGGAAGGCCGGATGTTGCGCGGACACCGCTCGCTGATTTACGCCGCAAACGTGGAGCATATTGGCATCGTCGGCCCGGGCGCCATCCGTGGCAACAATGGCGTGGCGGCCAGCAATGTGGAGCCGCGCGGCGCGCAGGTCATCGAACCCATCTCGTGCAAGGATATCCACTTCGAAGGCTTTGCCGTGACGCAGGGCGGCAACAACTGGAACACGCACCCGACCTATTGCACCAATGTGCTCATTAAAAACGTCAACATCTACAGCGGACGCGACGGCATTGATGTCGATTCGTGCAAAAATGTGCTCATCACCGGCTGCGACATCAATTCGGGCGACGATTCCGTGAGCATCAAGTCCGGCCGCGGGATGAACGGGGCGCGCCTGGGCCTGCCGACGGAAGACGTGCTCATCACGCACTGCGCCATGCGCGGGCGCACCTTTGCGTGCATCGGCATCGGGAGCGAGATTTCCGCCGGGGTGCGCAACCTGCGCATCGAGCACTGCAAATTCACGGCCAATTCCCAGGCCATTTACCTCAAGACCCGCATCGGCCGCGCCGGGGTGTGCGAAAACATCACCGGGGACGACATTGACGTGCTCGCCGGCGACTTCCTGCGCATCAACCTGACGCGCGGCGGCAACACCAACACGGCGGACGACCCGGTGCCGGGCCTCATCGGCTACCCGGCGGCAAAGAACATCCGCTTCTCGAATGTGCGCGTGACGTGCAAGGCACTGGTGACGGCGAATGAAGTCTCGGCGCTCAAGCCCATTGAAGGCTTGTCGCTGGAGAATATCTCGGGAACCTGCACGAAAGGAATGGTGCTGACGAATATTGTGGGCGCGGAGCTGAAGAACATCAACGTCACCGGGTATAGAGGACCGTTGCTGGGCATTTATAATGTCACCGGCACCGGGCTGGACGGCGCGGAAGCCGTGCCTGCGCCGGTGGACCCGGCGCCCATCCCCGCAACACCGTAAGCAGGGCAAAAACTTTTCGGCCTGCAAATCGCGGCAAGTGCTGCCATGCTGGCTGGTGTATGCCGGTCGATCCCTACGCCTTTTACACCGCGCTGCCGATCCGGCCCTCGTTTGCGGATGTGACGCGCGCAGAGGTCTATGCCACGCTGCCGGATGACTGGGTGGTCATCATCGGCGATGTGGAAGGCTCGACCGCCGCCATCGCCCGCGGGCAGTACAAGGATGTGAACCTCGTGGGCAGCTCGCTGCTCATCGCCGCGTTCAATGCCTTGGGACGCTCGGACCTGCCGTTTATCTTTGGCGGAGACGGTGCGACCCTGGCGCTGCCGAAAAGTGAACTGGCGCGGGCGCGGCCGGCTTTTCTCGCCACGCGGCGCATGGCCCGCGATGGCTTTGACCTTAGCCTGCGCATCGGCGTGGTGCCGGTGGACGATATTCGCCAGGCCGGCCACGACGTGCAAGTGGCGCGCGTGCGCCTGTCGGACCGGTTTGCGCTGGCGGCGTTTTGGGGCGACGGCCTGGCCTGGGCGGAAAAAAAGGTGAAAGACCCGGCTGGCGGCGCGGGTTACCGCATCGAGGAATATGCCGCGCCCACGGCGGAGACGTTTGTCGGCTTGGAGTGCCGGTGGCGCGGGGTGCCCAGCGAAAAGGGCGAAACGCTCTCGCTCCTGGTCCAGGCCGGGGCGCCGGATAATGCAGGACGCGTGCGCATCTATGGCGACGTGGTTAAGAAGCTGCGCGAAATCTTTGGCGAGCAATCCGGCCATCCCGTCGCCATTGAACAATTGCAGTTGGCGGGCGACCCGGCAGCGTATGACCGCGAGACGCGCATCCACCGCAGCCAGGCCGGAAGGCTCGCCCAATTCTGGTACCGCTGGCGGGTGCGCGCCATCAGCGCCCTGGGCTCCTGGTTCATGCGCCACCGGCTAAAAATCGGGAAGATCAATTGGAGCACCTACACCGAAGATGTCGTGCGCAACAGCGACTTCCGCAAGTTCGACGGCATGTTGCGCATGATCCTCTCGGCGACCGAGGCGCAGCGCATCGACTTGACCCGGTGGCTGGAGGAACGGCGCCGGACCGGAGAGCTGGCGTATGGCCTGCATATTGCAAAGGAGGCGCTTGTCACGTGCCTCATCTTCGAGCGTGAAGGCGGGCACCTGCATTTTATCGATGGCGCCGGCGGGGGCTATGCGCTGGCGGCCACGGAGCTCAAGGCCCAGCTGGCGGCCCTGGCGGCGAAATAGATTTGTTCCGCGAAATTTTCGTGAAAATGGCGGGTGGTTTGCCACGCTGATTCGGTTGCCATCGGCGCAATTCCTGCTATCATTTAAATCATGAACCCGCCACCCAATCCTCCTTCAAGCCCGGACCCCCTGCCGCCGCTGGAACTGGCGGAAGGCTACGCCGCCGCCGGGCACCTGCCCGGGCCGTTTAACGAAGCGGCGTTGGAAAAATTTGCCATCGAGCTGCGCGCGAAAGTCACCGCCGGCGCACCGACGCTGGGCCTCGTGTTCATGGCGCCCTCGTATTTTGATTCGGCGCGCGAGGCGCTGGAAATCATCCGCCTCCACGCGCACACACCGCTGCTGGCCGGGTGCTCCAGCCATGCGCTGGTGGCCAACAGCCATGAGATCGAGCGCGACGGCGGGCTGGCGCTGGCGCTCTACCATCTGCCGGGCGCGGAGCTGCATGGCTTCCGCTTCGAGGCGCGCGACATCGAAGCCGACCCGGGCGCGGGCTATTGGGTGCGGCAATCCAAGGTGGCACCCGAGCACACGCGCGGCTGGCTGGTCTTTGCCGACCCCTTCCATATGCGCACCGACCAATGGCTGCGCGGGTGGAACGCCTCCTACGCGCCGCGGCCCATTCTCGGCGGCCTGGCGTCAGGCCGCGATGGCGAGTTTGCGAGCCAGCTCTATCTCAATGGCCAGGTGTATGACGACGGCGGCGTGGCCATCTCCGTGGGCGGAGCCGTGGGCATGACGGGGCTGGTGGCCCAAGGCTGCGAACCGGTGGGCGAGACATGGACCATCACGCGCGCGGAAGGCAACGTCATCCACCAGATCGGCAACCGACCGGCGTATGAAGTGCTGCAGGAGACCTTTGCCGCCCTGCCCGAGGCGCTGCGCAACCGGGCGAAGGGCAATATTTTCGTGGGGCTCGCCATCAACGAGTATAACGAGGAATTCCACCGTGGCGATTTCCTCGTGCGCAACCTGCTGGGCGGCGACCAGAAATCCGGCGCGCTGGCGGTGGCGGCATTTCCGCGCCCCGGCCAGACCGTGCAATTCCAACTGCGCGATGCCGCCGCAGCCACGGCGGACTTGGCGGAGCATCTGGCCCTAGCGAGGGCGGAACTGGCCGGGAGGCCCGTCTATGGCGGGTGCTTGTGCGTGTGCAATGGCCGCGGCTCACACCTGTTTGGCAAGCCCGACCATGATGCGGGACTGGTGGCGCGTTCGCTCGGGCCGCTGGCGTTTGCCGGGTTTTTTGGCAACGGTGAGTTTGGTCCCGTGGGCCCGCACAACTTCATCCATGGCTACAGCGCGACCTTGGCGCTGTTCACCAAAGTGTAAATCACATTCCGCCCATTGACTCAGGATCGACGTACCACTTGCCATCAATTTTGCGCAGGTTAAAGGGGACGGTTTTGGTGGCGCGGCCTGTCGGATCGGATAGTTGATAGGTGGCGGTGTCTCCAGCAGCATTCAAAGTCGGTGTCTGCGTCTGCATACCCTGGAGGACCTGGACCATCATTTGCATACCTTGCTGGGCATCGGGGCTGGAAAGACCAACAGTCATCTCGCGCTCCATGTCGGCTTTTTCTTCGGGCGGCATTTTGGCGAGAAAGTCCGGCGGCAGGTAGCGCTGGACGGCGGTGAGCATATCCTGCGCTTGAATAAGACTGATCATGTCGGCAATGGCGGTATTCAACTCCGCCTGTGGGTCGTTGCCCGGCTTGGCGGGAGCAGCCGCAGGCTTGGCGGCAGCAGTGGCGGCCACGGGCGCAGCCACGGCGGATTTGGCGACCGGCTTGGGCGCCTCGATTGTTGGCGCAGGCTTGGGGGCGACGGCCACGGTGGGCGCGGCGGGGGCGGGGGTTGGCTTCTGGAACAGCCAGATGACACCGGCAATGAGCGCGATGACGACAAGAACGAGGCCGATTTTGCGATTCATGGTTTGGGGATGGGAGAAATTTGCCGCGATCTACTGGTCCAGATACCAGCGACCGTCTATTTTAACGAAATTGATCGGGATGGTCGGCGGCAGGTTGGCACCCGCGGGGGCGATGTCCTTGGGCGTGGGCACTTGGAAGGTGGCATGGTCGCCGGCCGCATTCATCGTGGGGGTGACGGTACTGAGAGATTGGATGATCGCCACCTGGCCCTGGATCACCTTCGCGCCATTGGGGCCTTCAGTTTGCTTGCGGATTTGATCCTCAATGAACGCCTTTTGTTCCGGCGTGAAGGCGGCCACCTTTTGCGGCGGCATATAATTTTCATACAAGGCGACCAAATCGCCCGAGGCGGCCAGGGTGGAAAGCTCGGTGATGACGCTCGCCAACTCCGGCGGCGTTGTGCCGGAGCTAGCGGCAGCAGGCGCCGCGTTGGCGGGAGTTGCCGGCTGAGCTGCCGGAGGCATCGCCGGGGTGGAGGCGCGGGCAGAAGCAACCACCGGAGCCGGGGCCGCCACCGGTGCGGCGACTTGCTTGGGGGGTTGGGTGGCGGGTACTGCCGGAGTTGAGGCCGCCATCGGCTTGGATGCCGGGGCGGGCGTGGCTTCGGTCAGCGCGGATGGCGTGTGCAAAAACCAGCCAATGGCCCCGGAAACCAGGGCAACTATAATGAGGAGGGGAAGCGAGCGGCGGTCCATGGGATTGATGTTAGGATGATTGCAGACGAAAACCACCACCGAGGCGGCAGGGAGCCTCGGCACAAAATCAATTAAGCATTTCCCTTGGGAATGTTACGGACTAGAAGCCGGGACCGTCATTGCTGGCGTACCAGCGGCCATTGATTTTGATAAAGGAAACGGGGATCGTCGCCGGGGCGTTCACGCCCGGGGGGATCATGCCGGGAGGCGGCGTCATCTGGTAGGTGGCCTTGTCGCCGGCATCATTAAAGGTGGGGGTCTGGCCCTGGAGGGACTGCAAGGCCTGCGCCATTGTCTGGAACTGCTGCTGCATTTGCGGCGAGGACATCATCTGCTGCATTTGCGTGCGCATCTCGGGCGTGATTTGCGCCTGCTGTTCGGGCGGCATATACTTTTCCATCAGGCCGAGCATATCGCCGGCCTGGAGCATGGTGGTCATGTCGCTGATGGTGGTGTCGAGCTCCTTGATGGTGTCAGCCATGGCACCGGTGGGCGCGGCTGCGGGAGCGGGCTTGGCGGAAGCAACGACTGCGGGGGCCTTGGGCGCGGCGACGGTGGTGGGCACCGCGGGCTTGGGCGCCACCGGGGCTGGCGCGGCCGCGGCGGGCTTGGCGGCGGGAGCAGCCTGGGCCGGAGCCTGAGGCGAGGAGGACACAAAATACCAGACGCCGCCGCCAACCAAAGCGGCGACCACGGCAAGAACGAGAAGATTACGGGTATTCATGAAAGAGGGGTGAAAAGCTGCGGATGAGCCATCCACTCCCTAATCCAACCCGCACTGCTTGCCGAGAATAAAAGGTAACCGCCGACCTAACGGCCTATCATGAGCCGAGACAGCGCTCGCCCGGACATTTTTTGCGCAACCATCCAGGGGCGCCCTCGCGTGGCGTCCCGGCTAAAAGAAAACCCAGGCCTATTCCGCGCCGACTTTGACGCGATGGCGGGCCTCGTTGACCTTCAAGGTGCGGCCTTTCATTTCCTTGCCTTCGACGCCCTTGATGGCGGCCTCCGCCTTATCGGCATCCAACTCGACAAACGCAAAGCCACGGGACCGACGGGTTTCACGATCCATGATGATTTTCACCCCATACACCGCGCTAAACGGGGCAAAGAGGTCGTGAATTTCGGTTTCAGTGGCGGAAAAAGGCAGGTTGCCCACGTAAACGGACTTTTTCATGACGGACACGGGAGAGACAGCAACATCCCCGGCCGGGCATCATGCACCGCCGGGTGCGCGCCCTACACCTAGCATAGAGCGTGCCAGCTGCATATGGCTGGCCGCGACCATGCCTCATCGGCAAACTACCTAGCGGCGTTTGCCAAAAACCGCCGCAATGCGCCGCTGGATCTCCCGCGCCTTGGCCTGGGGGTCCGGCGCATTGCGAATGGGCCGGCCGACCACGATATAATCCGCGCCATTGGCAAAGGCCTGCTCGACATCGACCACGCGCTTGTGGTCCTGCATATTGTCCGGCGGGCGGATGCCCGGACAGACGATGGTGAGCTTGGGACCGAGGGCGGCACGGATGAAGGGGGCTTCCTGGCCGGAGCAGATCACGCCGGTGCAGCCCGTTTCCAAGGCCATCTTGGCGCGAAGGAGCACCAAGTCCCGCGCGGTGATGTTCTTGCGAAAGCCGGTTTCCAGCAGGTCGTCCAAGTTCAGGCTGGTGAGCACGGTGACGGCGAGGATCTGGAGCTTGCCGCGGGATTCGACCGCGGCCTTGAGCATCGCGCGCTCGCCATGGACGGTGACAAAGTCGGCATCGTGCTCGGCCAGGCGCGCAATGGCGAGGCGCACCGTCTCCGGAATGTCGTTGAACTTGATGTCGCAGAAAATCTTTTTCTTTTTCGCGCGAAGCCAGCGGATGAGGTCGAAGTACTCGCCGGACATCAGCAACTGTAGGCCGATCTTGTAGAACTTCACGCTGTCGCCCAACTGGGTGACGAGCGCCCGGGCCTCCTTGGCCGAGGGGACATCGAGCGGGAAAATCAGGCGCTCGGCGTGGGGGATGCGTTTCTGGGAAAGGAGGGAACGGGCCATGCCGTGGTTTTCTGAATTACGCGGCCCGGGGTCAACCGCGAAACCGGATTTTTCCGCCATCTATTTCCGGTGTTTATGCGCGCGGCGGCGTGTTGCTTATGGCGCCGGCCCAGCTGCCACATGGTGACAACGGTGGACAAGCGGTGAAAATGTGCCACTATACCTCTGCCGTGTTTAAAAGCTTTTCCTCCCCCACCCCTGCCGAGCAGGGATTTCGCCTGCCGCCGGAGTGGGCGCCGCAGGCCGCCATGTGGCTGTCGTGGCCGAGCAACCCGAAGCTGTGGCCCGGGCGCTTTGAGCGCATACCCGCGTTTTTCGCGGGCTATGCCGCGGCCTTGAGCCGGTTTGTGACGGTGCGCATCAACGCCGCCGCCGCGCAGCACGCGGAAATCCGCCGGTTGCTTAACGAAGCCAAGGCGGACCTGAAGGCCGTGGAGCTGTTTGACCACCCGGTGAACGATGTCTGGTGCCGCGACCATGGCCCGCTGTTTGTGCGCAACGCGACGAGCGGCGAAGTGGCGGTGACCTCCTGGCGCTTCAACGCCTGGGGCGGCAAATTCTCGCCTTATGATCTGGACGACGCCGTCCCCGCGCGCATTGCCAAGAGCCTGGGGTTGCGCCTGTTTGAGGTGGATGTGATTCTCGAAGGCGGCGCGATTGAGATCAACAGCGCCGGGCAGCTGCTGACGACGGAGGTGGTGCTGCTGAATGAAAACCGCAACCCGGAACTCACCAAGGACGGCTACGCCAAACTGTTGAGCGCGGGCCTGGGCGTAACGGAGATCCTGTGGCTCAAGGACGGGATGCCCAATGACGACACGGACGGGCACATCGACAACCTGTCGCGCTTTTTCCGCGACGATGGCATCCTCACCGTCATGCCGCCGGAAACCGCCATCGACGACGGCGCAAAGGTGCTGCGGCACAATCATCTGACGATTGACGAGCAGTTTCGCACGCCTTCGGGCAAAAAATTTGATGTCGAAGTGCTGCCGGTGCCCTTCCCGCCGGTGATGGCCGACGGCCAAGAGCTGCCCGCGAGCTATGCCAACTATGTCGTCACCAATGGCGCGGTGTTGATGCCGGCCTACAACCGGCCAACGGACAAGTATGCCGAGCACGCGTTGCACGAATGCTTCCCCGGTCACCAAATCGTGCCGCTGGACTGCACGGATGTGCTGCTCGAAGGCGGCGCGCTGCACTGCCTCTCGCAACAGCAGCCGCTTTAAGAAGCTTACTCCGCGCCGCTGCGGAAAATTTATGAAACCCCATCCCTCCCTGTTGGTGTTTTTCCTGGCAGGTTGTTGCGCAGTGCTGCCCGCGCAGGCCCAAACAGCCACTGGCACACCCGCCAAATCCGCAGAGGCCGCCACGGCGAACCCCGCCCTGCCGTCGGGTGTCACCAAGGCGGACTACGGCCAAATGCCAGACGGCACGCCGGTGGAGATTTTCACATTGGTGAACAAAAAGGGCGCAGTGGCGAAGGTCATCGGCTACGGCGCCATCATCGCCGAGCTCGATATGCCGGACGGCCATGGGGTACCGGCCAATGTGCTGTTGGGCGCGGACTCGCTGGCGGCGTACCAGCGTTTCCAGCAACCGGCGTTTGTCGCCGGGCGCGTGGCCAACCGCATCGCGGGCGCCAAGTTCACGCTCGACGGCCAGGAATATAAACTGGCGGCCAACAATGGGCCCAACACGCTGCACGGCGGCATTGTGGGCTTTGGCAAAGTGGTGTGGAGGGGTGAGATTGTCTCCACCAAGGATGCCGACCCCGCGGTAAAGTTCACCTATGTCAGCAAAGACGGCGACGAGGGTTTCCCCGGCACGTTGACCACCAGCGTCACTTACACACTGACTTCCGACAACGTCTTCCGCCTCGAATACGCGGCGACGACGGACAAGCCCACGCCGGTGAACCTGACGAACCATGCCTACTGGAGCCTCTCGGGCAATCGCAGTGACAGCAGCAGCCAGGTGCTGACCATCAATGCCGATAACTACACGGAGGCGGACGCGGCGCTCCTGCCCACCGGCGAAATCAAACCGGTGAAAGGCACGGCCTGGGACTTTACCTCGCCGATGGTGCTGGGGGCGCGCGTGGCACAACTGGGCGCGCGCAATTACGACCACAGCTTTGTGCTGAACAAGGACAAGGACTCCGCCGGAAAACTGACTTTCGCCGCACGCGTGAGCGAGCCGGTGTCCGGGCGCCTCATGGAAGTGTGGACCGACCAGCCAGGCATCCAGCTTTATACGAGCCCATTAAGCGCGCCGTCCACAACCGCCAATACTCCGGCGACGGGCGGTGGAACAGCAAGCGGCACCGGAACGGCAGCGCCTGTCCAAGCCACCGGCGGGCGTGGCCGGGGCGGCGCGCGCGGCAGCGGACCAGGGTTTATCGCCCTCGAGACGCAGCACTTCCCCGATGCCCTGCATCACGATAATTTTCCGAACATCATCCTCCGTCCCGGCGAAAAGTTCACCACCGTGACGGAATACCGGTTCAGCGCGAAGTAGGAGAGCTGCGAGCCATTGCCTGCCATGTTTCTCCACTATGACAGACGGGCGCAGCAAGACTGCGCCCCTACGACAACCCAAAATTGACAGCGAATAAAATGCGTTCGCTAATTACCGGTGGCTGAGGCAGCGGATGTCGCTGAAGCGGCGGCTGGAGCGGTACCCGAGCCTTGGCCACGGCGGCCACCACGACCACCACCCCCGGTGCCGTTTTGGTTGGCGCGGGGCAGCGGGCGCGGAGCGGGTTTGGGCCATTCGCCAAGGATGGGCCAGCCGGATTTGTCCCACGTGAGTGGGCGGATGGCGAGGTACGAAGGGCCGTTGGCGGCGGTGGCTTCGTAGTAATGGTGGCTGAAGTAGAATTTATCGCCGTCCTGCAAAATGCCGGCGTGGCCCGGGCCAACCATGGCGTGCACCTGCGCGGGAACGGGGCCGCCGCGCCCGCCACGGCCGCCGCGCGGGGCCGGCAATTGGGCGGTGTCAACCAGCGGGCCGGAATCGCCGAGGAACAGCGTGCCGCCATCTTTCGCCATATCGACACCGTCTTTGTCCAGATACGGGCCGGTGATTTTCTCACTGCGGCCGACACGGATGTTGTAGGTGCTGCTCAGGCCATGGCAGCAGAGGCCCCACGCGACAAAGAGGTAGTAATACTTGTCGTGTGGATAAATATAGGAGGCCTCGATCTGGGATTTGTTGATCGGGTCGGTGCGCTTGCCCTCGTTGGTCTCGGTGGCGTGGCCGGAGTTTTGGGCGAGGGAATAAATGGGCGTGTTGGGCAGGCGCAGGCCCGTCTTTTTATCGAGGGGAATGAGCTTGATGCCCGTCCAGAACGAGCCGAAGGAAAGCCAGGGGTTGCCCTCGAAATCCAACGTGATGGCGGGGTCGATGGTGTTGAAGTTGTCGCTGGCGACGGACTTGATGACCATACCTTGGTCGGTCCACGCGTAAGCCGGGTCGGCGGGGTCGAGCGTGGGGTTGGTGACGAGGCCGATGGCGGAAGTGTTTTTGCCAAAGGCGGAAATGGAATAATAGAGGAAGTATTTGTCGCCAATCTTCAGGCAATCGGGCGCCCAGAAGCTCGTGCCGCGAAAGCCGCCGGGAATGGCGTCGGCAAACCAGGGAAAGGGCGCGGAGAGCACGGCGGGGCCGTTAGTCCAATTCAGCAAGTCCTTGGAGCGGTAGCTGCGGTTGCCGGTGTAGAAGACCCAGTATTCATCGCCGCACTTGATGAGGGTGGACGGGTCGTGGATGGTGGCATCGCGCTTGCCGAGCTCGTAGAGGCGCTCGGTGGCCTCGGCCATGGTGGCCACGGGCGCGGCCGTGGACGCAGACGCAGCAGACGACGCGGTGGAGGCGGCGGTGGAGGCGGGTGCTGCCACAGCCGCAGCCAATACACGGCGGGGCAGCGAGGCGGCGGCGAGCGAGGCGAGCGTGGTGCGGAGGAAGGAGCGGCGTTTCATGGGGGGGGGTAAGCGGGAAGGGAAAATAAGCGGGGGATTTTGAAAAGGTAAAAGACGAAATGAAATTACGCCCGATTAATCGCGCCAGACATCGGGGTGGAGCTTGCTGCCCTCGGGCTGGGGCGTCTCGGCGAAATAAACGGCGAGGCGGAAATACTGCAGGCGGTTGGCCGGCGTGGCGGGCTTGCGGCGGCGGAGCTCCTCGAACAACACCTCCGGCGCGCGGCCCTGCAGCTCGAAAACATCGCGCAGGCCCAGATCGAGCAAATCGCGCGCGACATCGACGGGCAGGCGCGGGATGCGCATGAACGGCGAAGCCAGGGCGGCATGGTCGGTCTCTTTTTTCTTGGGCGGCAGCGGCATGGGATTTTTATTTTGCGCTTTTGGGGGCGAGGGCGTCGAGCTGCTTTTGCCAGCGGTCGCGGCGAAAGGTCTCGCCGGCGTTGCCAGCCGTGGTGATGGCCTCGGGCAGGATGGCTTTGACAAATTCGCCATCGGCCTCCGCGGCCTCCAGCGCCTTGGAATAAAGGTCGAATGCGAGTGCCGGGTTGCCCACGGACTCGGCGAAGCGCGCAGCCTCGGCATAGAGGCCCAGGCGGGCGCGCGTGGCGGGCTTGGCTGCAATCGCGCGGGTGATGAGCTGGAGACCGTCGGCATCGTCACGGCCCTGGGCGTGGCCCAGTTGCGCCAGCTCCAAGGCGAGCGCGAGGTCGGGCGTGCGTTGGAATTGCGCGAGGCCATAGTCGTAGGCTTCGCCCGGGCGGCCCAATTCGTGGAGGAGATTCATCTGCCGGATGATGGCATAGACGGAAGTGGCGGTGGCCGTGATGGGGCGCGTGGCAAGGTCCAGCTGGCCGGATAATGAGGCGGCAAAAGGCCGGTACAAGGGGTCGCCCAGGAAAATGCCCTGCCAACTGAGCACCGGCAGCGAAAAATAAGCGGCCTCGCCCGTCGTCTTTCCGGCGGCGAGGGAGTCCATGAAAAGATCGAGGTGGTGCGTGAAGGTGAGGTAAGGCTCAAAAACATTGCCCAACGTCGCCGCGACGCCGCGCGCCACGAGCGGGCCGACCCATTGCTGCTCGCCATTGCGCAGCACACTTGCGGAAAAACTATGGATGTGCACGGCGATGGCGCCGGGCGGGAAGCGAAATTTCGGGTCGGCGATGGGGCCGTAGAGATGGTCCGAATACCAGCCGAAATACAAGGCCGGGGCATCAAAGCGCATACGCCAACTAAAAAGCTCCTTGTTATGATCCTCACTGAGGTCGAAACCAAGTTTGCGGATGGCGGTGGCGGCGGACTTGAGCCAGTCCTCCCCTTCCGCGTGCGGGCCGCCCATGTCCACATACGCGCGCCCCTGCAGGCCGGTGATCTCGCCCTCGATGGCGCTGTCGATCATGCCGCGCACCGCCGCGGGGGTGGGGCCGTCGAGCCGCGCGACCTTGACGACACTGGCGCGCTCAAAGGCGTTGGGCGCGTTTTTTTGGAAAAGCGGGTTGGGGACAAAACCGGTGGTGGGTGTGTCGAGCGCGGCGAGCAGCGAGAGCTCGCTGTCCACCGCAGCCTGGTTGTTGTTGAGCTCCTTGTGCTCGAGCGTGAGCGGAGTCTCCACCAAGCGGGCCGGGTCGGACAGGATGCGCACGGGCACGCCGTAGCAGACGACGAGGAAATCAATTTTGTTGCCAAAAAAAATGTAGCGCAGGCGGCCGTCGCGGTCCTTCTGCTCGGAGGCGTACGCGGAAAGCCAACCGTCCTTCGTCAAGCGCGCACGCAAGGGGTTGAAAACCTTGTCCACAAAATCCGTCCAGGAAATATCGGCTGCGGTGGGAGCATCAATGAGGACGAGGTTCTGGTTCGGGATGTGGCGCTGCTGCATATAATAGCGCGCGATTTTCTCGGACTCGGGCTCGCGGGAGTTGGCCACGACGACGACATGGTCGGCCTGGGGCGATTCATCAGGCGTCACGGAAGGCTTGGATACCAGAGGCGACGGGGCGGCCGAGCCCACCAGCGCCCAGGCCAGGGCGCAGCCGGTGACGGCAAGGAGGCGTCGGAAACCCATGATGGGAATAGACTCTGCCAAATGCAAAAGGTGCCGTCAGTCTTATTCGCGGGGGGAGCGCAGTTCCACCATTGACTCGCGCGGCGGCAGGCGAAATTTTGGCGGGCGTGCCCGAACCCACCACCCAGCCCGCCGACGCCTACGCCGCCTTCCGCGTGGCTGATTACCGGGCATTCTGGTTCTACCGGCTGTTCGGCTCGTCCGCCATTCAGATTCAAAGCGTGGCCGTGGGCTGGCAGATTTACCAGCTCACGCATGACCCGCTGAAGCTCGGGCTTATCGGGCTGGCGGAAGCGGTGCCGGCGCTCGGGGTATCCCTGCTGGCGGGGCACGTGGCCGACGTGATGAGCCGGCGGACCATCCTGCGCGTGTCGAACGCGCTGCTATTTTTCGCCACAGCGGCGCTGGCGTTCATTTCGATGCCCTCGCTGCACGGTTTTCTGGACGCGCACCTGTGGGTGATTTACGCGGTGATTTTCGTGACGGGGCTGTGCCGCGGGTTTTTGAGTCCGGCGCATTTCGGCCTGCTGGGCCAGATTGTGCCGCCGGAGCTTTACGGCAATGCGTCGATCTGGAATGCGAACGTGTGGCAGGCGGCGTGCATAGGCGGGCCGGCGGCGGCGGGTTTTCTTTATGGGTTGAACGGGCCGGCGGTGACATACGCGCTCGCGGCGGTGATGCTGCTGGCCGGGCTCGTCTGCCTGATGGTGATCAACGCGCCGCCGACCCGGGCGAAGCGCGCGGAGCTGTCCGTGCTGGCGAGCATCCACGAAGGGTTGAACTTTGTGTTCCGCAGCCAGGTCATTCTCGGTGCGATGTCGCTGGATTTGTTCGCCGTGCTCTTTGGCGGGGCGGTGGCGCTGCTGCCCATCTATGCGGACGAGATTCTGCACACCGGGGCCACGGGGCTGGGGTTGCTGCGCGCGGCCCCAGCGGTGGGCTCGGCGCTGGTGGGCGTTTACCTTTCCTACAAACCCATCACACGGCGCGCGGGGCCGGCGCTGATGTGGAACGTGGTGGGCTTTGGCGTGTCGATGATCCTCTTCGGCATCAGCAAACTGTTCTGGTTGTCGTTTTTCTGGCTGTTCCTCAGCGGCTGCTTTGACGCCGTGAGCGTGTTTGTGCGCTGGACGATGTTCCAGATTGTCACCCCCGACCACATGAAAGGGCGCGTCGCGGCGGTGAGCTCCATCTTTGTCGGCTCGTCGAATGAGATCGGCGAGTTTGAATCCGGCGTGATGGCGAAGCTGCTGGGCACGGTGCCCTCGGTGATCTTTGGCGGATGCATGACGCTGTTGGTGGCGGGCGCCATCAGCTGGCTGGCGCCCAAGCTGCGGCGGCTGGATTTGTCCACCGTGAAGCACGAACCGTAGTTTTGAAAGAACCGCGTCCACGCACAGCCTCCGCCCCCACGCGGAAATGTAACAACGCCGATGATTGACGCAGGCCAGCCGGCCTGGCGAAAATGGCGGCATGGCGCCGCGGAACTCCATAGGGGAGATTTTCACCGTGTTTCTCAAACTCGGGTGCATCTGCTTTGGCGGGCCGATGGCGCACCTGGGCTATTTCCACGAGGAGTTTGTGCGCAAGCGCCGCTGGCTGGAGGATGCGCACTACTCGGACCTGATTGCGTTGTGCAACTTCCTGCCCGGGCCGGCGAGCAGTCAGACGGTGTTTGCCCTGGGCATGGAGCGCGCGGGGCTGGCCGGGGCGCTGGCGGCGTCGGTGGGGTTTTTGCTCCCGTCGGCCACACTGATGATTTTGTTCGCCTATGGGCTGGCGCAGCTGAATGGCGGTGCCTTTGCGGGTGTGCTGCATGGGTTGAAAATCGCGGCTGCGGCGGTGGTGGCGCAAGCGGTTTGGCTGATGGCACGGCGGCTGTGCCCGGATTTCCCGCGCGCGCTGCTGGCGCTGGCGGCGGCGGGGTTGCTCCTGTTTCTGCCGGTCGCGTACGCGCAGATCGGCGTGCTTGCGCTGGGCGCAGCGGTCGGGTTTATGTTGCGTGGAGCGGTGACCCCACCGGAGGGCCCGCCCGATACGTGCGCCAGCCAGGATTGGAATTTTGGGAAAAAACACACATGGGCGGCCGGAGCGTTGATTCTTTATCTCGTGCTGCTGGTGGGGCTGCCCGTGGCGGCGGCGGCACTGAACACGCATGGCGCGCGCGTGCTGGCGAGCTTCTACCGCGCCGGGGCGCTGGTGTTTGGCGGCGGCCATGTGGTGCTGCCACTGTTGCGCGCGGAAGTCGTGCCCACGGGCTGGATTGGCGACAGCGCCTTCCTCGCCGGTTATGGCGCGGCGCAGGCGCTGCCGGGACCGGTGTTTGCTTTTGCGGCATACTTGGGCGCGGAAATATTCGCCGGACCGCACGCCTGCCTGGGGGGCGTGCTTTGTTTGTTCGCCATCTACCTGCCCGCGTGGCTGGTGGTCGGCGGGGCGCTCCCCTTCTGGCACACACTGCGGCGGCAAGCCTGGGCGCAAGGCGCCTTGCGCGGCGCCAATGCCACAGTCGTCGGCATCCTGCTGGCGGCGCTGCTCAACCCGATACTCCCGGAAACGGTGGGTAGCTGGCCCGACGCAGCCGCCATTCTCGCGGCCTTTCTTTTGCTGGAGAAATTTCGCCTGCCCTCGTGGGCCGTGGTGGCGCTGGCGGCAGTGGCTGGGCCGTGGCTTTAATGCGCCTGGCGGGCCACACACGCATTGTTTCATCCTCCGCTTTGTGCTAGCGTGATCCTCCGCCCGGCCATGACCCAGCCCGCCTCCCTATTCTCGCCCGAGGAATTGACGCGTTATTCGCGGCAATTGGCCCTGCCGGGCATGGGCCTCGAAGGCCAGACCAAGCTGCGCAAAGCGCGCGTGTTGCTGATTGGCCTGGGTGGCTTGGGCAGCCCGGCGGCACTTTACCTCGCAGCCGCCGGAGTCGGCACCCTCGGCCTGGCGGAGACGGATGCGGTGGAGCTCACCAACCTGCACCGGCAGATCCTGCACGGGTCGCCACAAGTTGGCACGGCCAAGCTGGCGAGCGCGGTCGAGCGCCTCACGGCGCTGAACCCGGCAGTCACACTGAAGCGGCATCCGGAAGGCCTGACGCCGGCCAACGCGCTGGCGCTGTTCGCCAATTACGACATCATTGTGGACGGCGCGGATAATTTCCCCGCACGCTACCTGGCCAGTGATGCGGTGACCCGGCTGGGCAAACCGCTGGTGCATGGCAGCATCTTTCAATTCGAAGGCCAGGTGGCGGTGTTCGACCCAGCGAAGGGAGGCCCGTGTTACCGCTGCCTGTTCCCCGTCATGCCCGGCGCGGGTGAAGTGCCCAATTGCGCGGAGGCCGGCGTGTTTGGCGCGTTGTGCGGCGTGATTGGCAGCGTGATGGCGATGGAGACCCTCAAGCTCATCCTCGGTGCGGGCGAACCCTTGCGCGGCCGCCTGCTGGCGTTTGACGCGCTTGGCGCGGCGGCGCGCACGCTCAACCTCAAGCGCGACCCCAACTGCCCCTGCTGCGGGCCTTCGCCGGATGCGCGAATCGCCGCGCTGGACCCGGCGCTCTACACCGCCGCCGCCTGCGCCGTGGAAGAAACGCCCAAGCGCAAATCCTCGAACACCAACGAACGCTTCCTGCGCGACCTGCGCTCGCTCGCGGGCGCGGCCGGGCAAACCCGCTCTCCCTTTGCCGCCATGGAAAATTTACCGATGGAAATCGACGTGCAGCAGGCTCATGCCTGGCTGAAGCAAAAGGACGCGCCGCTGGTGCTCGATGTGCGCGAGCCTTATGAAGTGGCGCTGTGCCGGCTGCCGGGCAGCCTCGTCATCCCGCTGGCGCAAGTGCCGGCGCAACTCGATGCCCTGCCGCGAGACCGGCCGATCCTCGTGCATTGCCACCATGGCGGGCGCAGCCTGCAGGCGGTGAAATTTTTGCGCGGCAAGGGCTTTGCGCACGCGGTCAACCTGCGCGGCGGCATCGATGAATGGGCCGAGGCGTTCGACCCGAAGATGCCGCGGTACTGATTCCCCCTGCGCGCGGGGCTTAATTCTTCCCCGTCGTGCCGTTTTTGCGCGCGCCGTTGGCGAAGAACTTCATCAGGGTGCTGATGGTCTCCTTCATCTGCTTGCGATGGACAATCTGGTCCACCAGGCCGTGCTCGAGCAAAAATTCGGCGGTCTGGAAACCCTCCGGCAGTTCCTGCTGCGTAGTTTCCTCGATGACGCGCGGGCCGGCAAAGCCGATGCGCGCGCCGGGCTCGGCCAGGATGACATCGCCCAAGGAGGCATAACTGGCCATGACGCCGGCCATGGTCGGGTCGGTGAGCACGGAGAAATACGGCAGGTGCGCCTCGGCATGGCGGGCGAGCGCCGCGCTGGTCTTGGCCATCTGCATGAGGCTGTGGATGCCCTCGTACATACGCGCGCCGCCCGAAGCGGAGACGACGATGACGGGCATTTTCTTTTCCGTGGCGCGCTCGATGGAGCGGGCGATTTTCTCGCCGACGACGGCACCCATGCTGGCGCCGAGGAAGCGAAAATCCATGACGGCAAGGCTGACGGGCTGGCCGTCGATGGCACCGGTGCCGGAAATCGCGGCGTCGGTCAGACCTGTGCGCTTGCGGTGCTGGGCCAGCTTGTCGGTGTAGGAAGCCTCGCCGGTGAAATCGAGCGGGTCGGCGGCGCGAAGGTTTTTATCCAGCTCCGTCCAAGTGCCCTGATCGATGAGGAGCTGGACGCGGCGGTGGCAGTCGAGCGGGAAGTGATAACCACTCTGAGGCACCACGTTCCAGTTTTCCTCGAGTTCCTTCTTATAGACGATGGCACCACTGATGGGGCACTTTTCCCACAAGCCCTTGGGAATGTCCTTTTTCTTGACCGTGACGGTCGAGTATTTCGGTTTGCTGAAGAGTGCTGCCATAATGAAGGAGAAGGAGCCGGGAAGGGATTGTGCAAGGGACACGCCCGCCTCGGCTGGCGTTCAAAAATCGCTTGAAGGTGTTTAAATGTTTTGGCGCTTAGTGCTTTGTGGAGAGCGGGTTGTGAAGGCCGGATCACCCATGGCCCAAGGAGACGACATCCACGCTTTCCGCCCCGGCCTGGCGCAATACTTTGGCGCAGGCGTTGAGCGTCGCCCCGGTCGTAAAAACGTCGTCAACCAGAACGTAACGGCGGGAGGAATCTAGCACGACGCCGGGACGAAGCGCAAAGGCATTTTTCATGTTTTCCTCGCGCTTTTGGCGGTTCAGGCGGGTCTGCGTCGGGGTGTCGCGAGTACGATTGAGGAGCTCGGCAATCCCTATCACATCCCCTTCCGCGGCAAAGGCTTCCGCCACCCATCGGGCTTGGTTGAAGCCGCGCAGGCGCCCACGCCGTGGATGCAAGGGCACGGGAACGAGCGTGGCTCCCTTCAAAAATGCCTTCGCCACGCCGCTCTGGCGGACGAGCGTCCGCAAATCCCGCCGCAAATGCCACCCCCGGCGGTATTTCAGTTCGTGGATAAATGTGCGCGCAGGGCCGCGCAACAGCATGGCGGTGCGACCCTCCTCAAATTCGGGCCGGAGGTCGATGCAGCTAGGACATTGGCGCACGCCCAAAACCATGCCCAAAAAGGGCTGGCCGCAAGTGACGCAATGCGGCGCTTGGGAAAAAACAATCCGCTCCAGGCAAGGCTCGCACAGGTTCTGGAGTGGCCCCGGATGGATGGGTGCCAGGCAGTCAACACACGAGCGCGGGAAGACAACATCCAGCACGGCGCTGCCAACGGCGCGAAGGCGGTGTTCAACGGTGGACAGCATGGCTCAAAAAAATCAACCGCCGGAAACCGGGCGTGTCTCCCGTCTCCAAAAAGTGATGAGGAGCAGGAGCACCGCCAGCGCCGAGGCCGCCGCCCAGTTGTTGGTGAGGTCGCTGCCGCGGTAAAAGAACATGGCGGTGACAATGCCGGCGTGCAGGCCGATGGCCGGAAACAGCGAGCCAGTGCGCAAGGTCAGCGCGCCCAGTGTCATCCCCAGCAGCCAGAGGACGAGAAACTCGACGCCATTGAAATTTTCCGCGATGCCGCACACCGTCCAGAAAGCGACAAAGAAACCGGTGTCCGCATGCACACCCGGAGCGACGTGCGACCAGACGCTGTTGGGCACCTTGAAGTGCGTGTAGGCAAAGAAAGCGGACATCAGCGCCAGCGCGAGCCAGGGCCGGCGCGTGGCCGTATAAAACAGGCGCAGAATCATCCCGCGAAAAATTGTCTCCTCCAAAAAGCCGAGAATCAAACCCGCCAGCACCGCGTTGAAGGAGAGCTTGAGGAGCGCCGGCGCGTCGTGCGTGAGGATGATGGCGTCGTACCCGGAGATGCGGGCGTGCCGCACCTTGGCGAGGCCGAAAATCAAAACCACCCCGGCCAGCCAGGCGAGAAAGTACGCCGCCACATCCCTCTTGCGGCGGGTGAGGCCCAGCGCGCGCCATGACCAAAGATGGCACTTCGACATCAGCCACGGCAGCCCGAGCACAATGGCAATCATGCGCAGGCGGTCGAAATAGACATCCACCCCCTTGTCGAGCAGCCACTGGGACGTTTCGGAATGCGTTTGCGTGTGCCAGTATTCCACCAGCCAGTAGGCCGGCGGCGTCAGCACTGCGGCGATGAGCAGCGAGCCGAAGAACACCGCCGCCAGCAGGCCGAGGCCGCGCAGCGTGGTCTGGCGTTCATCCAAGCCAAAGAGCACAAACCGCGGGTCGCGGCGCTGGAGAAAAGTGTCTGTCACGGGAATGCGGGAAAAATAGAAATGGACGGCACCGATGGAAAGCGGGAAATCAACCGGGGAGCTTCCCGCTCACACGTCAAAAATCTTGCCGGGGTTGAGAAGCTGCTTCGGATCGATGGCGCGCTTGATTTGCTTAAGCAGCGCCAGCGAGGCCGCGTCCCGCTGCAAGGGCAGATAGGATTTTTTGGCGAGGCCGATGCCGTGTTCGCCGGAGACGGTGCCGCCCCGGCGCAAGGCTTCCTCCGCAATTTCCCGCGAGGCGGCGCGCACCTGCTTCATCGCCACGGCGTCGCGCTCATCGGTCAGGTAGGTGGGGTGGAAATTGCCGTCGCCCGCATGGCCAAACATCGCGCACTCGACGCCATGGCGCGCGGTGGTTGCCTCGATGAAGCGCACCATGGCCGCCAGTTCGCTGCGCGGGACGGTGACATCCTCCAAAATCGCCGTGGGCCGCAGGAGGGCGAGCGCCGGGTAGGCCTGGCGGCGGGCGGAGGCCAGTTGCTCGGCCTCGGTGGCAGTGGCGGCGCGGCGCACTTCGAGCGCGCCATTGGCTTGCGCCAATTGCGCCATGCGCTCCGCTTCCTCCGCCACAGCCGCAGGGTGGCCGTCCGTTTCCATCAACAGCAACGCACCCGCCGCCACCGGCAGGCCGAGCTGTACGCGTTTTTCCACACAACGCAGTGTCTTCTGGTCGAGAAATTCCAGCGTGCACGGCAGCAGGCGCGCGGCGATGATGGCCGAAGCCGTGGCGGCGGCGTGCTCCATGTCCGCAAAGGTGGCAAGCAACGTGGCCTTGGCCGCCGGACGCGGCAGCAGGCGCAAAAGAATTTTGGTGACCACCCCGAGCGTGCCTTCCGAGCCGATGAACAAATCACGCAGCGAATACCCCGCGGCGTCCTTGCGGCATTTTGAGCCCAGCCAGGCCAGCGAGCCGTCGGGCAGCGCCACCTCCAGCGCGAGCACGTAGTCCCGCGTCACCCCGTATTTGATGCCACGCAGGCCGCCGGCATTGCTGGCGACGTTGCCGCCAATCGTTGACGTTTTGATCGAGCCGGGGTCGGGCGGATAAAAAAGTCCGTGCGGTGCGACAGCTTCGTCAATTTTTTCGGTAATGACACCCGGTTCGACCAGCATCGTGAGGTTCTGTGCGTCGATTTCGAGAATACGGTGCAGCCGATGGAGTGACAGCACCACCGCGCCGGGCACCGGAACCGCGCCGCCGGAAAGACTCGTTCCGCCACCGCGGGGCACCACCGGCGCGTGATGCGCCTGGCAGAGGCGCAAAACTGCGGCGACTTGCGCGGCGTCTCCGGGAAAGGCCACCGCCGCCGGTGTCTGCGCATAGCCGGCCGTGGCATCCACCGCATAAGGGGCGACATCATCCGGCGCCACAAGGACATGGGCGGCGCCAAGAGCCTGGCAAAGCGCGGAAACAAGGTCGGCCATGGCGGGAAATTGTGCCGGGCGGCGCGAAAGAGTGCACGCCTAAACCACGCTGGGCGTGGAGGTTCCGTAGATGGCGGAGGGCTTTAGACGCAATTTTTTGCCGCCGCAGAACTTGGCATGGGAAATGGTGTAGTACAGGTGCAGCTACATCTCCTACGGGAGAATGGGGTAATAAGCAGCAAAATAGAAAATCAGTGGCGGGCCGCTTAGGGGTAGGCGGCCCGCCTTTATTTTTTGACGGAAACCGCTAGACGGGGCCAGCGGCCCCGCCCTACCTTCTATGCGCCCGACCCTGGCACCCCTTTTGATTTTGTCGCGCTAAACAATCATGCCGGCGGCGACGGTGGCGTTCGTCTGCTCGTCGATGAGGATGAAGCTGCCGGTGGCGCGGTTCTTTTGGTAACTGTCGTAGAAGAGCGGGCCGGAGGTCTGGATGCTCAGACGGCCAATGTCGTTGAGGCCCATCTCCAGGTTGTCGGTGATTTTGTGCAGAGTGTTGATGTCCACCTTGTAGCGCACCTCGCGCACGAGCGCCTTGAGCTCGCGCGTGGTGTGGCGCAAAATGTAGCGGCCCTGCGGACGCAGCTTTGTCTCCGAAAACCAGCAGACCATGGCCTCGATGGCCTGGCCGACCTGCGGCGGGTTGTTCTCCTTCACCAGCATGTCGCCACGGCCGATGTCGATCTCGTCCGTCAACGTGATGGCGACGGACAACGGGGCAAAGGCCTCGGTGATTTCCTTGTCCGGTGTGTGCACGCTTTTGACGCGCGTCTTGAAGCCGGAGGGCAGCGCGATGACCTCGTCGCCGGGTTTGAACACGCCGCCGGCCACGCGCCCGGCGTAGCCGCGGAAGTCGTGATGCTCGGCGAGGTGCGGGCGGATGACATACTGCACCGGGAAGCGGGCGTCCACATGGTTCGCATCGGGGCGCACATACACTGTCTCGAGGTGGTAGAGCAGCGTGGGGCCCTGATACCAGGGCATATTGGCGGACTTGTCCACCACGTTGTCGCCCTTGAGCGCCGAGATGGGGATGAAGGTCATCTCGACCAGATTGTCCAGGCGCGAGGCGAACTGCTTGAAAGCCGCGGAAATGTCGTTGAAGACGGATTCCTTGTACTCCATCAGGTCCATCTTGTTGATGGCGATGACGACGTGCTGGATGCGCAGCAGGTTGGCGATGAAGGCGTGGCGGCACGTCTGCTCGATGACGCCCTTGCGCGCATCGATGAGGATGATGGCGAGGTTGGCCGTGGACGCGCCGGTGACCATGTTGCGCGTGTACTGGATATGGCCGGGGGTGTCCGCGATGATGAATTTGCGGCGCGGCGTGGCGAAGTAGCGGTAGGCGACGTCGATGGTGATGCCCTGCTCGCGCTCGGCGCGCAGGCCGTCGGTCAGGAGCGCGAGGTCCACGTAGTCGGTGCCGCGCTGCTTGGAGGCGCGCTCGACGGCCTCGAGCTGGTCCTCAAAAATGTTTTTGCTGTCGTAGAGCAGCCGCCCGATGAGGGTGCTCTTGCCGTCGTCAACGCTGCCGGCGGTGGTGAAGCGCAGCAGGTCCATGTCCAAATAGCCGGTGCTCATAAAAGTGTTTTAGTTCTTGGTGCTTGGTTCTTGGTTTTGGAAGTAAGGTATTTGATAAAGCCACCGCATGTGGCATGTGCTTCGTCCGCTAATTTGCGGATTTGGGAAAATTGATCCTTGGTCAAATAGCCCTGATCAAGGGCAATATAGAGCTGGCTCATGACTTCTGTGGCTGAACGTTGGGCATAACGCAGAAACCGGATGAACTCCGCATTGGACCCGGCATCGAATCCTTCGGCTATGTTATGCATCACCGAACCAGCCGCCCGGTGTATTTGATCCTTGAGGGCAAAGTCTTTCGCAAACGATTCACGAGCCGTCGCCCCATAGATTGCGCGCGCCAACTCCCGGCTAATCTGCCAGGCTTTGATGTCTTCGAATCGTTCGATTTTCATAACTAAGAACCAAGCACTAGGAACCAAAGCACTCTTAGAAATACCCCTCTTTTTTCCGGTCTTCCATGGCGGTTTCGGAGCGGCGGTCGTCCGCGCGGCCCCCGCGCTCAGTGACGCGGGCGGCGGCGACTTCGTCGATGATGGCATCCAGCGTGGCTGCCGAGGATTCGACGGCGCCGGTGCAGGTGGCGTCGCCCACGGTGCGGAAGCGCACGAGGCGGTTCTGCGGTTTCTCGCCCGGAAGCAGCTTGATGAAGTCCGTGACGCCGAGGAGTGTGCCACTGCGCTCGATGACGGGGCGGGTGTGCGCGAAGTAGAGCGAGGGCAGCGGGATCTCCTGCTGCTTGATGTACTGCCAGATGTCCATCTCCGTCCAGTTGGAGAGGGGGAAGACGCGGAAGTGCTCGCCGAAGTGTTTGCGGCCGTTGAAAATATTCCACAGCTCGGGGCGCTGGTTCTTGGGGTCCCATTCGCCAAAGTGGTTGCGGTGGGAGAAAAAGCGTTCCTTGGCGCGGGCCTTTTCCTCGTCGCGCCGGCCGCCGCCCAGCGCGGCATCGGCGTCGAGCGCGGCCAGTTTGTCGAGCAAGGTGACGGTCTGGAGCTTGTTGCGGCTGGCGGTCGGGCCGGTTTCCTCCACGACCTTGCCCTGCTTGATGCTGTCCTCCACGAGGCCGACTTCCAGCTGCGCGCCGATGTCCTTCACAAACTGGTCCCGGTACTGGATGGTCTCGGGATAATTGTGGCCGGTGTCGATGTGCACGAGCGGGAACGGCAGGCGGGCCGGGGCAAAAGCCTTGCGCGCGAGCCACGCCATGACGATGGAGTCCTTGCCACCGGAAAACAGCAGCACCGGACGCTGGAATTGCGCGGCCGTCTCACGCAGGACAAAAATGGCCTCGGCTTCGAGTTGGGCGAGGTGGTTGACGAGGTAGGAAGGCATGGGCGGAAAAGTGTTTAGTGCTTGGTGTTCTGGTAATGCTTTTGCAATTCGTGGTGGAGAACGTGCAGCGAGGCATGGTAGTCCAATTGCTCGGTGTCGATGACGAGGTCGGCAGGCAGCGCCGCGGGTTCCTCAAATTCCTGGTCGCGGCCGGTGAAGTTGGCGACGTTGCCGGCCTGGGCTTTTTTATACAGCCCCTTGGGGTCGCGCGCAGCACACGCGGCAAAGGAGGCCTTCACGTAAACGCCAAAGAAATCCTTTTCGCCAATTATCTCGCGGGCCAGCTGGCGCAGCTTTTCGCGCGGGGTGATGAACGACGCCAGCACGATCTGCCCGGACTGCGCGAATAACTTGGCCACCTCGGCCACCCGGCGGATGTTTTCCAGCCGGTCTTCCTCAGTGAAGCCAAGGTTCTTGTTCAGGCCGGTGCGGATATTGTCGCCATCCAATATCTGGACGGTCCTGCCTCCCGCAAAAAGGATGCGCTCCAGGCCCAGGGTCAGGGTGCTTTTACCGGAACCCGACAGGCCATACAGCCAGCACACCACCCCGCGCTGGCCCAAACGCGCCTCTTTGTCAGCGCGCGGCAGCATTTTGTCGAAATGCGGGTAGAGGTTCTCCCGCAATCCCGATGAAGGTGAGGATGATTTGGACGCAGCAGCAGGCACGGCTTATCTTAGGTTCGTTGCCTAAGGAACCATAAATAAGCCTTTTTGTCTATATATATTTCACAACTATCTTATAATCATATTGTTATTAATTTGCCTCACGCATACTGATGCCACCCGTGGCCGGATCAATACGCGTCGCCAAATGCCATTTGCCGTCGAGCTGGAATAAATCAACAGGCACCGTCGAGATATACCATTTGCCATCTATCTTATCAAAACGAACCGACAAAAGGGGTGGATGTGCTCCGGTCGGGGGCTTGCTAGGGTCGTGGGGAATGGGAGTCAGTGTGTACGTGGCCTGTGTTCCATCGGCATTCATGGTTGGGGTATGCGACTTTAGGGCAATCAGGCCATTGATCATCAAATTCATCTGCGCTTTGGACTCCGGGTCCTGCAAGGCTTCGTTGATGATTTTTTCCATATTGGCGAGATTCTCCGGGCTCATCAGCTTGAGCATACGGGGAGAAATGAAGGTTTTGAAAACCGTGAAGAGATCCCCGCCCTGCAGCTGGGTGGTCATTTCGGAAATGACGTTGTCGAGATCCGACTGGGGATCGATGGCTTTGGCGGCTTCAACCGTGGCAGTGCCGGTCGCTGAAGCAGCCGAAACCACCACCGACCCAGCCGCCGGGGTCTCAACCTTGGGAGCAGAACTGGCGGGCGGACCAACGGGCGCCTTTGCCGAGACCACTCCTGCCAAGGTGACCGAGGGACTTGCTACCGAACCCAACCGGTAAAGTGACATCCATGCGGCAATAGCCGCCACCAAGGCCCCAACCAGCAGGATTCTCATTTTCATGGTCATAAGGGAGAAAAACATGAACAAGGCCGCCAGCACACCCATACCGGCCGGAGCAGCCAAAGCCCCGGAGGTGATGCGTTCCGCCAACCCCGCCGGCGCGGCTTGCACGGAGTTGGCACTGATGACACCTGCAAGAGCGGCGGCCGTGGTCGTCACCCCGCGTTTGGAGAAATAAGCGCGCAATTTTTCCAATGCTCGCTCGACGCGCTTGTTGGCGGAGTTCTCAGACAGGCCAAAGGCCGTCCCGATCTCCAGGTGTGTTCTCTTTTGGTAAAAGCGCAGCACCACGGCATCGCGGTCGGCGGCATTGAGCTGGGCGACACCCTCGTCTAACAATGGACGCATTTGCTCCCAGTCGATGGCATGGTCGGTGGTTTCAGGCATGGCGGCGGCCTCCTGTTCGCGGGTGCGGCGGCGTTGCTCCCCGCGGATCAATTTATTCGCGGCAAAGCGCGCACTCGTATGCAACCAACCGGCCAAAGTGACATGGCGGGACAACGGCGCTGCTTTACGCGCCAAGTCAACAAAGACGAGCTGAACGGCATCCTTGGCCAATTGCGCGTCCCCCTGGGCTTGCCGCAGCGCCACAGAGTGCACGAGGTCGATATGCCGACGCACAAGCTCCGCAAAGGCCGCCTCGTCGCGGGCTTCGGCATACCGACAGAGCAATTCGCCATCAGGTGTCATCCGGGCTGGTTTACCCTATAGCACCCGCCCGGTGAAAAGTCTGACAAAATAAAACCGCCGGGCGGCCCATCCCCGGCTATTCGTAGCCGTCCACGTACCAGGCGTCGTTGATTTTTTTCCAGCGCACCAGCTTCTTGCCCTCGACCGGCGGGTTCAGCGTATAGGTGGCGATGTCGCCTTCGGCGTTATACATGGGCGCCTGGGTGCGCGCGGCGCGGGTGGACTCCAGCAACATACGCACGGTGTTCGGAAAATCGGGATTTTTGCTGAGGCCGTCCATAAGCTGCTGGCCGGTGACGTTCGGGGGCAATTGCATATAGGCATCGGCCGCCTGCGCATAGGCGCCGCTTTCGATGAGATTCGCGAAATCGTCCATCGCCGTGTCGATTTGGAAGCGTGCCGGCACCGGGACAGGCGCGGGTGGCTCTCCGGTTGCGGCTGCCAGCCGGGTGGGTGCGGCCGCGGCTGGCATGACCGGGGCCTCGACCTGCGGAGCAACGTTGGCGATGGGCACCGGCGGAGGAGCCAGCGTGGCGGCTTTGCCTGACGAGACAACAGCAGCGGCCATGGCCGGGTGCGAAGGCCCAGCCTGGGCAGGAGAGGCCGACTCCGCCTCCGGCCAGTTGAGTTTGAGGGCAATGCCGAGCACCAGCAATACAGCCAACGCCACGGCCATTTGGATTTTGTGGTTCATGACAGAGATAAACAAGCCCCAGCCACCCGAGCCGGTGCCCAACACCACCCCGGCCAGCGCCTGGGGGGCGAGTTTTTGCGCCAAACCGACAGGGGCGGCCTGCACGGAATTTGCCCCCATCGTGGAGGCGAGGATGGCGGCGGTTGTCGTCACACCGCGTTTGGAGAAATAGGCGCGGAGTTTCTCCAGCGCGCGCTCGACGCGTTTGTTGGCGGAATTTTCGGATAGGCCCAGCACGGTGCCGATTTCCTGGTGGCTCAACCCGCTGAAGAAGCGCAGCAGCACAACCTTGCGGTCATCCTCCCGCAACTGGCCCACGGCCTCATCGAGCCAGGGCTGAATTTCCGGCCAGTGGTCCGCCGGCGAGGTGGGGTCGGTTTGCATGATAACAGCCTCCTGTTCGCGGGCGCGGCGGCGCTCTTCCTGGCGGACGGCGTCAATCGCCCGGCGGCGCGCGGCGGTGTGCAGCCAGCCGACAATCGTGTCGTAGCGGGCCAGCTGCGCGGCATCGCGCGCCAGCGTGGAGAAAACGCCCTGGGCCACCTCCTCCGCCAAGGCGGCGTTGCGGCAGACCCGCAGGGCCACGGAGTAAACCATGTCCATCTGCCGGCGCACGACTTCGGCAAACGCGGCCTCGTCGCCCTGTTCGGCGTAGTGGCGCAGCAATTCTGGGTCGGGCGTCATTTACCCACTATACGCCACTGGTCCAAAAACCTGACCAAAATAATTCGCTTAAGGAGCCGGGGCGGGTGGCGGGCCCAGGCGGGCCAACTCGGCACGGGCGAACAACGTGACGACCCGCCCTGGCTTGTCCGCCTCCAACACGGCTTGAAAATGCAGACGGGCGCCCGCCGCATCCCCGGCGAGCAGATGCTTCATTCCGATATAATAGTGCGCGGAAATGGCGTGTTCGGCGGCGAGGGCAGGCTCGCCCTGGGTGGCGGCGGCCAGCAAGGTGGTTTCATCGGTCTGGCCGGTGATGAATAAACCCGCGCTTTTGTCCCACCCCTCTGTCCATTGGGCCACCGCCCGGGCTAAGTCATCCGACGGCTGGCCTTGGCGCAGCAAGGAAAGCTGGCGGTAAAACTGAAGATTCGTCGCTTGCGCGGGAGAAATATTCAGCTGAAGCGCACGATTGTAATCCGCCACGGCGGCACGGTCATCCCCGCGAAGCTGCGCGACGATGCCGAGCAGGCCGCGGGCCAGGCCGCTTTTGGCATCGAGCCGGAGGGCGGCCGCGAGTTCCGCCTGTGCCGCCGGGTCGTCCCCCTGCAGCAGACGCACCAGGGCGCGCGCGGCACTGACGGAGGCATCCTCGGGCGCAAGTTTGGCCAGCTGGCCCAGATCGGCGAGCGCGGCGTCAAAGTGGCCGCGCTCTTTCTCCGCCGCGCTGCGGCTGAAGTAGGCGGGAATATTGTGCGGATCAATCTGCAGCGCCCGGGTGTCATCGGCCACGGCGGCGGCATAATCGCCCTGGGCGCTTTCCGCTTCCGCACGGCCGACATAATATTTCGGATTGGCCGGGTTGAGTTCGATGGCGCGGGAATAATCCGCGGCACTGCCCGCATAGTCGCCATGGACAAACCGGGCGCTGCCCCGGGTGCGATAGAGGTAAGGACCGTCTGCGTAGGAAGCAATCGCCTGGTCAAACGCCGCCAGGGCGCCGGTGGTGTCGTGCTGGCGCATGGCCACCAAGCCCTGGGTGTACGCCCCCAGTGCATGGAGCTGGGCGAAGGAAAGTTTATAGTCGCCCTCCAAAATCCAATCGCGGTTTGGATCGGCGGCGGCGGGGGCCTCTGCCTGTTCACTGCCCGGGCTGGACGGGTCTGGCGCGAGTAAGGGCTGCAGGTAAGCAAAACCGTTTTTGGCATCGAGCACGATCTTCATGCGCGCCATCGCCTCAAGCCCCATGAAGCCAAACAGCCTTCCCTGGGCGGACTCGGCCGGGACATCGTCGGTGTACTCCGCCACCGGGACATCCGTCAGGGTCAAGGCACCGAGGGAAACCGCATCAGCCCAGGCTTTGACCGAGAACTGGAAGCTGGTGCCGGGCGCAGCGTAATGCGTCGTTTCCGTCTGCGCCTGGGGATGAGCGGCCAGCCAGGCTTTCCATAGGGGTGATGGAAGGTCGATTCCCTTGGGGGCGCCGGTATCCATCACCATCTCGACGAGACGGCCATCAGCAAGAGGAATTTCCACGCAAAGCTGCTCGCGGTTGAGGATTTTAAATTTCTGCCACTGCGCCGTTTCCGGCGGAAGTTCGGACACGGCACGGATGGTGCGCCGTGCAGGGTCGAAGACGAGGATGTTGTCCCGCACCTCCGCCCAGCCCAGCACCCCGTCGCCGATATTCATGTCCTCGGAGGCGATGAACTTGAGGTACCATGGAAACTGCACGCCGGAATACACCAGGAACGACCCCATGAAGGTGTTATCGCCAAAATGGGCCTCGGTCGGCTCCGTTTGCCAAATGGCGCCGGCGTCGTTGATTACAAAATCCGGAACCAGCGTGGTCTCCAGCCCGAGGCGGCGGGCGCCCGAAGCCGTCAGCCCGGAGCTGAAGGCGCCGGTGTCCAAAATCAGGCTGGCGGGCTGGCCGTTGATGTTCGCATTCGCCACCGCCACGCGGGTGGAAGGCGTGAGGACATTAAGGCAGCCGGGCAAAAACAAGACCGAACCAAGCAACAGGCCGGCGGCAAAGCGGCGAAAGACAGGACGGGTGGCGCTCACAAGGGCGAGGGGTATGGAAATATCCGCCCATGATGGACAACCGGTATTGAAAACAAAAGCCCAAAGGCAGCGCAGGGCATTCCCAGGCGTTGCCGGACGAAAACCCCAGGAAGAACCGGACAACTTTTGCGCAAAAAATTGCGCTTAGGGCTTATACCACGTTTCGCCAATCTTGACGAAAACCACCTGCGTCTGGCCTTGGATGGGCGGATCGAGCGCATAGATGGCGCGCGTGCCTTCCTCCTCCAGAAACGGCGTCTTGTCCTGCACGGCCAGCACTTCCTGCAAGTTGAGCGCCGCGGTGGCCTGCGCCGCCGGACGTTCACGGAGCACCGTGGCCAGCTCGCCCAACGAAAGGTTTTTGCCGCGCGGCTGGAGGGCCTGGATCTCCACCGGGGGCATGAGCTTCACAATTTCTGAAAAATCCTGCGAGCGGTAAACCGTGATGGCGCGAGCCATGAATTGCCGCAGGTCCGGCGGGGTGGGCCCCGGGGCGCCGACGCTGGCGGCCTCGCCACTGTCGCGGGGTGTTTGCTGCCACTGATAAATCCCGTAGGCGATACCCGCCACCAACAAGGCGATATTGAGCACACGGGAGGAGCGCATACCCCGAGACTACCGCAGATACCAGGTGCCGTCAACTTTCACGAATGTCAGCTCCTTATTGCCACCGATGGGCGGGTCCACGCGGTAACTGGCGCGGAGGCCCCCGTCGCTCACTTGCGGGGTCTGGCCACGAACGGCGCGCATGGTGAGCAAGAGCGCCTCCATCTCCTGATCGATCTCCGGCATATGCTGGCGGAGCGCGGCGACCGCGTCCTCCGGGCTGGCCGAGCCGGTTTGCAGCAGCAGCGCCTGCTGCTCTTCGGGGAGCATGATTGTTTTAATGATGCCCACCATGTCATGCGCCTCAAGCAGGCGGATGCTCTTGATAAGCAGCGCATCCACCTCGCCCGCGGCCTGGGCCTCAGCGGAAAGCGGGCGCTCCGGCCTGGATGCGGGCGCCGGCTTGGGCGGCGGCGGGGCCGGGGGCTGGTTCATCCACCACCCGAGCACGCCCGCGCCGACACAGACAAAGATGGCTGTCACCCACCGGAAATTCATGCGTCGGGATTTTTAGAAAGAGGTTGGCTCAACGCAGGTACCAATTGCCGCCTTCTTGCACAAAGGAAATATCCGGGCGCCCCTTGGGATCGACCGTCGAGCCGTCGAGTTTATAGGTGGCCCGCTGGCCGTCGGCGCTCATTTCCGGCGTGGCGTCCTTGATTGACTCGAGCACTTGCTGGAGTTCGGCAATCTTCTCATTCAAATCCGGACGTTGGCTGTAAATCGCAACGACATCGTCAACACTGGTGGCGCGGCCGGCGTCGATCATCTGCTGCATGGCGGAGGGTGGCATCAAAGTCCGAATCAGCCCCGGAATATCCTTGGCCTCGAGCAGCTTGAGGGTCTGGGCGATGCACTCGTGCAAATCCGCCTTGGGTTCGAGCGCGGGAGGTTCGGCATTTTTGGCCACGGGTGCGGCACTGGGCGCCATCTTGGGCGCAACGGGCGCGGCCACCACGGGCTTGGGTGGCTCGATGGCGCCGGGTTTGACGGCCGGAGCGGGCTTGGCCGCAGGAGCCGAGGCCACCGCCGGGGGTTTGGCCGCCGGCGCTGCCGCGGACGAATTGATGTAATACCAAACCGACACGCCAGCCGCGGCGCACAGGAATACGATGATGAGGATGCGAAGTTTCATGGGAATAAGAGAACCGCCATCCAGTGGATGGTTCCAGTATGACTATTGGGAAGCGTTCGTCAAAAGTTACTGAAAATCGTTTTCCGGCGTTTTTGCGGCTTTTATTGGCCGCGTTGGCGGTCTACATTGATTCTTTACCCCCTGTATGGATTACCCCGCCGCCAAAGCGTACCTGCTCGGCCTCAAACAACACACCGGCCCCATTTATGGCATCGACCGGATGCGACTGCTCGCGGCCGTGCTCAACCACCCGGAGCACGCCTACCCCATCATCCACGTGGCGGGGACGAACGGCAAAGGCTCTGTCTGCGCGATGCTGGAGGCCATGCACCGGCGCGCGGGCCGCACCGTCGGTATGTACACCTCGCCGCACCTGGTCTTTCTCGGCGAGCGCGTGCAGGTGAACCGCGAGCCGCTGACGCCGGAGGAAATTTGCGCCTATGTCGATGAACTGCGCCCGCTGGTGGAACGCATCGGCGCGCGCGACCCGCAGGAGACGCCAACCTTGTTCGAGTTCATGACGGCCGTCGCCTTCCTGCACTTCGCGCGCAAGAAAGTGGATGTTGCGCTCATCGAAGTCGGTTTGGGCGGACGGCTCGACGCCACGAATGTCGTCCAGCCGCAACTGAGCGTCATCACCTCCATCGGCTTCGATCACATGGAGCTGCTCGGCAATTCGCTGATGGAAATCGCGATGGAGAAGGCGGGCATCGTCAAAAAAGGCGTGCCCGTGGTGATCGGGCGGATGCCCTTTGAGGCGGAGGACTCCATCCGCGTCGTCGCGGAAAGCCGCGAGGCCCCGGTGCACAGTGTGCGCGAGGTCTTTGGCGAGGATTTGGAAAAGTACCCGCGCACGCAACTGGAGGGTTCGCACCAACGCGCCAACGCGGCCACGGCTTTGCTGGCAGCCCGGGTGTTACAGGAGAGCCTGCCGATTTCCGAGGCGGATTGCGCGGCGGCGTTACAGGAAGTGGAGTGGGCGGCGCGGTGGCAGCGGTTTCCGCTGTCTGAGGGCCGCACGCTGATTCTCGATGCCTCGCACAATGCCGAAGGCGCGGAGACACTGGACGAAAACCTCGGCCGTCTGCGTCTAATCACCGGGCGGGCACCCATTGTCCTCACCGGCGCGCTGGGTGAACACCGTGCGCGGGCCTTGCTCAACGTCGCGGTAAAACACGCCCGCGAAATCATTTTGCTGCAGCCCAACCAGCCACGGGCCACGCCGCTGGAGGAGTTGAGGCAATTCGTGCCTGCCGGCTTTGGCGGGCCGGTGCGCTTTGGCAAAGTAGAGGAAATTTTCCCAGCCGCCGGTGAGTGTGCCCTCGGCGAACCGGGCGACACGATTGTCGTCACCGGCTCCATTTACCTCCTCGGCGAAATTCTGGAGCGCTTCAGCCACGACGCCCCAGTCGGCGAAAGCGTGCTGCAGGATCGGGTGTGAGTCTTCCGCCAAATGCCTACGAGGTCTTGGCCGCCTTTGCCTTGGCTTCTTTTCTCCTGGTCCGGGCCTCATCCAGCACAATTATGCCGCTTATTAACCCCACAATGGCTAAGTAATGGTTGAATTTCAGTGCGTATAGCCGAGCAAGCGCCAAGGCGTTGTAAAATGAAAACATGGTGGCCAAAGCACCCCAATAAGCATTTTCAAGAAACTGTTGGTTCTTTTGCTCCTCGGTCGCGTCCGGTTGCATGAAAGACACCAAATTTACAAAATACACCGGCAATGTCAGCGCCATCGAAAATATCAGCAGTTTGAATATGTCCAGATCATGGATCAGTTACGGCTTGTACAAGTAGATTGTTAAAAACCCCGGAGCGACGGTGCTCAAAAAGATCATGGCCGACACAATCTTCCCGCGTCGGCTGAGATTTTTAAATTCACCGAACCAATTCTGTGCCGGTGGCTTTGCCGTTTCAGACTCCATCGCTTCCGTTTAAGCGATGCTGTTTCATTGTTCAATCCCAATTAATATTACTTTTACGGAACTACAGCGCGTCCAAGTCCTTCAAAATATCGCGGGGGCTGGAGCCGTTTTCGGGACCGACGATGCCTTCGGCCTCGAGAATCTCCATGATGCGGGCGGCGCGGTTGTAGCCGATTTTCAGACGGCGCTGGAGCATGGAGGTCGAGGCGCGCTTGGTGGAGCGGAGGACATCGAGCGCCTGGGGCACGAGCTTGTCGTCCCACTCATCACCATCGCCGTCGCCACCTCCTTCGCCATCCTCGCCGTCCTCGGTGCCGCCAGCCTCGATCTGCGCCTGCACCTCGTCGTCGTACTCGGGGTCGCCGTTCTTCTTCAAGAATTCGACGATGGAGTTGATCTCCTCGTCGGACACAAAGGCGCCCTGCGCGCGGACAAGATTGGCCGAGCCGGGGGGCACAAAGAGCATATCGCCACGGCCGATGAGGGCGTCGGCCCCGCCGGTGTCGAGAATGGTGCGCGAGTCCACCTTGGACGCCACCTTGAAGGCGATGCGGCAGGGCAGATTGGCCTTGATGACGCCGGTGATGACGTTGACGCTCGGGCGCTGCGTGGCGAGGATGAGGTGGATGCCCGCGGCGCGAGCCAGCTGGGCCAGGCGGGCGACGCACGTCTCAATATCCGCGGGCGCGGCCATCATGAGGTCGGCCAGCTCGTCGATGATGCAGACGATGTAGGGCAGCTTTTCCTTTTTGATCTCGATGACATCGTTGTCGCGCGGCACGGCCATGTCGCGCGCGGCGGCGCGCTCCTCGGGCGAGAGTTCGGCATCCAGCTCCTCGGCCTTTTGCTTGGACACGTCGTCCGGGACAATCTTGGCGTTGAAGCCGGCGATGTTGCGGGCGCCGACCTGGGCAAACATCTTGTAGCGGCGCTCCATCTCGCGGATGAGCACCTTGAGCGCGGCGGGCACCTTCTTCGGGTCGGTGACGACCGGGACGAGCATATGCGGCAGCGTGTCGTAGCCCTGCATTTCCACGATCTTCGGGTCCACCATGATGAAGCGCAGGTCCTTCGGCGTCATCTTGTAGAGGAGCGAGGCGATGATGGCGTTGATGCAGACCGTCTTGCCCGCGCCGGTGGAGCCGGCGATGAGCGCGTGCGGCATCTTCGTCAAATCCACGACCATCGGCTTGCCCGTAACGTCCTTGCCCAGCACGATGGGTATTTCCGCGCTGGATTCGTTCCATGACTTGGACTCGATGATCTCGCGCAGGCACACGCCCGCGGGCGTCTTGTTGGGCACCTCGATGCCCACCGTGCCCTTGCCGGGAACGGGGGCGATGATGCGCACGCCCTCGGCCCGCAGCGCGAGCGCGAGGTTCTTGTCCAGATTGACAATCTTCTCCACGCGCACACCCGGCGCGGGCACGACTTCGTAGCGGGTGATCACCGGGCCGGGATAAATATCGTCCTTGGAGACCTTGACGCCGAACTCCGACAACGTTTGCACCAACTGCTCGGCGCGCTCCTGGTGGAAGTCCGCGCTGTCGATCTGCCGCGCCTGGGCGGGGGCGAGGAGGGAAAGCTCGGGAAAGATGTAATCGCCCTTCTTCTGCGGCGGCTTGTAGGCCTTTTCGATCTTCTCCTCGGCGATGATCTTGGGGGCGGCTTCCTTGTCTTTTTTGGGCAAGCGCAGTTTGGACGGCGCCGCAGGCTCGGCCGGTTCGCCCCGGAGCTTGCGCAACTGCTCGGGGGTCAGGGCGTCGCGGGCTTCCTCGTGGTCATGCAGGAGCGGGAGCGCTTCGCCCGCGGCCTTGACGGTGCCCAGCGCCTTGGCGTCCTTGTCTTTGGCCTCCTTGTCCTTTGCAGCGAGCTCCACCGGCTTGGCGGGCTTCAATAGCTCGGCCGCCGGAGCAACGGCCGCCGCGGCTTTGGCGTTGGCGGCTTCGAGCGCGCGGGCGGCCTTTTGCCGCTCCAGCTCAGCCTGCTGGGCCTTGGCGGCGAGGGCGCGCTTTTCACGCCAGGCGAGGCAGGCTTGGAGCAGGCCTTCGAGCGACTGGCCCACGTCGTCCGTAAAGATCAGCAGCAGGCCCACGACGTAAAAGAGGCTCAGGACGATGACGCTGCCCGCCTGCCCAAGGGGCTGGGACATCTCGCTGGTATATAAGAAGGAGCCGACCGCGCCGCCGTAGCCATTGGGCAGGTAGTTCGTGCCGGTGTAGCGCATCAGGTGCGTCAGCATATCGGCCAAGCCACAACCGGCGGCCAGGGCGATGCACATGAGGCCGAGCTTCCACCCGCGCACCAGATGGCTGCGGCGGAAAAGAAACAGGTACGCCAGCCAAAGGAGGAAGACCGGCACCAGAATCATCCCCGCGATGCCCAGGAGACGGTTGGAGATGGCCGCATACGTGGCCCCGAGCATACCGACAAAACGATTGGCCTTGGGCGAGGCGCCGGCACTGTCCGCCAGCCAGTTGGGGAACCATACCTCCTGGCCCGGCGTGTAGGAGGCGCAGGACAGGATAACAAACACCGCCACGGCCAGGAGCGCCAGCGCCACAAACGGGCGCATGGGCGAGCGGCGGGGCGCAAACACCGTCGTTTCCTTCGGTTTGGCGCCGGGGCGGGTGGGTTCGGAGCTTTTGGGTTTTTTGCGGCCAAACATGGCGTCGCAGCGGGCGGGGCCGCTGATTTTCCACGATACGCACCCACCCCTGCCGAAACAAGAATTAACGGGATGGGGCCCGTTTTTATTAATTTTTTCTTAAGCGGGCGCGATGCCCCGCCCAAAAACTCCTTATTTCCGCCTGGCGCGCAAAAAATCAGTTGCACTCCGCAGCGGCGCGGCCAATCATCGGCTTTCTCTAGTGCGCTACATATTTATCACCGGCGGCGTGGTCTCCTCCCTGGGGAAGGGCCTGACCGCCGCCGCCCTCGGCGCCTTGCTCGAAGAGCGGGGCTTGACTGTCCGCCTCCAAAAATTCGACCCGTACCTGAACGTGGACCCGGGGACGATGAACCCCTACCAGCACGGCGAAGTCTATGTGCTCGACGACGGCGCGGAGACGGACCTCGACCTCGGCCACTACGAGCGCTTCACCTCCGGCACCCTTTCCCGGCAGAACAACCTGACCTCCGGCCAGATTTACGAGTCCGTCATCCAAAAGGAGCGGCGCGGCGACTACCTGGGCACGACGGTGCAAGTCATCCCGCACGTCACGAATGAAATCAAGGCGCGCCTGAAGTCCGCCGGCAAGGGCGTGGACGTGCTGGTGACGGAAATCGGCGGCACCGTGGGCGACATCGAAGGCCTGCCGTTCATCGAGGCCATGCGCCAGTTCGCGCTCGAGGTGGGCAAGGAAAACGTCGCCTTCATCCACGTCACCCTGCTGCCCTTCCTCGCGGCCGCCGGAGAGCTGAAGACGAAGCCCTCGCAGCAATCCGTAGCCAAGCTGCGCGAGATCGGCATCCAGCCCGACGTGCTCGTGTGCCGCTCGGAAAAGCCGATTGACGACGACATCCGCCACAAGCTTTCCCTCTTTTGCAATGTGCCCGTGCGCGCCGTCATCGAGGAGTGCGACGTGGGCTCCTCCATCTACGAGCTGCCGCAGATGCTCGCCAAGGAGCACCTGGACGAAATCATCCTCGAACTGCTGCGCCTCAAGACACGCAAGCGGCCCCACGGCGCGTGGCGCGAAATCGTCCGCAAGCTGAAGAAGCCCAAGCACCGCGTGAAAATCGGCGTGGTGGGCAAATACATCGAGCTGCAGGACGCGTACAAGAGCGTCTATGAATCGCTGACCCACGGCGGCATCGCCAACGATTGCGGCGTGACCATCGTGCGCCTTGACGCCGAGGCCGTGGAAAAG
Source organism: Verrucomicrobiota bacterium (assembly GCA_048497935.1). GTDB lineage: Bacteria > Verrucomicrobiota > Verrucomicrobiia > Opitutales > JABDGR01 > JABDGR01. Next base: position 94,456 of record JBEHYY010000008.1, read on the forward strand.
GATCCGGCGCGCTGGCTCTCAAAGCTCGACGGCGTGCTGGTGCCCGGCGGGTTTGGCAAACGCGGCATCGAGGGGAAAATCCGCGCCGTGCAGTATGTGCGCGAGAAGAAAATTCCCTACTTCGGCCTGTGCCTGGGCATGCAGGTGGCCGTCATCGAATTTGCGCGCAACGTCGCGAAGCTCGCCAAGGCGAACAGCACCGAGTTTGACGCCAAGAGCCCCCACCCCGTCATCCACTTGATGGAGGAGCAAAAGGGCATCCAGACCAAGGGCGGCACGATGCGCCTGGGCTCCTACGACTGCAAGCTGCCGGCCCACACGCTTTCCCGCGCCGCCTATGGCAAGGAATTGATCCGCGAGCGCCACCGCCACCGCTACGAGTTCAACAACACTTACCGTGAACAGCTGACCAAGGCGGGCCTGCGCATCGCGGGCGTGAACCCCGGGCGCGACTTGGTGGAGATTGTCGAAGTCGCCGCGCATCCCTGGTTTGTCGGCGTGCAGTTCCACCCCGAGTTCCAGAGCAAACCCACGCGCCCCCACCCGCTGTTCGCCTCCTTCATCAAGGCGGCCATCGCGCGACACGGAAAATAAAACACCGCCAGGGGCCGGGGCTTGTGGCCCGCGACCGCCTGACGGTGATGGTTGGCTGGGAATCTTTTGCGCTTACTTCAGCCCGCCGCTGACGATGAGGGTCTCGCCCGTCAGCCACGAGGATTCGGGCGAAGCGAAGAACAGCACCGCGGCGGCGATGTCCTGCGGCTGGCCCACGCGGCCGAGTGGCGCCTGGGATTCGTAGAACTTGCGGAAGTCGCCTTCCGAGAAACCGGCTGCGTGCACGCCTTCCGTCAGCACCAGGCCGGGATTGACGGCATTGACGCGGATCTTGCGCGGGCCGAGCTCCTTGGCCAGCGAGCGTGTGATGGAGTCCACCGCGCCTTTGGTGGCGGAATAGACGGCCATGTTCGGCGCGCCCCAGGTGCTGACCAGCGAACTGATGTTGATGATGTTGCCGCCCTCGGCGCTGAATTGCTTGGCCGCCGCCTGCGTGGCGTGCAGCAGGCCGAGCACGTTGAGGTTGAATTGGCGGTGGAAATGCTCCTCCGTCACGTTTTCCAGCGGCGCGGGTTCGTAGATGCCCGCGTTGTTGACGAGAATGTCCACGCGGCTGAAGGATTTCTTCGCCTCGGTAAAGAGTTTATCCACGTCGGCTTTCTTGGAGACATCGCCCTGCACGGCGACAGCCTTGCCCCCGGCGGCAGTGATGTCGGCCACGACTTGGTCGGCCTCGGCCTTGCTGGAGGAATAATTGACGACGACGGACGCCCCGGCGGCGGCGAGTTGGCGGGCGATGGCGGCGCCGATGCCCTTGGAGGCGCCGGTGACGAGCGCGGTTTTTCCGGCGAGTTTCTTGGATTCAACGAGGTTCATGACGGTTTATTTTCTACTTTAGGTGTTCAGGTTTGGGTTAATAATATGTTACGATAATCGTAACAATTAAGGTCAAAAAAATTCAACTGGCTTTGAGGTCCGCCACCACTTCCGCGAGGGTGATTTTGCCCAGGCGGCCTTCGAGCGATTCCTGGGCCTGGCCCAGCACGTTCTCCAGTGCGGACTTTATCTTGCAGCTCACGGGGCATTTCTTCTGCTCGCCGTAGTGGTGGATGGCAAAGGCCTTGGGGGCTTCCACGGCCCGGTAGATTTCCAGGAGCGAAATCTCGCGCGGGTTGCGCGCCAGCCAGCACGCGCCAGCCTTGCCCTTGGCAGTATGCACCAAGTCGGCCTTGGAGAGCTTGGCAAGGGTGCGGCGCACAAAACTCGGGCTCGCGTTGATGCTGCTGGCCAACAGGCTCGAGGTGAGTTCCTCGCCCGAGCGGTAGCCCAACCCCGCCATGAGGTGGACCGCGATCGAGAACTGGGTGTTGGTGGCCATTTATCTGTTACTATAATCGTAACAGTTGAATTTGCAAGCGATATTTTGAAGTTTTTTTGCACCATCCACGCCGATGGCTTGGACTGGAACAGTTTAGGCGATAAAATTATGCTGACTCAGATCCCTTAATATTAGGCTGTCACGGATAATTACTGGAGTTCCCCTGCATATAAATAGGTGCCTGGTAATAAGCAGGTCCTTGAAGATAGCCGGGCGGCAACTCATATATGGGCGCGGCAGGGTCGGCTGGCAATGCAATCACCGGGCGGGCCAACGGCGTCATTTTCGCCGGAGGCAGTGCTGTCAAAAACTTCTCATGCCCATTGTCTAATGACTCCAAGGTGAGCGGGGCAAGTTTTATGGGGTTAAGGCCGCTTGGCAGTATGCCATAGGCCGCACCATATAAATGAGGAATCTCAACTTGCTGTAGATTTAACACGTTATGCAGATTTGCACCCTGTATCGGTCTAGGCCCGCCCTCAAGGCTGCTCCCCATGCCAACGGCATAAATGGCGACATTTTCAATTTTGGAAGATTCGGAAGGGTTGGATAAACTCAAACTTTGCAGGTTGCCATAGCTGTTCGGCAGATTGTTCGAATCATTGGATGGGCTTCTTGCCAAACTAGAGCCCCTGGTCTGTACCGTCACCACGCATGCCGGGCATAGTGCGACAGAAATAAATAAAGATAGGGTAATGCAAAATCTCACAACAGCCGGGATTCTTAGCTACCTCACGTCCGTATGCACGCCCAAAGATAGAGCCATGGGAACGATGTGATTTGCCGTTTAGACAAACTTCGGCAACCATTCAAATACCGCCTCGGTCCCCTTGCGGAAGGCTTTGGGTTCGGGCAAGAGGCTGATGACATGGTAGCCGGGGCCGGTGGCTTCGAAATCGAAAAAATAGCCCGGGTGCGCGAGCACGCCGCTGCGGTCCAGAAGCTTGCGCGCCAGGGCCTCCTCATCGGGTGCGGCCGGACGTTGCACCAGCGCACACCAACCGGCGGTGTGCGGCAGAACGGCAAAACCCTCCGGCCAATCGAGTGCGGCCAGTGAGGCGTAGTTTTCGCGGAGACGCTTCTGAATCTGCGCGCGAACTTTTTTGCCGCAGCGCAGAAGCTTCGGCAGCGCCGCCTGCACAGGGGTGGAAACGGAAAGGTAGGCGTCGGTGATGAAGTCGAGCCGCGCCTGGGCTTCCGCCACTTGCTGCGCCGGGCCGCCGACATGAATCCACCCGAGCTTGAGCTGGGGCAGGCCGCAGGATTTGGACAAGCCGCCGAGCGTGAACGTGAGCGTCGATACCCGATGCGCGGCAAACGACTGGGCCAGCGGTTTGTGCGCGTCGGCCGCGTAATCGAGAAACACCTCGTCCACGATCAGCGCGAGGTTATGCCTCTCGCACGTCTCGAGCAGGAAGTGGGCGTCCGTGTTGCGCACCATCCAGCCCGTGGGATTGTGCGGATGGATGATGGCGATGGCGCGCGTCGCTGGCGTGATGGCTGCGGCAATGGCGGCAAAATCCATCTGCCAGCGATTGTCCTTATAGGCCAAGGGATACTGCTTCGTCTTCCACCCTTCGAGCGCGGCCAGATGCTCGATGAGCGGGTACGACGGCGTGGGCAC
>JBEHYY010000009.1:0-85019 GCA_048497935.1 Verrucomicrobiota bacterium
CCCGCGGTGTTGGGGAGGACGAGGTATTTGTCCGGCTCCAGAAAATCGAGGATGTCGGCATACGGGTCATGTCCGCCGGACAAGTCGGCGCGCTTGAGCGCCACCGTCGCCAGCGCCGGTCGGCAGGCGGCCAGCGTCTCCTTCATCAGCGTGGGCGCGGCAAACTTCCCCGTGCCGACAAACAGCCGCGAGTCAAACGTGCGCCCGCCAAGGACCAAGGGTTGCGTGGAGAGGGACATAGAGGAGGAAGGAAGAGACCGGAGTCAGAAGCTAAGAGATGGAAGATGGAAGTGCAAACCTGGACTAGGGGGTAGAGCGCGCATTCGCGTGCTGGTGCAATTCTCAAAATCCTTATAGACGGATATCAACAGCCAATAATTTTTCAGCAACACTTTGCAGGCTTCCAGTTCTTATCCCGTCAAACCCCATCTCGTTGCGTTCAATTTTGACAAGTTCATCAGCGATAACCTTCCAGTCAGATTTATCCGCCAGTAGTCGATAAATTCGACCGATGTAGGCGTCATATTCATTTTTGGGTGCAACGTCACACACGCCAATCGGATCCCAGTCGCGATATAAGATTTCCCGAATCGCATCCTGGATTTCCTTGCCACGCTGTTCGCGGGAGTCAGTCATGGCAAGGGACTTTATATGCAGTCAAAATTTATTTCTTCACCATCGCCGCCAACCCCAACTCCGCAAACAAATCATTCGGCACCTGGGTCAGGCGGGGTTCGCCGGCGGGGGCGGCGTCGCCGTTGCGCAGGGCCATGGTTAATCCCGGACTCTTGGCGCGGACCTCCCCGGCGAGTTTCTTGTAAAATTCCGACGCGGGCAGCAGGTCGGCAAAGAGGGTCTGGATGACGATGCCGGAGTATTTCTGCATCATCAAGGTGTGGAAGTCACGCAGCAGCCCGGTGAGTTCCATGATGCCCTTGGCGGGCGTGAGCTTCGAGCGTGGCCAGTCCTTCGTCACATTAAGCAATTCCGCCGCGTTGAGTGTGAGTTCCACGCTGACGGACGTGGCTGTGAGCTTGCGTTTAAAGAAACCGAGCCCCAGGCCCTGATGGCGCAGGTAGTTGCCGAAATCGAGGAAGAACGCAAAGCTCCAGGCCGTCTGGCAGAGCTGGTCGAGCAGCATCTTATATTTCTTCTGCTCGGCGTCGCCGACGCGAAAGCGCTGGTTAAAGGAGCCCTCAAAATGCGCGCGCAGGTGGTGGGCGCAGGTGAGGTAATTGAGCAGCAGGCGGTCGAGCTTGAGTGCCACGACATCCTCGTCCACCGGCTCCGGATGTAGCAGGGATTGGAGGTATTCCGTCCACTCGCGGTAGTTTTCATCCAGCACGCGAAAAAGGATGAGGCGGTTCTTTGCCTCGGTGACGACCGGCTTGTAGAGATTGTGCTGCTTGAGCTCCTCGGCGGTGAGATCGCGGAGTTCCTGGATGTTTTCCGCGCTGCCACCGCGGGGGGTATAGCCGGCAAGTTTCATGAGGGTGAAAGGGGTGGGGGTGGGATCCAACTACACGGATGAAACGGATTAATGAATTTTAAAATCCGTTCTATCCGTGGTTGATGAAACCAGGGCGCCAAGCCGTGCCATCCGCATTCAGCCTGACTACCGTTGGGCGGCGGCGAGAGGCTTGGCGGAGGCCACTGCTTTCCACCGGCGCAGCACCTTGTCCTCAATCTCCTGCGGGCTGAGGCCGTTTTGGGCGCGGAGTTCGGCGACACTGGAGCCATGGCCGACAAAGTTGTCCGGCCAGCCGATGCGTTCCACCGGGGTGGCGAGGTTACCTTCGTTCAGCGCCTCGAGCACGCCGGAGCCAAAGCCGCCCATGACCACGTGGTCTTCCATCGTCACAAACATGCGCACGCCGGCGCGGGCCTGCTGGTAGAGCAAGTCGCGGTCGAGCGGCTTCGCAAAGCGGGCGTTGACGATGCCGACGGAGATGCCGTGTTCGGCGGAAAGCTTGTCCGCCAGCACGGCGGCGTCCTGGAGCATCGGGCCAAGAGCCCAGATGACGATGTCGCGCCCTTCGCGCAGCACTTCGGCCTGGCCGAGCGGCAGCACCGCCGGCTTGTCCTTGATTTTCACGCCCATGGCCGGGCCACGCGGGTAGCGGATGAAGGCCGGGCCTTGGTGCACGAGCGCGGTGTGCAGCATATCCACCATCTCGTCCTCGTCCTTGGGCTGCATGATGACGGCGCGCGGCACGGTGCGCAGGTAGGCGATGTCAAAGAGGCCGTGGTGCGTGGGACCGTCATTGGGCGACAGGCCGGCGCGGTCCATGCAAAACGCCACAGGCAGGTTTTGCAGCGCAACGTCGTGGATGATGGGGTCGTACGCGCGTTGGAGGAAGGTCGAGTAGATGGCGCACACCGGGTGGATGCCGCTCGTCGCCAGGCCCGCGGCGAAGAGCACGGCGTGCTCCTCGGCGATGCCAACGTCGAAAAATTGCTTGGGCACTTCCTTGGCCAGGTGCGACAGGCTGGTGCCCGAGGGCATGGCGGCGGTGATGCCGACGACTTTTGGATTCTCCTTGGCGAACTTGGCCAGCGTCTTGCCGAAGACATCCTGCCAGTTGGGCGGGGTGCCGGGCTTGGAGGGCGCGGAGGCGCCAGTGGCGATGTCGAAGGGGCTGGTGCCGTGGAATTTTTCCGGATTCTTGATGGCGACATCGTAGCCGCGGCCTTTTTTGGTCAGGACGTGCAGCAGGACGGGCCGGTCGGAGTTTTTGCAGAACTCCAGATATTTCGTCAGCAACGGCAGGTCGTGGCCGTCGATGGGGCCAAGGTAGCGGAGGTCAAATTTTTCAAACAACGAGGAGGGGACGATGAAGTCCTTGGCCTCTTTTTTGGCGCGTGCGCCGAGTTCGATGAGCGAATCGCCGCCCGGGATGCCCTTGAGAAAGCTCTCCAGGTCGTGGTGCTTGCGGTTGTAGGTCGGGCTCGTGATGAGCTTATTGAGATAAGTGGAGATGGCGCCGACGTTCTTGGCGATGGACCACTCGTTGTCGTTCAGGATGACGATGAGGCGCTTGGTCGAGGTGGCGATGTTGTTCAGCGCCTCCATCGTGATGCCGCAGGTCAGGGCGGCGTCACCCAGCAGGGCGACGACATGCTCGTCCGTGCCATTGTGGTCGCGCGCGGAGGCCATGCCCAGCGCGGCGGACAGGGCGGTGCCGGCGTGGCCGGCGCCGTAGCAGTCGTGCTCGCTCTCTTCGCGCATCAGGAAGCCGGAGAGGCCGCCACCTTGGCGGATCTTCTTGAACTTCGCGCCGGCGCGGCCGGTCAGCAGCTTGTGCACATAGCCCTGGTGGGCCACGTCCATGACAAAGCGGTCCTTCGGCGTCTCAAACACCCGGTGCAGGGCGATCGACAGCTCGACGACGCCGAGATTGGGTCCGATGTGGCCTCCATTTTTGGAGGTCACTTCGATGATTTCGCGCCGAATTTCGTCAGCGAGGGGGGCTAGTTCGGCGTCAGTGAATTTTTTGACGTCGGACGAGCCTTTTATGCGTTCAAGGAGAGCCATCGCGTGTAAAAACGGTTAATTGCAGCGAAAGAAGGGCGGCGGGTCAAGACTCGCTTTCCTCATCCAGGGGTTCGAAGCCGGGGGCTCCCACGTCGTCAAGCTTGAGCTTTTCGATCTTCAGCTCGGCGGCGCGCAAGTGGTCCTGGCAGGTTTTGAGCAAATGATGCCCTTCTTCAAACTTGGCCACCATGTCCGCGAGTGAGACTTCGCCACTTTCCAGCGAATCCACCAGTGCCTCCAGGCGCGCATAAGCGGCCTCGTAGGAGAGGGCGGTGTCAGCCGGCGTGGTGGCGGGTTTTTTGGCCATGAAAAGGTGTCCGGATGAACTAACGAAAAAAAACCGGCAGGGCCAGCATGGATTTGAGGCGTGCACTTCGCATTTGACTGGCCGCGCCCGGCGCGAGATTAATTTCTCCCATCACCCATGCGCCGCCTTTCCCTGCTCCTCCTTGCCGCCGGTTCGCTGGCCGGCTGCGTCAGCGCCCCTGAGACCGGGCGCAGCCAACTCCACCTCGTCCCGGATGCCACGGTGGCCCAGCAGTCGGGCCTCGCCTTCCAGCAGATGAAGAAGGACGACAAGGTTTCCGCCAACCCGGCGCAAAACGCGCAGGTGCGCCGCGTGGGCACCCGTATCGTGAACGCCGCCCGGCAGTCCGGCGCGGTGCTCCCCCCGCCGGAGCAGTGGGAGTTCGTGGTGTTTGATGACGACAAGACGGTCAACGCCTTTGCCATGCCGGGTGGGAAAATCGGCGTTTACACCGGCCTGCTGCCATTGACCCCGACGGATGATGACCTGGCGATTGTGCTGGGCCACGAGGTTGCGCATGTTTCGGCTGGCCATGGGAGTGAGCGTATGTCGCAAGCGGTGCTGGCGGGCTTGATTGGCGCGGGTGTCAGCGAGGGGCTGAGCCAGAGCAAGCTTTCCGCCCAGCAGCAGAAGATTTACATGGCGGTGTTCAGCACCGGTGCCTCCCTCGGTGTGCTGCTGCCCTACAGCCGCGTGCAGGAATCCGAGGCGGACCACATCGGCTTGCTCTATGCCGCACGCGCCGGGTATGACCCCCATGCCGCCCTGCCATTCTGGCAGCGCATGGCCGCGCAATCGCAGGCCGCCGGCGGCGGCCCGCCGACTTTCCTTTCCGATCACCCCTCCGACGCCAGCCGCATCGACGCGCTGCAAAAGGAAATGCCGCAGGCCGCGGCCGAGTACCAGCAAGCCCTGGCTCACGGCGTGAATTGATTTTTTACCATGCTCGATCCCCTGCAAGTTCTGGCTGATTACGTTCGCTTCCCCAGTGTGTCCGCCGACCCCGCGTTTCGCGAAGGTCTCGCTGGCGCGCGCCAATACGCCTGCGGCGTGCTGGAGAAACTGGGCTTCAAGGTCGAGGTCGTGCCCACGGGTTTGCACCCCATCATCCTTGCCGAGCGCGGGGGAGACCGGGCCTGGCCGCACGTGATCATCTACGGCCACTACGATGTGCAGCCGGCGGATCCGTTGAACAAGTGGACCACCCCGGCCTTTGAACCCGTCGTGCGCGGGCGGCGTATGTACGGCCGTGGCACCGCGGACAACAAGGGCCCGCAGGCCGTGCAGTTTGGCGCCTTGGCCAAAGTCTTGCAGGAGAATCCCAATCTGCCCTTGCGCATCACTTTCCTCATCGAGGGTGAGGAGGAAATCGGCAGCCCGAGTTTTGGCGACTTTTTGAAAAAGCACCGCGACCGCTTGCGCGAGGCCAATCTCGTTGTCTTGTCCGACACCGGCAGCCCGAACCCGGACCAGATTGTCATCACCACCGGCCTGCGCGGCCTGACCGGGCTGGAAGTGACCCTCACCGGCCCGCGGACTGACCTGCACTCGGGCATCCATGGTGGCGCCTTGCTCAACCCGATTCAGGCCCTATGCGAATTGTGCGCCTCGCTCCACGCGCCGGATGGGCGCGTGAACATTCCCGGCTTTTACGACGACGTGCGCGAGCCCACCCAGTGGGAACGCGATGAACTGGCCAAGTACCCCTACACGCTGGAAGACTATAAGCAGTTCCTCGGGGTCAGCCAGTTTTACACCGCGCCCGGCTACACCGCCCTCGAGGCGGTGCGCTTTGGGCCGACCTTGGACTTTAACGGCATCGGCGGTGGCTATCAGGGCGAGGGCTCCAAGACCGTCATCCCCAGCAAGGCATTTGTGAAGATCACCATGCGGCTGGTGCCCGACCAAAAGGCGGAGGTCATTCGCGATTTGCTGGAGAAAACACTGCGCCATCGCTGCCCTCCCGGTATCAAGATGGAGTTCAGCCTGAAGGAAGGCGGCTCACCCTACGCGGTGGTGCCGCCGGGCCGGGTCAACACACCTGCGGACCAGCCGCCGGTCGTCGCCCGGGCGTTTGCCTCCGCCGATGCGGCGATCACGGAATGCTTCGGTCGCAAGCCGCTCTATCTGCGTGAAGGTGGCAGTGTGCCCATCATCGGCGCCATCAAACAGCAGACGGGGCTCGATTCGCTCATGATTGGCCTGTTCACACCCGAGGACAATTTGCACGCGCCGGATGAAAGCTTCTCGCTCGATATCCTTGAGCGCGGGGTGGCCATGTATGCGAAATTGCTCAAAGGATTGGCGCAAGGCTAGGCGGCGGCGCGGGTGGATGGGTTGAAAACCAGCGAGCCGTGCGATTCGCGGCTGGCTTGGGGTGATCATCGCAAAATCCGGGCCGGGCTGAAAACCGGGGGCCTTTCCCGATCGTTATTCATTTTCCCGATATATTGTCTCGCGTATTTCGCGGGTGTCATAAGTTTGAAAAAAACCGGCTGGCCGGGACCGGGCAAAAAATGCGCCTCGAAAGGGGCGTTATGGAGCGGACGGAGGCGGGGTTTTTTGCGTCAAAAAATACCCATCAAAATGCGTTGGTAACAATTCGATTTTAACGTGGTTACAAACCTAGCATTAAGTAGGTATATTTCCCTGTTTTTGAAGGCGATAGGGGGTTGGAAGCCTACAGGGTATTTGCGCCTGTTCTGGGTGTTTCACCTCATATCGGAAAAGGGCTTTTTTGGTTGCCAATAATGGGTGTGAGTTTGATACTCGCGGCGGATGTGGAGAAAACCGGTTCTTGCCGTTGGTAAATTGTCAGTTGGCCCAAAGTCAGGGACAGTTTGAAATCCGATGGACGGAAACAATGCAAGCGCCGACTCCCGCCCTAAGCTCAGAAGTCAATGGAAAACAAGATGTTTGTAGGCAACCTCTCGTGGGATGCCGTGGAAGATGATCTGCAGGAACTGTTCAGCAAAGCCGGCACTGTTACTGAAGTCGCCGTTATGCGTGACCGCTTTACCGGTCGTGCGCGCGGTTTTGCTTTCGTGACGATGTCCACTGCTGAGGAGGCCCAGGAGGCCATCCGGCAGCTGGAAAATCAGGAATTCATGGGCCGGCCCCTCAAGGTCAATATCGCCCGTCCGAAGGAAGAACGCGCCCCCTACGGTGGTGGCGGCGGCGGCGGTGGTTACGGTGGCGGCCACGGTGGCGGCCACGGTGGTCACGGCGGCGGTCATGGTGGTGGCGGTTATCGCAAGTTCGGCGGCGGTGGTGGCGGTGGCGGCGGTGATCGTCGTCGCTCGTTCAACCGTGGCGGCGGCGGTGGCTATGATCGCGGCGGCGGCGGTGGTGGTTATGATCGCGGCGGCGAAGGCGGCGGCGATCAATACTAGTCTGCCTCAGTTCTACTCCCGCGAATGGCGTCAGCTCTGACGCTCTTCGTGCCCAGCGCAATGTCGGTTGCCATTGTGCGGTGTAGGATGTTTTCCACAACAAGCCGGTCCGGGTTTCATACCCGGGCCGGCTTTGTGTTTTTATGGGCCCCTGCCCGCCGGCCATCACCCCGGCGGTGTGGGCAACCCTTGTGCCAGTCGCTCCATCAGGATGGGCACGAGTTCCGGATGGGAGCCCAGGGGTTCTGTGCAGGCGATTTTCAAACCAGCGCGTGTGGCGGCGGCTTGGGCAATTTGTTCAATATCACCGCCGGGGCCGGCATGGCGCCCTGGTTGCAGGAACAAGCGCGCGATAATAATCTCGTCCGTGGAAAAATCCCGGCGATTGAGCAAGTCCTTGAGAAGCGGCTCGTTGAAATCATACTCCGGGCCGGCCCGGCGCTCCATCGAGCATGCCACCACCGTGCGGGCAAAGTCGCCCAGCAGTCCGCGTACTTGCGCGGTGATGTGTTCGCGCACGTCATTGACGGCGCATTCAGGCGTCCCGTGATCCACCACTGCCACCGCCGGGTGGGAGAATTGATTTTGCCGGGCCGTCTCGCGCACACGGCCGGCCAGCATCGCGGCCACCCGTTGATCATTCTTTTGCGCAACATCGACGAGGCAGGGGGCCACCCGCACGGATAACTGCGGCCAGGTTTCGCGCAAGTGGCGGATGCGCTCCGGCAGATAACGGGTGAGAGCGCCACTGGGGCCAATAAACAGGGGCAGCACAAGCACGTCCCATTTTCTTTCCCCGGCAAACATACGCAGGGTGGGCTCCAGGATTTCCGCCGGCCGTCCTTCCAGAAGTTCGGGTGCAATGGCGCTGGAATGAAGCAACGAAACCGGCCGGATGACCATGCCCGTCGCCTCGCCGAGCCGATGCGCCAGGGCGCGCAAGGCCCGGGTGGCAGCGGGTTCGAGGGAGCCGTTGTCCACGAGCAGGACGGCAGGCGGGGGCGATTTTGTCATGGCACCAGCGGGGGCGATATGGTAGGTTGATTGCAAAATTGCCGTGAAAATTACTTGCGCGGCAGCACCTTTTGAGGCTACTTAACCTGTTTATAACCACAATTTTTCCATGCGCAAACTTTCCACGCTCACTTTGGCTTTGATTTTGGCCCTGACCGGTCTGGCCGGTTGCAGTTCCGGCGACCAAGGCCCCTCCAAGGAACAGACGGCTGCGAACGCCAATGCGCCTTTTGGCCCGAATTATCGCCCGGGCGGTGACACCAGTTTCTCGCGCGGCGGCCAATCCGAGGCGCTTACCGGCCCTCTTGGCATGGGCAATGGCGTGACCAACCCGATGCGCGACACGTCCCTGGCCAATTTTGATGTCGATCATCCTCCGGCCGACATGGTTTTGGTCACCGTCCATTTTGAATTTGACCAGTTCAATGTCTCCCCCGACGACCGCAAGTTGCTCGAAGCCGCCGCCAAGCTGGTTGCCGCGGATCCCACAATGCGTGTGGTGGCCGTGGGCCATTGCGACCATTTTGGCTCGGAGCAATACAATCTCGCTTTGGGCGATCGCCGCTCAAACTCGGTCAAGGGCCGCCTGACGCTTGACGGTGTCAACGCGACCCAGGTGGAAGTTCTTTCCCGCGGCAATTTTGGGGCCACCCCGGGCGTCACCAAGAATTCGCCCGAGGCGAAGAATGACCGCCGAGTCGATGTGCTGAAGATTCCGGCCGGCGCGGTGTTGCCCAGCGGCCCGCCTCCGTCTTCGACTTCTCCGGTCACTGCGGTTCCGTAAACTGGCCGCTATTTGCGCCAGGCGAGAAAAAAGCGTTCGCGTTTGGACAAGTCGCGCACGGATTCCGTTCGCGCATAAGCACCGGTGGCTTGGGCGATTTTTGTGAGTTCGCCGTGTTGCGCGATACCGGTTTCCAGTGCCAGCATGGCGCCGGCATTCATGATTTTGAATGCATTTTCGAGGATGATTCTTAAGTCAGCCAGGCCGTTGTCTGCCGCCACCAGCGCCGCATGGGGCTCCCAGTCGCGTACTTCCGGTGCGGCGCTGCCCCACTCCTCCTCGGTTAGGTAGGGTGGGTTCGAGACGATAAGATCAAACACGCCCACCTCGGCAGAGAAGACTTCCGGCCAGCGGGCATGGAGGATGCGGATCAGGTCACCCAGGCCCAGGGTCGCCACGTTGGATTCGGCCAGGGACAGTGCTACACGACTGGCTTCGACCGCCGTCACCCGGCATTCCGGCCAGCGTCGCGCCATGGCCAGGGCAAGCACTCCTGTGCCGGTGCCGAGGTCAAGCGCCGTGGCGGGAGAATGGTCCATCCGCGAAAAAATCAATTCCGCGAGCTCCTCCGTTTCGGGCCGGGGAATCAAGGCGCGGGCATCGCACGCCACTTCAAAATCCAAAAATCCGGTGCGTCCGGCGATGTACTGCTGGGGTTCGCGCTTGCCCCGGCGGGTCACTTGCGCGCGCAGGGTGTCCAGCTGCGCTTCGCTCAAGGGTTGCTCGAAGCGCAGGTACAAGTCGAGCCGTCGGCAGCCCAGGGCTCGCGCCAGCAGCAGTTCGGCCTCGAGTTTGGGCGAGGGGATTTCCCGCCGGGCGAAGAATTCAACGGTTTTTTGCAGGACTTCCAGGGTGGTCGGCATGGTGCGGGGGTGCGTAAATAAGCTTTCCTCCCCGGCCTTTTTGTAGCATATATGTGGCCTGCGCAACATTCCAACCTGCTCCCGGTGTGAAATGCGCCGGAAGCGGCGGGAGTGCCAAGATTCCCCACCATGAGCATGATGTCCCCCGCGGCGGCGCAGCCCGCCACGACCGCCGGTAAAGTCGCGCCGAAGAAACTGACTTTTGCCGAGCGCCAGGCGCTGGCCAAACAGAAGGCGTACGAGCGCGCCGCGCACCGCAAGCAGATCAAGCTGATGGAGATCACCGTCTTCACCCAGCAATTGTCCTCGATGCTGGAAGCCGGTCTGCCGCTGGTCAGCGCCCTGGAGGCTTTGATGGACCAGACGGAAAACCCGGTTTTCAAAATCGTCATCCGCGAGGTGCGCAATGATATTTCCGGCGGCACGACTTTTTCCGGCGCGGTGCGCAAATTCCCCAACGCCTTTCCGAATCTGTTCATCAGCATGGTGGAGGCGGGTGAAGCCTCGGGCGCGCTGGCGGACATCATGGGCAAGGTCGCCGTCTATTTCGAGAGCTCCCTCAAGCTGCAAAAGAAGGTCAAGAGCGCGATGACTTATCCGGTCTCGGTCATCACCATGGCGGTCGGCTTGGTGTCCATCCTGCTCATCAAGGTCATCCCGGTGTTTGAGGATATGTTTGGCAGCTTCGGCGCCAAGCTGCCTGCTCCAACCCAATTTCTCATCGACCTGAGCCACTTCCTCGCCTCTTGGTGGTGGGCGATCCTGCTGGGCGGCTATCTGTTTATGCAGGGTTTCAAGCGTGTCACCTCCACCCCCAAGGGGCGCGAGATGAAACACCGGGCCATGTCCAAGTTGCCCATTGTTGGCAATCTCACGCGCAAGATCAACGTGTCGCGCTTCTGCCGCACCTATGCGATTTTGCTCAAGTCCGGCGTGCCCATCCTGCGCGCCATTGAAATCTGCGCCAAGGCTTCGGACAATATCTTTATTGAAAACGCTTGTCTCGCCATCAATCGCACGGTGTCTTCCGGTGGCCAGCTTTCGGAAGTCATCGCCACCCAGCCTTATTTTCCCAACACCGTGCGCCACATGATGAAGGCCGGCGAGCAAACCGGCAATGTGGATGGTATGTTGAACAAGGTCGCCGACTATTACGACAATGAGATCGACAATATCGTCGCTTCGCTGACTTCGTTGATGGAGCCGTTGCTCATCTGCTTCCTGGGCGTGGTCATCGGCGGCATCGTCATGGCGATGTTCATGCCCATCTTCCAGCTCTCCAACGTGGCTGGCGGCAACGGTTAAGCGCTGGAAAGTGTGCTCCCGGGCAGGGGCGCAACCTTGCTGCGCCGAAAATAGCGCCACCGCTGGAGGCCTCGCCGCTTATTTTTGCGGGAGGGCTTCCGCGCATTCCTCAAGCGGGTAGGTCCATATCTCCGCCAGCGTCGGATGGTACCAGTGCGCGCGCAAGAGATCATGCACGGTGGCGTTGAGCGGCAGCACAGGGGCGATGGCGTGGATGAGTTCCGAGGCATCGCGCCCCACGCATTCTGCGCCGAGAATCTTGCCATCGGGCCGTTGCGCCAGGATCTTCACATAGCCGCGTTTGGCCTCCATGAGGATGGATTTGCCGTGATCATCAAACGGGTAGGAGGCGGCGACAAAATCGACGCCTTGCGCGCGCAGTTCCTTTTCGTGGTACCCGGCCACGGCCACTTGCGGGTCGGTGAACACCACCCGGACCAGATGCCCATAATTGATCGGCGTCGCCTGCTTGCCGAGGGCATGGCGTGCGCCGATTTCACCTTGGAGAATTGCGGCATGGACGATTTCGTGCGGCCCCGTGCAATCCCCGCCGGCATGGATGGCGGGGTTGCTGCTTTGCATGAATTCGTTGATTTGAATATGGCCGGTCTTGGTCAGTGTGACCCCGGCGGCTTCCAAGCCAAGGTTGGTCGTCGCGGGGCTCCGGCCCAAGGCGTTGAAGAGCACGGTCGCTTCGCGGGTCATGCGCACGCCTTGATGCGTGAAGGCCACGCGCGCTCCACCACCGGCGAGGGGTGATGTTTCCTCGAGCTTGGTGTCAGTGAGGACTTCCATGCCTTCATCACGCAGGGCTTTTTCCACGACTTGGGCGGCCTCGACGCTGTGCTCCTTCAAGATATGTTGGCTGCGCTGGATGAGCGTCACCTTGCTGCCGATGCGCTGGAGGAACTGCGCCAGCTCGCACGCCACCACGCCGCCTCCGAGGACAATGACCGACGTCGGCGTATGA
This sequence comes from Verrucomicrobiota bacterium, assembly GCA_048497935.1. Lineage (GTDB taxonomy): Bacteria > Verrucomicrobiota > Verrucomicrobiia > Opitutales > JABDGR01 > JABDGR01. Next base: position 12,171 of record JBEHYY010000009.1, read on the forward strand.
TTCAGCTCCAGAATTTCATCGCTGGTCAAAGTGGGTGTTTTGTCCAACCCCGGCACCGGCGGACGCGAAACCACGGATCCAGTGCCCACAAAGAAATGCGCCGACTTCAGCACCGTGCCATCCGCCAGGGTGAGTTCCCGCGGCCCGGTGAAGCGCGCGCGCTGGCGCAGCAAATCAAACCGGCCGGATTCCAACTGTTTGACCCGGTATCCGGCAAATTCGGCGACGAGGTGTTGTTTGCGCTTGTGCAGCGCCGGCATCTTGGCCTTGGCCGAAGGTACCTCCAATCCAAAGAGGCCGCCGCGTTGGGCCAGGTGCAGCACTTCGGCGGAGTAGAGCAGGGTTTTGGAGGGCATGCACCCGCGCAGGATGCACAGGCCGCCCAATTCTTGCGCGCCATCGACCAAAGCCACGCGGGCCCCGGCGGCGCACGCCGTGCGCGCCGCCGCATAGCCGGCGCTGCCGCCGCCAATCACAATATAGTCATAATCCTTGGGCATGGCGGCGGTGGGGTGGAACAATTAATTCTGTAGCCGGTCGGGGAAAACTGTTAGTAATGCCTCGCCGGAGTTCCCGGCAGACTGACGCAATGCCACCCAAAACACAAGCGTGGGCGCCACGAGCGCGAAATTGCCTTTTGGCGATTGTGGCCATTGCCAGCCTCGGCGGGATGCAGGCGCAGGCGGCGGCTGTTCCCGCCGACTATGATTTCCGCAACCCGCCCCAGGGAGTGTTTGATGACTCCTGGATGGAGGTCTTCATGGCCGGGCAAAAGGTCGGCTATTCGCACCAGACTTACCGGCGCGAGGGCGACCATATCATCTCCGAGTCACACGAGGAGTTTCGCGTCAAGCGCCTGAGCTTTGAACTGGCCATCGCGGAGGACTCCCGCGTGGAGGAAACGGTGGAAGGGGTGCCGCTCGCGTTCCATAATAGCGCCAATATGTCTGATCAGACCACCGTGGTGGATGGCCGGGGCGACGGGCATGTTTTCACGATCACCAAGACCGTCGGTGCCTTTCACGACACCCAGCAGGTGACATTTCCCGAGGGAACCTTGATGACTTGGGGGCAGGAGCGGTTGACGCGCAGCAAGGGCCTCGCACCCGGCACCACCTATGAATTTTCCGGCTATTCTCCGGGGGAGGACGCCTTTGCCGCATTGCCCATGCGGGTCACAGTGGGGGCGGCGGAAAAACTGGCATTCAAAAACAAAACCGTGGAGGCCGTGCGGTTGACGATGCATATGAGTTCGAAAAGCGGCGCCGGCATGATGGACATGACCGCCTGGGTTGAGCCGAATTTTCATGTGGCCAAGACGACCATGGACCTCGGCGGATTGAGTGTGGAGGTGGTGGCGTGCACTGAGGCGGAGGCCAAGGGAGACTTTGTGGCCAGGGATATTTTCAGCGCCACGCTCCTCACTTTGCCGCAGGCGATTCCACCGGGCGCTTCGGCCATCACGCTGAATTTGCGCCGTGCGGATGGCCAGCCCCTGCCGATGCCGCCCGAATCCGCCACGGAGCACGCGGTGGTGCAGCCTGATGGCAGTGTGGCCCTGACCCTCAAGCGCGTGCCCCACATTGTGAAGAATGACGGCGCACTGGGTGCGGGTCTGCCGGATGTCGCCCCCTATCTCGCGCGCAATTCCTATTTCGACACCCAGGATGCGCTTTTGCGGCGCTTGGCGGACCAGGCCGGGGGCCCGTCGGACACCGAGCCCGTGACGGTTGCCTGGCAGTTGCGCGATTTTGTTGCGGATTATATAAATAAAAAGGACATGAAAGTCGGTTTCGCCACGGCAGCGCAGGCCGCGCGGACCCGCGAAGGCGACTGCACAGAGCACGCCGTGCTGCTCGCGGCGCTGGGCCGGGTGCGTGGGTTGCCCTCCCGCACCGTGTCAGGCCTCGTTTACATTCCTGAATATCAAGGACAGGAGAACGTCCTGGGTTTTCATATGTGGACGCAGTTTTTCTTCAATGGCCAATGGATGGATTTCGATTCTGCGCTCACCGATGGGGCGGAGCCTTATTGGCGGCTGGGCCTGGTGGCCAGCGATCTAGACGAGGTTTCGCTTTCCGATTTTACCCTCGAGCTTGCGCGTTGGATGTCGGAACTGAAAATCACCGTTGCCTCGGTGGATCAACCGAGCCGGCACTGATTTATTTGGCCGGGAGCGGTTTGGGCGGCAGGGTCTGCCCCTTGGCGCGCAGTTGCTCCATCTGGCGTTTTTCACTGGGCTTGGAGACGGTGTTCTCCTGGTCCACCTCCGACCACCGTCCGAGGGAAATCAAAACCAGCCAGAAGCTGAAAAACACTGCGGGGGAGGCGAGGGGAAAATCCACGCCGGTCAGCAGGATCACGGCCATAATACCACCGGCGGGCGCGATGAGAAAAGTGGCGAGGCGGCGCTGCCAGAGCAACCGGCCCAGGACCCACAGCGCCGGTATGCACCAAGCAAGCGTCCCGATAATGCCATGTTCGGCCAGACTTTGCCACAGGTCTGACCGCGCATAGGCGACATACAATGGGCTTTGGTCGGCACCTTGGAAAAAACTATAAACCACACGAAAGGAACCCGCGCCCCAGCCAAACCAAGGGCGCTGGCGCCACATGGTTTGCGTGTCCTCTATGATGCGTTCGTGCAAGGCGCTGCCACCGGCGTAATTGATCCAACCGCCGTCCCGGTGTTGCCAAACCATCTGCGCCGCGCAGCCGGCAAGCAGCAGGCCCACGGCAATCCAGGCCAGAAAGCCGAGGCCCGCGCTGTGTTTGGCTTTTAATCGCTCAATGCGGGTCTGCCATGCCATGACCAGACAGCCGAGGCTGCCAACCCCCAGCGCCAGCATTTGGTACAAGGGGTCGCCCGCGACGGCAATGCTCAGGCCGAGCACGAAAGTCGCGGCCATGATCGCCCAGCCTTCGCTCGAAAGCCAGCGCCAGCCCCGCTGGCGCACCAGCCATGCCAGCAGGCCCAGTCCCGCCGCCATCCAGAGCAGGGCAAATGCGCTCCATTGCGCCGGGTGCGGAAAAGTGGAGAAGAAGTTAAGGCTTTGAAGGGGAATGATCCAGAAAACACGATCGGTATGCGTGGCGAATTGAACCAAGCCAAGGGCCGCAAAACCACCCGCGGTGAAGATGATGATTGCCCAAGCGCGCGCAAACACGAGCCGGCTTTTGCACAGCAGCATCGCGCTGAGAACGGCGGAGAAGAGGCTGATGGGAAGCAAGGTTTCCAGGGCGGCGGCCTTGAGTGGGCCAGTCACGGGCAGCAGCGCGCTGGGCGGCGGCAGCAGTTCCCAGAGCTTTTGTTTGTCCACCGTGAAGCCGTGGTAAGCGGGAAACGCCAGGCCAATGCCCAGTGCAGCCAGCGCTACCCAGACGGGCAGCAGCCAGCCGGATGTCCGCCAGGCCAGCACTTTCATTGAGCCGGCAAAGGAGTCGCGATTGGCGATCAATAGCGCAAACCCGACCAGGCTCATGGCTGCCAAGCCGCCGGTGGCCCATCCAGCGGCGCCACCCGCACCGATGAGCGCGACCAAAACGAGGCCGCACCAATGCAGTCGGTAGGCAAGCTCCGGCATGGATTCCTGAACGGCGGGGCCGTGCTGTTCGTCTTCAAACATGGTAAAGTTTAGGGGAAAGCAAAGGGGTCAGCCGGAGGGTTGGGCGCTTAATTGGGCTCGGAAATGTTCCAGTGCATCCCAATAGGCGGTTGGGGCTACCTCAAGGATATTGTTGTGGCCCGCGTTGGCCACCCAAAGATGCTGTTTGGGGCCGGGGTGCTTCTCGTGGAGCTGGCAGCCATGGAAGAAAGGCACAGTCTTGTCCTCTCGCGCATGAATGGACAAGAGTGGAGCGCACACACGGTCGATTTTGGCGATGTTTTCAAATCGATCCCACGGCAAAATCCGCCAATGGGTGAAAACGCGGAATGCACTCAAAAACGCGCCTTCGAGGATAATCCCGCCCACGGGTTCGCGGCTGGCAAGCTCCACCGCCGGCCCGGCGCCGAGCGACAGGCCGTAGAGCACGATCTTTTGCGGCGGAATCCCCTTGATGCGTGTCAGGTAGGCATAGGCGGCCGCCAGCGCGGCATGGCAGCCGGCTTCGCTCGGCGAGCCCGTGCTGGTGCCGTAGCCGGGGTAGTCATAGGCAAAAACATCCCAGCCATGCGCGCGGTATTGCTGCAGGCGTTCCTCCGCCTTGCCCAAGTCCATTTTGTTGCCATGGTTGAAGAGCAGCACATGCGAGGCGGCGGGATTTTCCAAATGCACCGCCGTGATTTCATTGCCATCCGGCGCGGAGAGCTTGGGTTGCCGGGGCCGGTCGGTATAGGTCGACGGCGGCGCGGGGTACATGATTGCATCCGCCACCAGCCATGTCATCACCATCAGGCCCAGGTAGGCGGCAGCCAGCCCGGCAAGCAGGGTGAGGACGGTGTTCAACATGCAGCTTGAATTAAAGCAGAAAAGCGTCTGCGCCCCAAAACAAATAACGGCCCACCCGTTTTAGGCGACTAGCGCATCCAGCTCCAGCCACGCCGCTAATGGCACTTCCTCGGGGCGGGCGCGCAGGTCAAGGCCGAGCAGCGGGAATTTTTCCAGCCATTGCGCCAGCTTTGCATCTTCCGTCCGGCGCACCAGTGCGCCAAGCTGTTTGCGGCGCTGCGTGAAAAATTCGCGGATGATTTTTTTGGCGGCCGGGGAGAACGCGTGGGCGTCCGGCCTGCGGGTGAGGCCCAGCAGCATGGAGTCCACTTTCGGCTCCGGATAAAAACATTTGCGTGAGACAGTATGGGTATCCGCCCGGGTTAGGGCAGCCTCGGTGAAGATGGAAATTGCGCTGCGATCCGCCGTGCCGGGGCCGGCGGTGAAGCGCTCCGCCGCCTCCTTCTGCAGCATGAGCACCAGCCGGTCGGGCAGCGGACCGCTCAATAACGCATCGAGCCAGGGCGTGCAGATGGAGTAGGGCAGGTTGGCGACGACTTTGAAGGTGCCGTTAACCACCGCCGGGTGGTCAAGGGGCAGGCCGGCGCGGGGGTGCTCCACCGCATCACCTTCGAGGAGGTGGAATTTTTCGGGAAAGCGTGGTGCCAGCGTTAAGCGCAGGTTCTGGTCCAGATGCCGGTCCACTTCGACGGCAAAGACCTCCGCGCCCGCCTCCAGCATGGCTTCCGAGAGCGTGCCCAGCCCCGGGCCGACTTCCACCACCACATCACCCGGCTGCAGGCGGGAAAGTTCCAGCGATTTGCGCACCAGATTGCCATCGACGAGGAAATTCTGCCCCAGGTTGCGCCGTGGCACGATGCCCAACTGGGCTAGCAGGTTGCGGGTCTGCGTGGGCGTGAGCGGCATGGTGATGGGCAAAGGCCGGGGTGGAAAAAATCCCGCGCTCTTATGCTTCGCTCAATGCTTTCAGTAATTGGTCCGGGTCCTCCGCCTTCATCAAAGCCTCACCGACCAGGATGGCTCGCGCTCCGGCGGCGCGCACCCGCGCGGCATCTTCCGCGGTATGGATGCCGCTTTCGCTCACCGCCAGCGCGCTCGGGGGGATTTGCGGGATGATCTCCTCGGAAAAAGCGAGGTCGGTCTTGAAGGTGGCGAGATTGCGGTTGTTCACGCCGATGAGTTTCGCGCCGTGGCGCAACGCGCGTTCCAGCTCGCGCTCCTCATGGATTTCAAAAAGGGAATCCAGCCCCGCGAGGGTGGCGGATTCATAGAGTGTCTTGATGGTGTCGTCATCCAGCGCGCGCACGATGATCAGGATGGCCCGGGCCCCGGCTTCCGCCGCCTCGACCACCTGGAGCGGGTGCACCATGAAGTCTTTGCGCAGGCAGGGAATGTGGCGGCCCGTGGTGACCTGGAATTCCACCACATCCCACAAATCGCGCAAGGTGCCGCCGAAATATTTTTCGTCCGTCAGCACGGAGATGCAGTGGGTGCCCGCATTGGTGTAGCGGCGGGCCTGCTCCACCGCGTCGGCCCCGGCCTTGATGTCCCCGGCGGAGGGCGAGCGGCGTTTGATTTCCGCAATGACACCCAGCCGCCCGGGCTGGTTCAAGGCTTGGGCAAACCCCGGCCCGGGGCGTTTCACCTCCGCAAAACGCGCCAAATCCCGCTCGCGCACCGGGCGCAGGCGGGGCTCTATTTCGCGGCGCTTGTGCGCCATGATTTCAGCCAGTTTGTCCATCAGCAGGTGGTTTTTAGACAGAATTCCGCGCGTTGGACAGAATTTTATCCGTGCCATCGGCGCCTCCGCAGGTTAAAGAGAAGGGCACCATGAGCGCCATCGACGACCTCCGCCACACCATGGCCCGCCTGCGCGGCCCCGGCGGCTGCCCGTGGGACATTGAGCAGACGCACCAGAGCATCTGCGATTGCCTGGTGGAGGAGGTGGCCGAACTGCTGGATGCCATTGACCGCAGCGACTTTCCCCATATGCGCGAGGAGTTGGGCGATTTGCTCCTCCACGTCGTCATGCACGCGCAGATGGCATCCGAGGCGGGGCATTTCAATTTCGACGACGTGGCGCGGGAGATTAACGACAAACTCATCCGCCGCCACCCGCATGTCTTTGGCAATTTGAACCTCCCCAACACCGAGGCGGTGCTGACCCAGTGGGATGCCATCAAGGCCGCCGAAAAGAAAAACGGCCCGGCTAATGAAGGCCTGTTCAAGCGCCTGCCGCCCAAGCTTTCCGCGCTGCTCTATGCGCGCGAGGTGTTCAAGCAGGTTGCCAAGAAGAAATTGCCGGCTGACGGGGTGGTGGACCAGGCCGCCATCGCCGCCGCCGCCAAGGGGTTGGATGAAAAAACCGCCGGCCGCAAATTATTTGAGCTGGCCGCCGCCTGCCGCGAGGCGGGCATCGACCCCGAGTCCGCCCTGCGCCGCCATACGGGTGCGGTCATGGACGCCCTTGAGCAAAAGCACCATGTCCCAGCTTCTTGAAAGCCGCGGCTTGGAGATGATCACCGTCGCAACCTCCGGCGGCTCACTGCTGGTTCCCTATGAGATTCGCCACTCCGCCCGTTCGCATCGCATCCGTTTGACTCTGGGGTCGCGCAATCAGGCTGTATTGTCTCTGCCATCGCGGGCCAGTGTGCGCCAGGCGCTCGATTTTTTGCGCAGTCAGGGCGATTGGCTGGAGAGGCAGCTGCGCAAGGCTCCTCCGCCCGCGACGTTTGTTTCACATTTGTCCACCAATGCCTGGTTGAGTGGCATGGGCCGCGAATTTGCGCTCACGCTTAATCCGACGGTTGGGCGGCCTTTTCTGGTCGTTTCCGCCCAGGAGGCGCAGGTGGAGCTGCGCCATCCGGCAGGGGAGGGCGCCGAGGCGGCGCTCTATGGACTCTTGAACCGTTTTGCGCGGCAAGTTGTGCCGCCGCGCGTCCACGAACTCGCGCACCGGCATGGCTTGCGGGTGCGGCGGGTCAGCATGCGTGATCAAGGCACCCGCTGGGGTTCGTGCTCCGGGCGCGGGACGATTTCGCTCAATTGGCGCTTGGTCCTTTTGCCGGCGGCGTTGCATGACTATGTCCTGCTCCATGAGCTGGCGCACCTCACCCATATGAACCATGGGGATTCCTTTTGGGGCCTGCTCCGCAACTACGACCCGCAGACCGACGCGCATGACCGCCAATTGACGACGGTTTCCCGCACGCTTATGCGGCTGGGGCGAAATGGCCATCGGTAAGCCCAAGGGTGCCTTGCCTGCCAACCCTCGGCCAAGCCGGACACTTTTAGCAAATGTAATAAGCGGCATAATCTCCCAATGTCCTGATTTTCCGAGGGAAAAGTGAGTTATTCACACCAACGGGCCAAAACGGGCCCTCCTCCCCGCCAAAAGACGTTTTTTGTGTTGCGTTGCCTAGAACACTTCTGATTTCTAATCTGTTTTAACTGCATCCTGCTCATGGCTGAAGCTTCCATTGCTCGAAAGCATTTCCTCAAAGGTCTCGGTGTCGCCGCCGCGGCTTGCGTCGGGGCTCCCATGCGTGCTTTGGGTGCCAATGCTGGCGCGTCGGCCAAGACCCCGGCCACTGCCGCCGCCAAGCTGCCGTTCAAGGTCCGCCCGGCCGCCAAGATTGTCGCCCGCCCGGATGCCCGCGCCTAAAACAGCCTTTGGCGCATAATTTCCCACCACTCACCGACACCTCTCTTCATGGCCAATATTTTCCCCAAATGGTCCAATACCGTGCCGATCAAGGTGGTGATCGCGCTGATTATGACCGTCTCCGCGGCCACGGCAGGCATCTGGTACTACATGTCGCCCAATTACACGAAAGTGGGCTATATGCCGACGCAGCCGGTGCCTTACAGCCATGCCCTTCACGTCGGCACCCTCGGGTTGGACTGCCGCTACTGCCATACCTTTGTTGACCGCTCCGCCCATGCCAACATCCCCGCCCCGAGCGTGTGCATGAATTGCCATAGCCCGGATCTGGGTAACGTCCTGAGCGACAGCCCCCGCTTGGCTCCCATCCGCGACAGCTACGCCAGTGGCCAGCCCGTCGAATGGGTCAAGATTCACAATATTTCGGACTACGCGTACTTCAACCACGCCGTCCACGTGAACCGCGGTGTCTCCTGCGTCGAGTGCCACGGCCAGATCAATGAGATGGACACCGTCGCCGAGGCCAAACCCTTGGGTATGTCCTTCTGCCTTGATTGCCACCGCAACCCGCAGCAGGTCGTCCGCCCGCTCGACAAGGTTTATGACCTCAACTGGAAAGCCGACTCTAAGGCCGCCCAGGACGATCAAGGCACCAAGTTTGTCCACGACTGGAAGATCCTGCCCCCGCAGAGCTGCTCGGGCTGCCACCGCTAATCCCCTTCCGACACTTCGCCGATGAAAATCCAAATCAACCATCCTGCGCCGAGCGAGCGCGAAGCCGCCGGGCCGCGCTATTGGCGCAGCCTCGACGAGCTGGCGGCGACGCCGGCCTTCCAAGGTTGGTTGGAGAAGGAATTTCCCACGGGCGCGGCGACGCTCGAAGGCAATGACCGCCGTAATTTTCTGAAAATCATGGCGGCTTCGTTCGGTTTGGCTGGCATGGGCCTGGCCGGTTGCCGCCAGCAGACGCGCCACCTCCTGCCGTATTCCAAGCAGCCGGACCGCATCGTCCCCGGCGTCCCTGTTTTCTATTCCTCCTCCCTCCCCGGTGCGGATGAGAGCCTCCCGCTCATTGTTGAGACGCACGACGGCCGCCCGACGAAGATTGAAGGCAATCCGAGCTATGCCGCCTACAAGGGTTCGACAAATGTCTATGCCCAGTCGAGCGTCCTCGACCTGTACGACGCCGACCGCGCCCAGTACAGCAGCCGCGCCGATGGCGCCAAGATTTCCCCCCAGCAGACGCTGGATGTGCTGAAAAAAATCGGTTCCACCTATCTCGCCAGTGGTGGTGAAGGTTTGTATTTCCTGGCCGACCGCAGCACCTCGCCCACGCGCACCCGCCTCATCCAAAAGCTCCAGGCGCGTTATCCGAAGGCTGTCTGGGCCGAGTACGAGGCGCTGGATCAGGCTAATCCCGAGCGTGCCGCCGCTTCGCTCACGGGCCGCGCTGTTCGCCCCCTCTATCATTTCGAAAAGGCCACCCGCGTCCTTTCGCTCGATAGCGATTTTCTCCACACGGAGCCCGGCAATCTCGGCCACGCCCGGGGTTTTGCATCGGCCCGCCGTCTGAAAAATGGGTCGGAAGCCGATCCCGAGAAGATGGTTCGCCTCTACGCGGTTGAGAGCAATTTCTCGCTCACCGGCGCCAATGCCGACCACCGCCTGCGCCTCGCGACCTCCCATATGTGGAGCGCTGCCGCCTTGCTCGCGGCCGAAATTCTTTCTCAGGGCACCGGCGCCAATGCCCAGACGGTTTCCGCCTTGCGTGACATGGGCAAGGCCGCGGCCGAGCATTCGAAGTGGATTGCCGAGTGCGCCAAAGACCTCGTCGCCCACCAGGGCAAGGCGGCCATTGTGGCCGGCGCGCAGCTTCCTGTTGAAGTGCACCAGCTCGTGCTCCTGCTCAATGCGGCGCTCGGCGCGGTGGGTTCGACCATGACGCTCGCAGATCTGCCCGAACGTCCCGCCTCGGCCACCATCGCTGATGTCGCCAAAGCCATCGACGCGGGTTCCGTCAAAACTCTTTTCATCCTCAATGGTAATCCGGTGTACAATGCGCCGGGCGACCTCGATTTCTCCGGCAAACTCGCCAAGCTCAAGGCAGCCAAGGGCGAAGTCATCCGCTACGGTTATTATGGCCGCGCTGCTGATGAAACCTCGGCCCAGGCCGACACATTTATCGCCGGCCTGCACTATTTGGAAAGCTGGGGCGACGGCCTGACTTGGGACGGCCAGCATGTGCCTGTCCAGCCGATGATCGATCCACTCTTCGATGGCTTTGGCGAGATCGACATTCTCGCAATTCTTTCCGGCGACTCCACCAAGGACGCCTACACCTACGTGCGCGACACCTTTGCCGCGCTCAACCCCGGCAGCTCTTTTGATGAATGGCTGGCCAAGGGCATCGTGGGCAAGGGTTTTGCCGCTTCTTCCGCCACGATCACGCTCGGCAAGCTCGATGGTTTGGTCGCCGCTGCCGCGAAGAGCGAGACTCCGGTCGTCAATGAAACCCACTTGGAAGTCCGCTTTGTGCCCGGCATCGCCTGGGATGGCCGCTTCGCCAACAATGGTTGGCTGCAGGAGTGCCCGGACCCGATGACGAAGCTGACTTGGGATAATGCGATTTTCGTGAGCCCCGCGCTCGCCCGCAAGTTGCAGTTGCCCATGCCCGGCACCATCATGAGCAGCCTGGGCCAGTCGCGCAACCAGCAGAACGATTTTGATAAGGGTCGTGAAATCGCGCAAGTCGCCGAGATCACGGTCAACGGCAAGAAGTTCAAGGGTCCCTTGAGCGTCCTCCCCGGTCTCGCCAGCCACACGCTGGTCGTGCCGCTGGGCTACGGTCGCAAGGTGGTCGGCAATGTGGGCAAGAACGTCGGCTTTGACGCCTTTGCGGCGACGAAGTTCAACGGCACCGTCACCTGCAGCGCCGCGGATGCCACCCTGCGCATCATCGAGGGCGAGACCTACCAGCTCGCCAACGTGCAGGAGCACTGGTCCATGGAAGGCCGCGCCATCATCCGCGAAAGCAGCGTGGAGAGCTACAAGGCCAATCCGGAGTTTGTGAAAGGCATGGGCCCCGAAGCCCACTCGCCGCCCATCTACGGGCCGGACAAGGATATGTCCCTGCAAAAGAAATCCACGGAGATTCCGCGGGGCAATTCACTTTATCAGACACCGCCGAGCAACCACCCTGCGCCCAATGTGGCCGTGTGGAACACGCCGGAAGGCCTCAAGGAGTTCCCGACCCCGCAGCAGTGGGGCATGAGCATCGACTTGAACACCTGCCTCGGTTGCACGGCTTGCCTCGTGGCCTGCCAGGCCGAGAATAACATTCCCATCGTCGGCAAGGATCAGGTTCTGCGCGGCCGCGAGATGCACTGGATCCGCCTCGACCGCTATTTCGCCAGCGGCCCGGTCAAGGGCGCGGACGGCAAGGAAGTTTATACCGACACCCAGTCGCTGCCGGACGACCCGCAAGTCACCTTCCAAAGCGTCGCCTGCCAGCATTGCGAGCTCGCCCCGTGCGAAAACGTGTGTCCCTTCATGGCCACTGTGCACGATGATTCCGGCCTGAACACGATGGTGTACAACCGCTGCGCCGGCACCAAGTTTTGCGCGAATAACTGCCCGTACAAAGTTCGCCGTTTCAATTTCTTCGATTGGAACAAGCGCGAAATCGGCCAGTTCTACAGCGGCCCCCTCGGCGACAATTACTACAACACCGAAGCCAGCCAGTTGACGCGGATGCAGAAGAACCCGGACGTCACCGTGCGTATGCGCGGCGTCATGGAAAAGTGCACTTACTGCGTCCAACGCATCGAGTCCGCCAAGATCAACCAGCGTGTCAAGGCGCGCGACTCCGGCGACTACAAGGTGGCCGACGGCACGATCACCCCGGCTTGCGTCCAGGCCTGCCCGACGGAATCCATCGTTTTCGGCGACATTTCCGACGCCAACAGCGCCGTCTCCCAGGCCAAGGCTTCCGATCGCAACTACGCCGTGCTGGGTTACCTGAATATTCGCCCGCGCACCACGTACCTCGCCAAGATTCGCAACCCGAATCCCGCGGTCGTCGTCCTCGAAAGCAAGTCCCCCGTCTCCCCGGCGGAATTGCCCGAGAAGGAACAGCCTTACTCCCGCCAGGAATATGACGCCCGTTACGGCCATCATGCCGGCGCCGAGGCGGAAAAATCCTCCACGGAAAAGCCCTCGGCCGAAAAAGCTCCCGCCGCCGCGCGCAAGGAATAATCCTCAACCCGCCACCTTCCTCCAATCTCCATGGCTCACGCCGCCGAAGATACCCTCCGGGACCGCCCGGCCGTTCTCGCCAAGGTTCAACCCTTGACGACGCTGCCGCGCAAGCCGCTGGTGCTCCACAACCGTGATTTCCATTGGATCACGAACAAAATCTGCAGCATCGTCGAGGAACCCGCCCCGATGTGGTGGTACGTCTGCTTTGCCATCTGCGCTGGCATTGGCACGTTTCTGGCCGTCGGCCTGTTCTGGCAGGTGTCGACCGGTGTCGGCGTCTGGGGTTTGCGTCCGCCGAGCTTCTGGGGCTGGGACATTGTGAATTTCGTGTGGTGGATCGGTATCGGCCACGCCGGCACGCTCATTTCCGCCATCTTGTGCCTCCTGCGCCAGAAATGGCGCACGGCCATTAACCGTTCTGCCGAGGCCATGACCATCTTCGCCGTCATGTGCGCCGGCATCTTCCCGCTCTTCCACTTGGGACGCGTCTGGTTCGGCTGGTGGTTGTTCCCGCTGCCGAATTCGCAGGCTATCTGGCCCAACTTCCGCAGCCCGCTGGAGTGGGACGTTTTCGCGGTGTCCACGTACTTCACGGTTTCCCTCCTGTTCTGGTACATGGGCATGATTCCCGACCTCGCCTCCCTGCGCGACCGCGCGGTGAAACTCTGGCGCAAGTATTTCTACGGTGCCCTGGCCATGGGCTGGCGCGGTTCCGCCCGCAACTGGAACAATTACGAGATGGCTTATCTCATCCTCGCGGGCCTCTCCACGCCGCTGGTGCTCTCCGTGCACACCATCGTGTCGTTCGACTTCGCCGCGGGCATCATCCCCGGCTGGCACACCACCATCTTCCCCCCGTACTTCGTGGCCGGCGCCATCTTCTCCGGTTTCGGCATGGTGCTGACGCTCGTCCTCCCCATGCGCTCGATGTTCAAGCTGCACGACCTCATCACGCAGCACCACATCGACTGCATGTGCAAAATCATCCTGGCGACGGGCAGCATGGTGGGCTACGCGTACGCGATGGAGTTCTTCATCGCCTGGTACAGCGGCAGCGTTTACGAGCAGTTCACCTTCATCAACCGCGCCTTCGGCCAGTATTTCTGGGCGTACTGGATCATGATTTCCTGCAACGTCATCTCGCCGCAGCTCTTCTGGTTCAAGAAGGTGCGCGAGAACACCGCCCTGGTGTTCATCATCACACTCTTTGTCAACTGCGGTATGTGGTTCGAGCGCTTCGTCATCACGGTGACGTCGCTCGCCAATGACTTCCTGCCCTCCAGCTGGGGTTACTACACGCCCTCCATCGTGGATATCTTCACCTTCTTCGGCACCATGGGTTTCTTCGGCGTGCTCTTCCTCCTCTTCGTGCGCTTTCTCCCGATGCTCCCCATCGCCGAGGTCAAGCACGTCACGCCCCCGGCGGACCCGCACTACCATCCTGAAGGAAAGGCAGGCCACGCATGAGCGAAGTTTATGGCATCATTGCGGAGTTTAAAACCCCGCACGACATCTACGAGGCCGCCGGCAAGCTCCGCGAGGCCGGATACGACTGTTCTAGCAAATGGGACGCCTACACGCCCTTCCCGGTTCACGGCATTGAAAAGCAGATGGGCATCGGCCGCTCCCACGTGCCTTGGATCGTGCTGCTCGGTGGCATGACTGGCTTCAGCACCGGTGTCCTCATCACCTGGTATATGAACGGCCACGACTATCCCCTCGTCGTTGGCGGCAAGCCCTACTGGAGCATGATCTTCCCCTTCCCGGTGTTTTACGAGTTGACGATTCTCTTCTCCGCCTTTGGCGCCTTTTTCGGCCAGTTCCTGACGAACCGTCTCCCGCGCCACCATCATGAGGTGTTCAACTCCGACCTCATTCAGCGCGCCTCGGACAACGCCTTCTTCATCGTCATTGAAGCCGCGCACCCGCTCTACAACGAGCAGCGCACACGCGAGCAGCTCAAGGCGGTGGGCGGTTTCAACATCAACCTGGTGAACAAATAACATGCGATATTTCCTCGCCATATTTGCCTTCGCCGTCGTCGCCGTGGTGTCCCTCGCCGGTCTGCGTGGCTCCAAGTTCACCAAGGACCCCCTCTATATCTTCCCGGACATGGAGTGGCAGGTAAAGTACCGCCCCCAGGGTGAGAATAAGTTTGAGGGCTTTACCGATGGCCGTGACGACCGTCCCTATCCCGCTGGCACCATCCAGCGTGGCTATGGCTGGGCCAAGGCTGAGACGTTTTCCTCGGATTACGCTTACGCGCCTTCGCAAAATCCGTCGCTGTACACCGGTCGCGATGCCGCGGGTGATTTTCTCAAGGGCTATCCCGTCCATGTGACTTCTGCCTTCATGGAGCTGGGTCATCAGAAGTTTGATATCAATTGCTCCGTGTGCCACGGCATCACCGGCAATGGCAACGGCATCACCAAGGTCGGCTACAAGATGGGCACGGTGCGCGACCTCACGGACGCCTACACCCAGGCCAAGACCGAGGGCGAGATTTTCACCACCATCACCTACGGCCACGGTAAAATGGGCCCCTACGGTGACCGTATCACTCCCGTCGAACGCTGGGCCATCGTCTCGTATGTGCGCGCCCTGCAGTTGGCGGGTAATGCCTCGCCGTCGGACGTGCCGCCGGAACAACGCGCCAAACTCGGCCTATGAACTCTTCCGCCGCCTCTCCCTCCTTCCCGTCCTCGTCCAGCGCGGTCAACCCGCTGGCGCAGAAGGCGCTCATCGCCGGCGTCATCGGCCTGGCGATTGGCATTGCCGGTATCTTCCTCGGCACCAATGGCGCTGACCCGGCCCGCCCGCTGCTTGGCTACCTGATTGGCTTTGCCTTCTGGTTCGCGATGGCCATCGGCATGACGATGCTCGTCATCCTCTTTTACCTCTTTGACGCCGGCTGGCCCATTGTCATCCGCCGTCAATTGGAGCACTGCCTGGCCGCCATTCCCTGGTTGGCCTTGTGCTTTGTGCCCTTGCTGCTTGTCGCGCTGGGTGTGCTCGGACACGACAAGCAGGGCCTGCTCTGGCGCTGGCTCGATCCTTCGCTGCCCTTGATTGGCAAGCCCGGTGAGACGATTGCCGAGGATCCGCTCTTCATCCATAAGTCCGGCTTTCTCAGTCTCCCGTTTTTCCTCGTCCGCATTGCGCTTTATCTCGCGGTGATGTGGGGCCTCTCCATCATCTTCCGCAAGAATTCGTTTGCGATGGATAAGAACCCGGATGCCGCCTACGTCATCCGCTGCCGCAAATGGGCCGCTTTTGGCGCCTTTGCGGTGCCGTTCACGCTCACCTTCGCGGCTTTCGACTTTTTCATGAGCCTTTCCTACACGTGGTTCTCCACGATGTACGGTGTCTGGTTCTTTGCCACGTCGATGCGCTGCGGCATCTCGGCCACCATTCTCCTGTGCTTCTATATGAGCGCCAAGCCCGGCCGGCCGCTCTATGGCATCTACAACCGCGCCCACCAATACCTGCTCGGGTGCCTGGCGCTGACCTTCACTGTTTTCTACGCCTACGTTACCTTCTGTCAGTATTTCCTCATTTACAACGCGGACATTCCTGAGGAAACCTTCTGGTTCAACGTGCGTGAAATGGGCTCCAACTGGATGCATAATTCCTGGTGGTGGGTCAGCCTAGCCATCATCTTTTTCTATTTCTTCACGCCGTTCTTCTGCCTGCTGAGCTATCACCTGAAGGTCAACCGCCGCCTGTTGCCGATCGTGGCCGGCTGGATTCTCTGCTTCCTGTTTCTCGACCTGTATTTCAACATCCTGCCGGGTATGTTGCCCGACGACAGTCCGGCTAACGTTCTCCACTATCAGGTGCGCGGCTTCCTTCCGCAAATCTGGGATATCGCCACCTTCATCGGTGTGGGCGGCATCTGCATCTGGGCGTATCTGCGTTCGCAGCCCACGGCCGAGCAAATTCCCATCCACGACCCGCGCATCGAGGAGTCGCTGAACTACCATGAGTAACCACGACGAAACTCCTTCCAAGCTGACGCTGCCCTCCTGGTTCTTCTCGGTGGTGGGCGTCACCGGCAGCATCGTCATCATGGTGGCTGTGCTGGGCATCGCCTATTATTCCTCGCGCACCACCGAGCCGGTGGACGCCAGCATCATGGCCACGCGCAAGAAGACGCTGGCCGAAGTCCAGGCCCAGCAGGCCGACCTTTACAACAATTATTCGTGGGCCGACCAGCCGAAGAAGGTTGTTCGCATCCCGGTTGCCCACGCCGTGGAGCTCGAAGCGGCCAAGCTTGACGCCGCAACCAAGAGCCAGCCGGCCGCTCCCGCCCGTCTTTCCCTCGCTGCGTCGCCCAACGGCTTTGTGCCGCCGCCGCCGCCCGTCACCACTGCGCCGCCTGCCACCTCGGCTGCGGCCACCGGTTCCGCTGCCGCGGCTCCTGCCGCTGGCTCCGCCACCGCCAAGTAAAACCACTTCCCGCCTTTTGGCGCGCCTCCGCGCGTAAGCATGTGCCCTTTCGAATCACTGGTCCCTTTGGTTGATCCCCGCACCGATTCCCAACAATCGGAGCAGGTTCAGCTTGGCCAGGTGGATGCCTCGTTGCGCTGGCCGGTGTTGTTTTTCGTGGTCAAGGCGCTGGGCTGGCTCGTGGTGGGCAGTGTGCTCGGCTTGGTCACTGCCATTAAGATGGTGAATCCGGAGTTCCTCGCCGGTCATGAATATTTCACCTACGGCCGCTTTTTCGCCGCCACCGTGGATGTGCTCGTTTATGGCTGGGGCTGCCAGGCCGTGTTTGCCGTGGCGCTGTGGTTGATGGCCCGCTTGTGTCGCACGCAGGTGAAGCACCTTGGCCTGCTCTATGTTGCGGGCGTGTTTTGGAATGTCGGCCTGCTGTGGGGCATCGGTTCCATTTTTCTGGGCAATCTTTCGTCCATGCCGTTGCTCGATATGCCAGGCCACGTGCTTCCGGTGCTGGCGGTCAGCTATGTGATGATTGCCCTGTGGGGCGTGCTTAGTTTCCGCTATCGCCAGACGGAGCCGGTGTATGTCTCGCAATGGTACCTGCTCGCGGCGCTATTCATGTTCCCGTGGGTGTTGTTCACGGCGATTGCCGGTATTTTCTACGCTCCGGCGCGCGGTGTGGTGCAGTCGCTGGTGGACGCCTGGTATGTGAACGGCACGCTCTGGTTGTTCTTTGTCCCGGTGGCCCTTGCGGTGATTTATTATCTCCTGCCCAAGATCCTGGGGCGCCCGATTTTTGTTTATTACCTTTCCACACTTGGTTTTTGGACTCTCATCATGTTCGCCGGCTGGGCGGGCCCGCATTTTCTGGTTTACGGTCCATTGCCGGCCTGGGTGCAGACGGTCGGCTTGGTGGGCAACGCGGTGCTGATTGTCCCGATTATTGTCACTACGCTTAATCACCATGTGACGGCTTTGCAGGATCCGCGCGGCGTGTGGGAAAGCCCCATTTTGCGCTTTACCGTGTATTCCGCGCTGGCGTTGACGCTGGCAGGCGTGGTTGTCCTGTTCGGTTCGACCTATTCGGCCAGCCTCGCTGCCAATCTTACCCAGTTCACTGTCGGCCATGTGGCCCATCTTTTCTACGCGGTGTTCTCGATGGCGATGTTTGCGGCGCTTTATTACCTCCTCCCGCGCGTGTTGGAGCGCGAGTGGCCCTCCGCCACCTTGATCAAGGCGCACTTCTGGGCTTCGGCCTTGGGCGGCGGCGTGCTCGTGCTGGCGCTGTATTACTTTGGCCTGCGGCAGGGCGAGCAGATGAACAACCCCGAGATTGATTTTCTCACCGTGGTTAAGAATGCCGGCGCGCTGAATAACACGCGGGTTGCCGCCGTGGCCCTCCTGGGCATCGGGCATTTGCTGTTCCTGGTGAATTTCCTCTGGATGGTCGTGGCGGCGGGCTGGGAATGCTCGCGCGATTGTGTGGTGCGCAACGTGCGCGCCGCGATGGAGGTGGGCCGATGAAAAATCTTCCTCTGCTTTACTGCGGCATCATTTTCATGCTGCTCGCTCCGTGGTGCGGCCTGATCCTGGCCTCCAATGTCCAGTTCGGTAATCTTCAGCCGGGTATGTCCTCTCCGGATGATGTGGGCGGCCCGCTCTACCCGCAGGCCAAAGGCGGCTTGGCGGAGCAAGGCCGCGAGGTGTACATGGAGATGGGCTGTGTGTATTGCCATACGCAGCAGGTTCGCCCGGCCAGCGCTGAATTGCTCGAGTTGCAGACCATCAAGACGAAAGAGGGCACGCAGACGAAGGAAGTCTTCCTCAGCCCCGATATCGCCCGCCAATGGGCCAAGCGCGGCACCGTGGCCCGCGATTATATTTTCCAGGATCGCCCGCTGCTGGGCTTTGTGCGCAACGGCCCCGATCTCACCGATGTGGGTTCCCGCTCAATCAGCGCTCCGGATTCCGACTGGCTGTACGTCCACCTGTATGATGCCCAAGCCCTGCGCCCGGGCACCATGATGCCGCCATTCCGCTTCCTCTTCACGGTTCAGCCCGTGGTTAATGGCCAGCCTTCAGCCAACGCCTTGAAGTTGCCCGACTCAGAAGCCATCCGCCCCCCTGCTGGCTACGAAGTGGTGCCCTCGGCGCGCGCCAAGGCCCTGGTGGCCTACCTGCGCAGCCTCAAGCTCGACTACGAACTTGAGGAAGCCAAATTCGCCCCCTGATTTCCTTTCCATGAGCAACGCCTCCTCCAACGCTGGAAATTCCCCCGCACCGCACCACGGCGCGGGCGGGTTGGCTGGCGGCACGGATGCCATTGGCGACAATGCATTGCTCTCGATGCACGAGCGGTTGCAGCACGACAAGGTGGAGCCGAAAGAGGGCTTTTCCATCATCCCCATCGTTTTGATTTTCATCGGTTGCGCGCTTACCTACCTCAAGGGTATCGACCTCGCCCAGCACGCCGGCGCCTTCAAGGCGAATGTCTATGACTTCAATTGGAAGCCGGGCGCGGAAGTCAACGCGGCGCCGGACATGATGAAGCTCGGGGCGCGTTTCTACGCCGACTATAATTGCAAAAACTGCCACGGCCCCGAAGGCGCGGGTCAGCCCAGCTCTTTCCCGCCGCTGGCGAAGTCACCCTGGTTGGAGGGTGACCCCGGCCGGCCCATCCGCGTGGTTCTGCTGGGCATGACGGGCACGGTCACCGTCAATGGCAACACCGTGCAGGGCTCCATGCCCAATGTCGGCAGCACAATGAGCGACCTCCAGATCGCCGCGGTGCTGACCTATGTCCGCGCTTCCTTTGGCAATGCCGAGCCCCCCGTGACGCCCGACGATGTATCCCAGGCGCGTTCAGCCTTGGGTGGTCGCAAGGACCCCTGGAAGCCCGAGGAGCTCCTCAAGGAGTTCCCGCTGGGTGTGCCTGCAAAGGCCCCGGCCGCAGCTCCTGAAGCAGCGGCGGACGTTACTCCCGCGGCCGCCAAGTAAACCGCCGGTTGGCGGGTTGGTTCGTGCACGCAGCAGGTCTGCTCTCTTTGAAACGGCACGATTTCTCCGCCATCGGAGCACCGTTTTGTGCCGTCCCGTTTTACCTTGATGGGTAAACCGAGTCACCGCCTGCCAGCGTGACGAAACCCCTTGGGTTTCTGTTTAAGGTTTGGCCGGATACTCGGGGCGGTATTTCTCCTCGGCCCAAGGCGAGTCGGAGGGCCCTGCCTCCGACGCCAGCGGGCGCGTGGAGAAGGGCGCTGTCTTGCCGCTATGCACGGCCTCCAGCGCGCGGTGGGTGGTCTTGGCGGCTTCCACCAGTTCCGGGTAGGCACGGTTGTCCGCATCGACAAAGCCGATGTTGTAGTTCTCGCCATCACCACGGCCCAGCACGGGCTCGTCCTGCCAGGTGAACCAATGCGCGCCCACACAGCCCGGCAGCGCCAGCGCCTGTTCGACAAAGTAGCGGTACGCCTTCCCGCGTTCCACTTGGTTGCTGGCTTGCACCAGTCCGGCGCCCAGGCCGTCCGCGGGCACGCCAATGTGGAATTCGCCGATGAGGATGGGGCGGCCCGTTAATTCATAGGCGCGCTTCACCTGCTTGGTTGGCTCATACTCGTAAACATTGATGCTGCATACGTCGAACAGCCGCCCGGTGCGCATGATGGCGTCTGTGGGGTCGCCGCCAAAGCGGATGCCCAGCGTCATATGGTTGGGATCGTACTTCTTGATCGCATCGATAGTGAGGTGGAGGTAGTGCTCAAAAGCCGCGACCACAAATTCCGCCCGGCGTTCCTTGGTGTCGCCGGCGGCGAGGAACTCCTTCAGCTTCGCCTGCGTGGCGGTGGGCTGGCCTTTCAAAATCAGGTCGCAGACTTCGCTTTCACGGTCCGACCAGGGTGGCTCGTTGCCGACAAAGTAGCCGACGAGCAGCGGGTCGTCCTTATGCGGGCCGCACTGGGTCGCCGCGGCCTGGTCAATGGCGGCGGCAAAGGCATCATCATAGACATCCGGCAGGCCCAGCCACAGGGCCGAGCGCGGGGCATTGTAGCGCGTGATGTAGGGCATCCCCGTGTTGGCCGCCCCGGTGTTGAAGCCCCAGGCTTGGAGCCGCCGCGTTTGCAGGTTGGGCGTGGCCGGGGTTGCTGCGGCTGCGCCGCCACCGCGCCGGGCTCCGCCACCCCCGCCGCCCAGGCCGTTCAGGCTTTGGCAGACAAACAGGTGCCCTTCCGGATCGACAAACCACCATTGGTCATTGATTTTTTCGACGCGGAAAAACCCGGTCGCCTTGGCCTGGGTGTCCGCATAACCGCCAAATTTGTCATAGTTAAAACCAGTGGGGGTGAGGGTCTTTTCCTCGACCGCCAGTTCCTGCTGGAGCTGCTCCGCGCTCTTGATCTTGCGCGGCCAGTCGGTCAGCGCCCATTGGCGGAACTGGTCGGTCGGCGCCGCATCGGTCAGAAACACGGAACCCGGGTCTTCCTTGGTCAGTGTCATCGAGCGAATCTCGAGCGTGGGCTTGTTGATGGGGTAGAACATCGTCACGCCGATGGCTTCCATGCTTTTGATGCTGCCAAAGGGCCCCCAGACGGAAATCCAGAACGAGCCGTATTTGCGGTTGGTGGCCGAGGCCAGGTCATTGCCCGACATATCATGGGCGATGAAGTATTGCAGCGGCACCGCGGCCCGCAGCCACACGCCCTGGCCAAAGGGCTGGATCTCAATGCGGCGTGGGCCGTCCGCCGTGTAGGCCCATAGTGAAAAACGCTGCGGCGTCGAGGTGCGCATTTCGAGCACCAGAAACTTGTAGTCCGTCCAGTCCTTCGGCCATTCGGGGTTCAGGTCCTTGAGCGCCCATTGAAAGGTGGAGATTTTGCCGTCAAACGTCACCGTGCGCGCGGTGGTGGGCGCGACCGCCTGGGCGGCAGGGGTGGCTTCAGCGGCACGCAGGGGCAGGGCAGCTGCGAGAAGGGACAATACCAGCAAGCAACGGGGGGTATTCATGGGGTGAACCCATGATTGGAAATGCCCGCCCCCTTGGCAATCTCTTCTTCCCGTCCCTTCTTTCGTGTGCAGCCTGTCAGTCTGCTTTTGCGCGATGGAACGCGGCCACACGCCCCACGCTGCCCGCGCATTCGGAGGAGGTCGCTGCCGCCAGCTCTTCACATTGTGCACGCAGCACCTCGCGTCCTTCACTAAAACGCACTTTCACCAGCTCGGTGCGCTTCAGGGCGATGTCGAGCTCCTTGATCACGGCCGGCGTCACGCCGTCGCGGCCCACCTGAACGGCGGGCTTCAAGGTCTGGGCTTGGGCGCGGAGCGCGGCTTTTTCAGCGGGAGTCATAGACAGATAAGATAGGCTAGCTCTGCAATTTTGCCAGAAAGGCTTTAAGGACGGTGCTGAGCTGTGCGGCCTCCTTGCCGCCGCCTTGGGCAAAGTCCGGCTTGCCGCCGCCTTTGCCGCCCAGTGGGCCGCACAGCTCGCCGACGATGGCGCCGGCTGCTTGCCCCGCGGCCACGGCTTCCGGTGAGCATAAGGCCACCACGCCGACCTTGCCTTCCGCCGCCGTGCCGAGCACGACCGCGCCCGGGCCAATCTTCTTGCCAATTTGTGCCGCCAGTTCGCGTAGGCTGCCTGCGGGCAGGTCCACTTCAGCGACTACGAAATGCAATGCGCCTTTGGCAAAGGCGGTCGCGGCCAGCTCATTGGCTTTGGCGGCGGAGTCCTTTTGCTGCTCGGCGCGCTGCTGCTTGAGCTGGGCGGCCTTCTGGTCGGCCAGCGCCTGGCGGAGGGCCAGCACGCGTTGCTCCAGCAGTTGCGCGCCTTCAACGCCCGCGGGCAGTGTGGGAGCGGGGGAGGCTTTGCCGCCCGCGTCGGCGAGGGCCTTCTCCAAATCGCGGGCTTCCTGCTCCATCGCTTTTACGGCAGCCAGTGCGGCTTCGCCTGCCACGGCCTCAATGCGGCGCACGCCCGCGGCGATGGCGCTTTCCTTCAAAATCTTGAATAGGCCGATGTCGCCCGTCTGGCGCACATGGGTGCCGCCGCAAAGTTCCATCGAATAGCCGTCGAGTTGCGGGCGCTGGTGGCCGTGGCTGTCCTTCGTGGCCCCGCCGCCAATCTGCACCACGCGCACTGTGTCGCCATATTTGTCGCCAAAGAACTGCATGATCTCCTTGCGGCCTTTGACATCCGCATAGGGGAATTCGCCCCAGGTCACCGCGGCGTTTTCGCGGATGCGGGCATTCACGCGCTTTTCCATCTCGGTGATTTGCGCGGGAGTCAGCGCGGCGCTGTTAAAGTCAAAGGTCAGTTTGTCCGGGTTGACGGACGACCCTTTCTGGGTGGCATCGTGGCTTACGACTTCATGCAAGGCCCAGTGGAGCAGGTGCGTCACCGTGTGGTGGCGCTCAATGGCCTGGCGGCGCGGGGCGTCCACCTTCACTGTCACGTGCGCGCCTACCGCCGGTGCGTCCGCGCCTTCGAGGAAGTGCAGCCAAGTCACGCCGGACTTCTGCGTGTTGGCGATGCGCCAGGCCTGGCCCGCGGCTTCGAGCACGCCCGTGTCGCCTGCCTGGCCGCCCATTTCCGCGTAGCATACGGAGTTGTTGACGACCACGACCGTCTTATCCTTCACCGTCACTACCTCCTGCACATCCGCGCCGGTGTGGTTGTGGTCGTAGCCCAGGAAGTGCGTCGGCGTCTTGGTCTCAATCTGCGAGAGCTCAATGACCGTCTTTTTCTGCGCCGCGCGCGCCCGCGCGCGTTGCTCTTCCATCAACTTTTCAAATTTCACCGCATCCACACTCAAACCACGCTCCTTGGCAATGAGTTGGGTCAAATCGAGCGGGAAGCCGTAGGTGTCATAAAGTTGGAAGGCAATGTCGCCAGGGACAACCGAACCATTCCAATAAATAGACCCTTGTTCAAAGTGATCCATTCCCCGATCCAATGTCTTGTTAAAAGCCTCTTCCTCCAGCTTCAGCGTATCTTTGACGCTCTGCTGCTTGGAGCGGATTTCCGGGAAAACGCCGCCCATGTTCACGGCGAGGACATCGACCAGCTTGTAGAAGAACGGCTCGTGGAAGCCCAGCGTGCGCCCATAGCGCACCGCCCGGCGCAGGATGCGGCGCAGCACATAGTTGCGATCGCTGTTGCCGGGCTGGATGCCGTCGGCGATGGCAAAGCTGAGGGTGCGGATGTGGTCGGCGATGACGCGGAAGGCCACGTCAATCTTCTCTTGCTCCGTGTCGCCCGTGCTGCCGGCCTTGGGCAGGGTGGAGGTGTACTTTTTGCCGCTGAGTTTCTCAATCTCGTCGAAAATGGGACGGAAGATGTCTGTCTCGTAGTTCGAAATCTTCGCATTCTTGAAGTCTGAAAAATTCTTTGTGCCTTGGATGATGGACGCCGCGCGCTCGAAGCCCATGCCGGTGTCCACATGCTTCGCGGGCAGGGGCGAGAAGGTGCCGTCCGGGTTGGCATTAAACTGGATGAAGACGAGGTTCCAGATTTCAATGCAGCGGGCGTCGCCCTTGTTCACGAGCGAACCCTTGGTGTCGCCCTCCGGCGTGAGGTCCACGTGCAGTTCGCTGCATGGACCGCACGGGCCGGTCTCGCCCATCATCCAGAAATTGTCCTTCTTGTTGCCAAAGACGATGTGCACGTTCGGGTCGAGCCCCGCGGCCTTGAATTTCTCCGCCCAGAAGTTCCACGCCTCCTGGTCAAACTCGCTCGGGTCGCCAGCACCGGGTTTGTACACGGTCGCATACAGGCGGTTTTTCGGAAATTTCCACACCACGGTGATCAACTCCCAGGCCCAGTCGATGGCTTCTTTTTTGAAATAATCGCCAAAGCTCCAGTTGCCCAGCATTTCAAAAAACGTGTGATGGTAGGTGTCGAGACCCACGTCCTCCAGGTCATTGTGCTTGCCGCCCGCGCGGATGCACTTCTGTGTGTCCGCGGCGCGGGTGTCCAGCCCTGGCACCGCCCCGGCCCACTTCGAGACATCGGCCTTCCGCTCGCCCAGGAAGATGGGCACAAACTGGTTCATCCCCGCATTGGTGAAGAGCAGGTTCGGCGAATCCGGCAGCAGCGACGACGACGGGACGAGGGTGTGCTTCTTCGACTTGAAGAAATCGAGGAACGACTGGCGGATTTCAGAGGAAGTCATGGGTATCGCTTTAAAGCTTTTTCAGGATCGCCGCACCCATCTCCTTGGTGCCCACGGAGGCGCCGCCAAAGGCGATGTCGCCCGTGCGGGTGCCGCCGGTGACGGTCTCGCGCACGGCCTTTTCAATCTCCAAGGCTGGGGCCTCGAGGCCGAAGCTGTAGCGCAGCATGAGGGCGACGCTGAGGATCTGCGCACAGGGGTTGGCCAGGTTCTTGCCCGCGATGTCCGGCGCGGTGCCGCCCGCGGGCTCGTAGAGGCCGAAGGGAAAATTATAGCGGTTGTTGGCCGTGCCCAGGCTGGCGGAGGCCAGCATACCCAGCGAGCCACATACGACGGCCATTTCGTCCGAGAGGATGTCGCCAAACATATTTTCAGTGACAATGACGTCGAACTGGTTCGGGTCGCGCGCCAGCTGCATGGCGGCGTTGTCCACGTAGAGATGCGAGAGCGCGAGGCTGGGGTGGTGCTTGGCGACATAGTCCGTCACCGTCTTGCGCCAGAGCACGGAGGTCTCGAGCACGTTGGCCTTGTCCACCGAGCACAGGCGCTTGCCCCGGCCCAGGGCCGCACGGCAGGCGACCTCGGTGATGCGCTCGATTTCGCTCTTTTTGTAAACCATGGTGTCCACGGCCTCGAGGTCGCCATCGGGCAGTGTGCGGGTCTGTTTGGGCAGGCCGAAGTAGAGCCCGCCGGTGAGTTCGCGGATGCAGACAATGTCGATGCCCTTGGGGATGCGCTCCTTTTTGAGCGGCGAGGCATCCACCAGCTCGGGGTACAGCAGGCCGGGACGCAGGTTGGCAAAAAGTTTGAACTCCTTGCGCAGGGGCAGCAGGGCCGCGCGCTCGGGTTGCTCTTTGGGCGGCAGCTTCTCCCACTTGGGACCACCGACGGAGCCGAAGAGAATGGCATCAGCGGCGCGGCAGGCGTCGAGCGTCTGGGCGGGCAGGGCGGTGCCGTGGTTGTCGATGGCGATGCCACCTACATCCCAGGAGGAATGCTCCAGGCCCAGGCCATGTTTGGCGACGACTTTTTGCAGGACTTGCAGGCCGATGGCCATGACTTCAGGGCCGATGCCGTCTCCGGGCAGAATCGCGATGCGCAGCGTTTTCATGGGAAAAAAGAGGAGGATTGGGTGGGGCCGGGAACAGCCCGGCCAAACCGGTAAGAAAACCCGTTTTACAGGGGCGGGCCAAGCGTAAAATGACCCTCCACGCACGGCAATTTCCTATTGCCAGAGGCTATTATTGACCGCCAGCCTACGCCCCATGGAAATGGCCATCTTTGAGATGCCCCCGCTGGGCACCAATGCCTACCTGCTGCTCCCGCCGGGTAGTCGCGAGGCTGTCCTCGTGGATGCTCCGCCAGAGGTCTGGGCCACGGTGGAGCCGCAGTTGAAGAAGCTCGGCCGCAAGCTCACCGCCGTGCTCCTTACCCACGGGCATTGGGACCATACGGCGGATGCCGCAGTGTGCCGGGCGGCTGGCGCGGCCATCTACGCGCATCCCGCTGACCGCGAGTGGATTGAAAACCCGATGTTGCAGGCTGATTTCATGATGCCGGGCCTCGAAATCAAACCGGCGAAAATCGATCATATAGTGAAAGCAGGGGAAACTCTCCAGGTCGCGGGCTTGACCTTCGAGGTGCGCCATGTGCCCGGCCATGCACCCGGGAATGTGCTTTTTTACCATAAGGCGACGAAATCGGCCTTCGTGGGCGATGTGATTTTCGCAGGGTCCGTGGGTCGCTCTGATTTGCCCGGTGGTGACTGGGATGTGCTGGCCCACTCCATTCGCACGCAGGTCTATACTTTGCCGGGCGATACGATTATCTACCCTGGTCACGGACCGGAAACCACCGTGGCCCACGAGCGCGCGACCAATATGTTCGTCCGCGGCTGAAAAACACGCTAAGACCAAACCCGTGCCCTCCCACAACCACGAGGCTTTTATGAGCCGCGCCCTCGAAGCCGCCCGCCGCGGCTGGGGTGACACGCATCCGAACCCCATGGTCGGGGCGCTCATTGTTGAGAATGGCCGGGTGGTGGCCGATGGCTTTCACGTCCGCGCCGGTGAGCCGCACGCGGAAGTCATGGCCCTGCGCAACCTTGGCCGCGCTCCCGCTGCCGGGGCGGTGCTGTATGTCACCCTCGAGCCTTGCAGTACCACGGGCCGCACCCCGCCCTGCACGGAAGCGATTGTTAAATCAGGCCTCAAGCAGGTCGTGGTCGGCGCGACCGATCCCAACCCCGCCCATGCCGGGCGCGGATTAACCCTTTTGCGCAAGGCCGGCGTCGAAGTGGTGGAGGGTGTTTGCGCCAGAGACTGTGCGGATCTGAACCTTATCTTTAACTTTTGGATCGCAAAAAAACGGGCTCTCTTTGCCGGCAAAATTGCCACCACGCTGGATGGCCGCATCGCCACGCGCACGGGCGAGAGCCAGTGGATAACTGGTGCTGCCGCCCGCAACGATGCCATGCGTTGGCGAAGGCTTTTCCCCGCGGTGGGCGTGGGCGCGGGCACCGTGTTGGCTGATGACCCGCAATTGACCAGCCGCATCGGCCAAAGTGTCTGGTGTCCAACCCGCCTGGTGTTTGATCGCACACTGCGCACCGTTGGTAAAAAGCTGCCCAGGGTTTACACGGATGTCCATCGCGCACGCACGGTGGTTGTCACTTCATCCGCACCCCACGCCGCCAAGCGGGCCATTTTGGAAAAGCAGGGTGTGGCCGTGTGGCCGCTGGCCAAAAAGAACTGGTATTCCTCCCTGCGAAAAAAATGCGCCGAAGGTGGGTTAACGGGTATTTTCCTTGAAGGCGGGCCAACGTTGCTGAGCGCCTTTTTGGCGGTCGGGGAATTGGATTATCTTTTCGCCTATCGCGCGCCGAAGTTTCTGGCGGATGCCGCCGCCATCCCGGTTTTCACCGGCCCGCCGCGGGCCAGCCTGGCTGACGCCTATACACTTGCGAATGTCCAACACGCCAGCTTGGGCGACGACCAGTTGCTCCGCGGCTTTGTGCGGTATCCCTGATGTGAAGCGCGGGGCTAAAATTTGTGCTTACGAATCGAAAACAGAAAGTCCAAAGCTGAAAACTTCCGCCACCATTTACCTCGCCACCGGCAACGCGCATAAACTGCGGGAACTCCAGCAGATGTTTGCCGTCGCTTCGCTGCCCTGGGTGGTGGAGGGCGCGGCGGCACTGGGCGGGATGCCCGAAGTGGAGGAGGATGCGGGTACTTTTCCCGGCAATGCGCTCCTCAAGGCGCGGGCCTTGCGAAAAATCGCGCCCCAAGATGCCTGGGTGCTGGCGGATGACAGCGGTCTGGAGGTCACCGCTTTGGGCGGCGCACCGGGTGTGTATTCCGCGCGCTACGCTGGAGTGGGGGCCAAGGATGGTGCAAATACCGAAAAGCTCCTGCGCGCCCTCGCCATCATTCCCGACGGCGCCCGCTCGGCCCGGTTCGTTTGTGTGCTGGCGTTGCTCGGCCCGGACGGAAGGGAAAGCTTTTTTGAGGGCGAGTGCCGGGGACGCATCGGGCGCACCCTTGCCGGCGGCGGTGGTTTTGGCTATGATCCGGTGTTCTTTCCGGAGGGGTTTGACAAGACTTTCGCCGAACTGGGCGATGACGTGAAAAACAAAATAAGCCACCGCGGCACAGCGCTGAAAAAGCTGTTTGCCCATTTGCGGTCGTGCGCTTGAAGGCAAGCCCGCTGCATTTTACCGCGCCGGTTTACGCCGGAACCGCGTGATTGAGCGCTTCGAGCTTCTGGCACACTTCGTCAATCAGGAAGCCGGGTGTGGAGGCTCCGGCCGTGACGCCGACCACCGAGTACTTGCGCAATTGATCAACATCCAGTTCCGCCGCGGTTTCGACATGGAAGCAGGGGAGCCCTTGTTTCTCCACGAGCGCCGCCAGCTTCACGGTGTTCGCCGAGTGGCGGCCGCCGATGACGACGATGGCTTGCGCCCCTTCTTGGGCGAGCACCAGCACATCGCTCTGGCGCTCTTTGGTGGCGCCGCAAATGGTGTCAAACACGAGCGCGCCGGGATGTTTTTCCTGCAAATATTCGGAGAGGCGCTCAAATTCGTCCGTGAACATGGTCGATTGCGAGACCATGCACACCTTGTCGCCCAAAGCCGGCAAGGCATCGATATCAGCCTTGTTTTTGATCACATGGCCCTTGCCCTCGGTGTAGCCCATGAGGCCGATGACTTCCGGGTGCTTGGGGTCGCCGAAAATAACCGTGTTGAAACCCTTCTTGGCGTGGATGCGAATCTTGCCGGCAATGATGCCCACGTCCGGACAGGTGGCGTCTTTGAATTCCAAGCCGAGGTCTTTCAGGTACGAACGGCGCTCGGGCGAAATGCCGTGGGCGCGCACCACCATGACGGCGTTCTGCTTTTTCTCATCTTCCAGCGCAATGTTGGACTTGCTCTGGTAGTCGCCAACTTCGTTGATGCCTTCCGCCAGCAGCTTCTCCATCATCTGGCGGTTATGGATGAGCGGTCCGTCCGTATATACCGGACGATGGGCATTGACCGCAAATTCGCGCGCGATATCGATGGCGCGTTCAACGCCCCAGCAAAACCCCGCGCTTTTGGCTCGGATGACCTTCATGCCCTGAAAGTTACGGCAAAAACCGTCCGGTGTCAATCCCGGCGGGTGGGGGGAGGAGCTAGCTGCCATTGCGGCCACGGCCGATGGGCGCTTCCGTGCCGGAGGGGTTGCTGACTTGGCTGAGGATGGCTGCAAAAATGGCCTGGGTGTCGGGCTGGTTGCCAGTGTCGAGAGATACGGAAACATTCATCATCCCGGCGGTCTTGGAGGGCGAAATCACGACTTCGACGTAAACGTCCATGATGCCGCGGGCGTAAACGCGCGCTTCATCCTTCTTGGCCAGGTTTTCCATCACGCGGAAGTAGCCCAGGCCGTCCAAGGCGCGATTCGTGGCGTGAAAAACGGTCGTCAGGTCGCCTTTGACATCACCCGAGAGCGTGCGATTGCCCGTCACCGGATTATAGGAGGAAGACGCAACCGGCGTGCCCTTGGGGCTGACGGCCACTTCGGTGGAGCAACCCGCGAAGGCCAGAGTGCTGAACAGGGCGAGCGTGCAGACCCGCAGGGAGGTGGAAAAGGTGTTCATATCCGGCAAGGTGTAATGCCAGAACCCTAGGGGAGTCAAGATGTTATCTTGGCGCGGCCAGGGGGGCGGCAGGCCGTTGGCCATAGTAGTTCACCAACCCGGCCACCACGGCATCGACGTATTCTTTAAAAATATTTTTGCGGGTCACGCCGCCAAAATCCCGGGTGCCTTCATATTCCCCGGCTTGGATGCGTTCATAACCTTCCACGCTATTGGCCACATAGGGCTCCATGAAAACGACCGGGCAACGGTAAATCCGGTTGGCTTCGAGATTGCGCCCCCACACATAGCCTTTGCCACCCAGGGCGATGCCGTTGGCACCTCCATAGCCATAAGCAGGCAGCAGGAAAATTGGGGCGGATGCCTCCGCCATCGCCCTGGCCACGGCTAGTTCTTCCTCGCCTGCCCCGTCGGCAATTCGCTCCAGGAGGGCCACGCGTTGTTCCGGATTGGCGATTTCGCCCGGCAGGTAGGCGCCATTCACCAGGATGTGGTAGTGTTGCGCATCCACCAAGGCGGGATGTTGCGGGTCAGGCCAGTCCGTGGCGTCAAAATGCAGGCAAAGCACGAGGTCGGGTTGCAATTCCTCATTCACTTTGCGCGCGCGCCGTCGAATGTCGTCGCCCAGGAACGTGCGCAGTTCAGCGGAATTGGCCGGGTGGACATTGTCGATTTTTTCTCCGGAAAGCGGCCCCGGCTGGTCGCGCACGAACTGCACTTGTGCACCCAATGCCTCTAGGCGGGGTGCCAGCAATTGCGCCACCCGCAAAGCCAGATCACCTTCCTGCACCGGTGGCCGCCCATCGACGGAAAAAGAGCGCGCCTCTAGTGGCCCCCAGACTCCTCCAAGATGGCCGGGGTCGAGCGCAATACGCAGGCCCGCCAAGGGATGCTCCGGCGTTGTGCGTCCGAGTTCGCGGCGAGTGTGCCAATATCGCACACCGGGTGCCAAGGCTGGCGGAGAGCTTCCCGGCGGCCGGGTTGCCAATGCAAAAGCAGGCACGACATCATCCTTGGAGTTCATGACCAACAGCGCCGTGGGCGTTATTGTAAAGTATCCCTGGCCCGCGCCATGGGGTGCAAAACGATCGTCCAATGCCGCGTGCCATTGCTCTGCGGTCAGGGCGTTGCTCCAAGGGATTAGACGGGCAGGAATGTGTTCCGCCACCCGTGGCGGAGAGACGCAGGCGCCCCAGACCAAAGCGGACAAACAGAGGAGCGTACGCAGCGCGGCGGGCATGGGGCCATGCCTAACCCTGCTGCCTCCGGCAGGCAAGGGGATAACCATTTTCACAACTTTTTTCCACCCAATGGGGTTTTGTTCCAGACCCTATTTGCCGATTTTTCTTTTAGAGAAGGTTGCTTTGTGGCGATAAGTCGGTAGAATAATTCAAACTTACGTATTAAATAGAATCATGGCCGGAAAAATCCTAGTGCTCGACGACGAGCAGAATTACGCCGAGATGTTGCGCGACCTTTTGGTGCAGGAAGGTTTTCGCACCGACATGGTCACCCGCCCGATGGAGGCCCTCAAGGCGCTCGATTCGGAGGAGTTTGGTTTGGTGGTGGCCGACTATAAGATGCCGGTCATGGATGGCGCGGACTTCATGGAGCGCGCCCGTGCCCGACTGCCCAATCTGCCCATCATCATGGTCTCGGGCCTGATGAACACGCCCGAACTCGTCAAGGTCGCCAATATGGACGTGACGCTGGTTTTGGAGAAGCCGCTCGACATCAAGGTCTTCATCAGCCACGTGCGCCGCTTTGTGCAGCCGATGACGGAAGAGGAACGCGCCGGCCTGCGGGCCACGGCGGAGGCCACTGCGGAATCAACCGCCCACACTTACCCGCCCTTGAGCCATCTGGCTGACGGCACGGAGGCTTCGCGCCGTTTCGCCCAACAGCTCTGGGATGCTTCGCGCCAGGACCGCTATCTTTTTGTCGGCGCTTCCCCAGGCGCGGAGTTGGAGCTCGTCACCTGCGAATTGTCTGACTGGTACGGCTTTGCCAACCTGCCCATCCACCAATTTTCCATCGGCCAGATTGAATCCCTCGAGGTGCTCCAGGCCATCCGCGAATTGCCGGGTCAGGCGCAGGTGAGCAAGCTCGTGGCCATCACGGATTTTGGCGAGGCGACCCGCACGCAAATTGAGCTGCTGCAAAAACTCATCGCCGCCGATCCCAAGTTTTTGCCCAATGGCCGCGAGGTATGCTGGGTATTCTTCCTCGACATCACCCGCTACCCGCAGATGCTGCCCGAGTCCGGCCCGGAGATTTTTAACCTCGTCAAAAAACATCTCGTGGTGTTGCCGCCGTTATGCGCCCGCCTGGCTGACCTGGCCACTTACCTCAAACTGCATCTGGATGTCTTTGCCTCGCGCGAGGAGGATCCCGTGCGCGCGCAACTATCGCCCGCCGCTGTGGCGGAATTGCTCGATTATTCCTGGCCCGGCAATTATGCCGAAGTGGTGGATGTCGCGCGGCGGATTGCCTCCACCGAACGCCGGGCGCCCCTCTCGCGTGAAGAAGCGGCTGCGCTCCTCGGCCAGAAAGCCCCCGCTGCCGCCGGGCTGGCCGCCTACCTGAAGGCCCGCCAACGGGAATATATCCACGATGTTGCCCGCCGCGCCGGGGTCGAGCCTGCCGCGATTTTGAAGAACATCAAAGCTGACCCGGCCTTGCTCGCCAAGGCCGCTAATCCGGACGAAATGGGCCTCCTCTATCCTGATTTGATTCCCGGTGCCTAGATTTTGCAGGATGGGTTTTATAAAAAAACCGTTAAATTGCAGTTTCCCCCTGGGTTATTCTAGGAATGGTTGGGCTGGGGCTCTTAGGATACCCTCCCTGCAACTCGTCATTCCACGCTCGCCAGTCCGCGTTCCGCACCTCACACTTCGGCCATGGCCCTCGCCCGCATCCAGGCCACGATCGTCAATGGTCTTCGCTCTCTCGGCAAATTGACCGAAGAGCAGGCGGCAACGTTGCTTAATTCCAACGACGATATGTCGGGGGACAATTTGGGCAAGCTGCTCCAGTCGGAATACAAGGTGCCCGACTTTGCCCTTCTCGTCGCCCGCAGCCAGGCGTTCGGCCTGAGCCCATTTCACGTCCGCAACTTTGCCGTGGATGAGCTGACCTTCCAAAAGCTGGATCGCGATTTTTGCCGCGAACACAAGGTGCTGCCCGTGGGCCAAGCCGGCCCGTATTTCATCGTCGCGCTGGCCAATCCGTTCAATCTTCAGGTCACCCGGAAGATTTCCGAGATCACGAAGCAAAAGGTTTCGATGCTTCTCGCGCCCGAGGCGGAATTGTTGGAGCTGCTGGAGGATAAAAAAGAGCAGCCGGCCGCCGTGGGTTTTGGCGATGTCGTCGAGGCCCTGGGTATGGAGGGAGTGGACGAGGTGGAGCTCGTCGAGGGCGCAGCCGAGGATGAGGAATCCGCGCCGATCATCACCCTTGCCAACCGCATCATTGAGGATGCCTACTATTCGGGCGGAAGCGACATTCACATCGAGCCGTCGGAAAAATCCACCCGGGTGCGGGTGCGGGTGGACGGCAACTGCCAGGAAAAGCTCACCATTCCCGCCAAGGCCTCGGGGGCGCTCATCGCCCGCCTCAAGGTGATGGCCAATCTCGATATTTCCGAAAAGCGTCTGCCGCAGGATGGCCGCATTGTCTTTAAGCAATACACGCGCAAGAATCTCGACATCGACCTGCGCGTCTCCACCGCGCCGCTCAACCATGGCGAAGGCGTGGTCATGCGTATTCTCGACAAGCAAAAGTCCACGCTGCCGCTGCCGGCCCTGGGCTTCGAGCCGGAGAATCTGGAGCTCTACCGTGGCCTGATTCAGCGCCCTTTTGGCATGGTGCTGCACTGCGGGCCTACAGGCTCCGGCAAGTCGATGACGCTCTATTCCGCGCTCAATGAAATCAACTCGCCGGACATGGTCATCCGCACCGCCGAGGACCCGATTGAGTACACCTTGCCCGGCCTGTGCCAGATGCAGATGCACCGGAAGATTGGCCTGACGTTTGCCTCCGCCCTCCGCGCTTTTTTGCGCCAGGACCCGGACATCATCCTCGTGGGTGAAATTCGCGATCCGGAGACGGCCGGCATCGCCGTCGAAGCCGCGCTGACGGGCCATATGCTTTTCTCCACCCTTCACACCAACGACGCCCCTTCAACGGTGGCGCGCCTGACGGAGATGAATGTGGAGCCCTTCATGGTTTCGGCATCCATCGTATGTGTGTGTGCGCAGCGCTTGATGCGCCGCGCTTGTAAAGCCTGCAAGCAACAGTACGAGCCGGAAGGTCGGGAGGCTGAGATTCTGCGCAAGGCCCTTCAGTGGAGCGGCCCCGTTTACCGTGCCAACCCGGAGGGCTGCCCCGTCTGCGGGCGTACGGGCTACAAGGGTCGCGTCGGCATTCACGAACTGATGGCCAGCAGCGAGGGCCTGATTGAGGCCATCAACAAGGAGGCGGAAACGGCCGTGCTCAAGCGGGTGGCGATGCTCAATGGTATGTCCACCCTGCACCAGGACAGCATGAAGAAAGTGCGCGCGGGTTTATCGACCATTGAGGAAGCCATCTCCAATGTCCCGCCGGACATGGAGGACTTGGAGGCCATTCGCGAGGAATTCGCCATCGAGGCCGAGGTCAAGGCCCAAGCCGAGGCTCTGCGCAAGGAAAAGCTCGAAACCTTCAAGCGCCAGCGCCAGCAGGCCAACGCCGCGCGCGAAGCTGCCGCCGCATCTGTTGCGTCGGAAAATCCGCCTTCGGTATAAGGCTGGTGGGTGGCGAAGGGTGGGGGCTGGGCGAGAAATTATGTCGCCATTACGCGCGGCTCTTTGCCATGATGCTCCCTTCCCATGCCCGTTCCTTTGTTTGATTTAAAGCGCCAGCACGCGCCGTTGGAAGCCGAGTTCAAGGCCGCGTTTGAACGCGTCCTGCTCTCTGGCGCCTACATCCTGGGCCCTGACCATGCGGAGTTCGAGCGCGAGTGCGCCAAGTTCCTCGGTGCAAGGCACGCGCTGGCTATTTCCTCGGGCACGGATGCCATCCTGCTCGCCCTCATGGCGCTCAATATCGGCCCGGGGGATGAAGTGCTGGTGCCAGCCTTCACGTTCTTTGCCACCGCTGGTTGTGTTTCCCGCCTGGGCGCCACGCCGGTGTTTGTGGACGTGTGCCAGTCATGCTTTAATCTCGATGTCGCTGATGCCGCGCGGAAAATCTCCCCGCGCACCAAGGCCATCATGCCCGTGCACCTTTTCGGCCAGACGGCGGATATGGAGGGCGTGCTGGCGCTCGCGGCCCGGCATAAGCTCGCCGTCGTGGAGGATGCCGCGCAGTCCTTTGGCGCGAAATTCTCCGGCCAATCCGCGGGCACCCTCGGCCAGTTTGGCGCCTACAGCTTTTTCCCGACGAAGAACCTCGGGGCCTTGGGCGATGCCGGCTTGCTCGTGACCAATGACGACGCCCTGGCCGAACGCGCGACTATCCTGCGCGTTCACGGCATGAAGCCGAAGTACCATCATGCCTTTATCGGCGCCAATTTCCGGATGGACACCCTGCAGGCCGCGTTGCTGCGGGTGAAGCTGCCGCATTTCAACTCCTACACCAAGGCGCGCCAGGTCAACGCCGCGTGGTATTCCGAACGGCTGGTCAAAGTGCCGGGCATTGTCGTCACCCGCCCGGCAGACTGCCACCTGAATGCATCCGCCGCCCCCGCCACGCCCACCTCCAAAATCACCCTGCCCGCCGCCAACCCGCGGCACGAGCATATCTGGAATCAGTTCACCATCCGCGTGCACGGCCCCGGTCGGCGCGATGCGTTGTTGAAGTATTTGCAGGAGCGCAAGATTGGTGCGGAGATTTACTACCCCGTCACCCTCGACCAGCAGGAATGCTTCAAGGGCAAGGGCCGTGGGGGCGAAAACTGTGCCAACTCCCGCACGCTCGCGGGGGAAGTGCTCAGCCTCCCCATCTTCCCCGAGCTCACCCCTGCCGAACGCGAGGAAGTGGCTGCGGCGATCGAAGGCTTTGTCCGCCAGGGCTGATTTTCATTCATGGATATCTGGTTTCATCCTGCCCGCGAACTGGACGCCATCGTCCGCGCCGCCGCCGCGCGCACCGCCGGCTTTGATGCCGAATTTTCGCCGGAAATCCGCCCCGCTGACCCGCGTTTTGGCGATTTCCAGGCGAACGGTGTTCTGGGCTTTGCCAAGGCACGCAAGCAGAACCCGCGTGCCCTGGGTCTGGCGCTGGCCGAGACTCTGAAAAGCGACCCGGCGCTGGATACCGCGCTGGTGCAAATCGACGTCGCCGGCCCGGGATTCATCAATTTCAAATTCACTCCAAAATTCCTTTTGGAGTGGGTGACGCGCTACCGCGACGAGGCGGCCTTCCGCCAGGCGGCGGGCGCGCTCTATCGCGGGCACGCGCTCGTGGCGGACTATCCCTCGCCCAACACGGCCAAGCAGATGCACGTGGGCCACCTGCGCCCCATGGTCATCGGCGAGGCCATTGCCCGCCTGCTCGAGTTCTGTGGAGCCAAGGTTATTCACGATAATCACCTGGGTGACTGGGGCACGAATTTCGGCGTGCTGATTTTGTCGCTGAAGGAATCTGGTGAGACGATTGACGCCGACCCCGATGCCGCGCTGGCCCAGTTGGAACGGCTCTACAAGGCCGGTTCCTCCAAAACGGTGGATAAGAACAGCCCTTGGGCGGATTTGGCGCGCACGGAATTGGTGAAGCTGCAAAATGGCGATCCCGAAAACACCCGCATCTGGCGGCAAATTGTCGAGGTGAGCAACCGCGCCGCAGAGGTCATGTATAAAACCCTCGGCACCACCATCGAGCACACCTTGGGCGAGTCCTTTTACCGCGACAAGGTGGAGCGCATTTATGCCGAATTGACCAAGTGTGGCTTGGCGGAAGTCAGCGAAGGCGCGCTCGTCGTCTTTCACCCCGAACACCCGCGTTTCAAGGAGCAGCCGTTCATCATCCGCAAGAGCGACGGTGCGAGCAACTACGCCTCGACTGACCTGGCCACCGTGCTCTATCGCGTCGAGGAGTGGAAGTCCGACGAAATTGTCTATTTCACCGATGGCCGCCAGCGCGACCACTTCGAGCAGTTGTTTTTGACCGTCAAGAAATGGTTCGAGGCTTCCGGGCGGCCATTGCCGCGGCTGCGCCACGTCTGGTGGGGCACCATCCTCGGTGAGGACGGCCGCGCCATCAAGACCAAGAGCGGCGGTTCGCTCAAATTGCTCGATGTCCTGGCCGAGGCCCAGGCGCGCGCGCGCAAGATTGTCGATGAAAAGAATCCGGATCTCCCCGAGGCGGAGAAGGCGAACATCGCGCGCGTCGTCGGCCTCGGCGCGGTGAAGTATGCCGACCTCCGCCAGGACCGCACCTCGGACTACGAATTCGCATGGGACAAGCTCCTCGCGCTGGATGGCAACACCGCGCCCTACCTGCTCTATGCCGTGGCGCGCATTCACAGCATTTTCCGCAAGGCCAGTTTGCCGATTGACGACCCTGCCCGCGACGCCTCCGCCACCGTGCTGGAAACACCCACGGAAATCGCCCTGGCCCGCAAGCTGGCCGCGTTGCCTTCGGTGCTTGAGGCGACGTTGGCGGATTTGCGCCCGCACTACCTCGGCACCTACCTGCATGAACTGGCCGGGGAATTTTCCGCCTTTTACAACGCCGACCGCGTGATGGTGGAAGACAAGGCCGTGCAGGCCCGCCGTCTGTTGCTCTGCGCGCGCACGCTGCGTGTGCTGGAGGCCGGGCTGCATCTGCTGGGCCTCGAAACTGTCGAGCGCATGTGATGTTTTCCGCCATGACCTTCGAGCACTTTGCCCTCAACGTCCCCGATGTCCGTGCCCAGGCCCGTTGGTATGTCGAGCACCTGGGCTTCCGTGTCGTCCGCTGCCGCGAGGATGCTCCTTACACGCACTTCCTGGCGGATGAAACCGGCCGGGTGGTCGTTGAATTATACACCAATCCCGCCGCACCTATCCCCAACTACACCGCGCAAGACCCGCTGTGCTTCCATCTGGCGGTGATCGCCCGCGATGCCCGGGCGGAACAAAAACGCCTGCTTGCCGCCGGCGCGGCTTTTGTGCTGGCGGATGAGCTGCCCGATGGCACCTTGCTCGTGATGCTGCGCGACCCCTGGGGCGTGGCCCTCCAGCTCTGCCAGCGCGCAAAACCGCTGGTGTGAAGATCGTCACCCAGGTTTTGCAAACACTCGTTTGAATCTCGCTTGACGTTGGTTTTTTCCGGCGGTACTTTCGCGCTTTAAATTCTTAAATCCTAACCACACTACCATGGCCATCTTCGCACTCGACCTCACTCAACGCGCCCCCCGCAGCCCGCGCGTGCGCCTCGGCGGCTACGCCATCCTTGCCCGCGCGCTCGACAAGGGCCGCGCCCTCCTCGTCAAGAAAAACGGCGAGTATAGCTTCGACTGCCCACTCGACCAGATGTGCTTCGATTTCATCGGCATCAAGGGTGCCGCGCTGAAGAAGGAGCTCGCCAAGGGCAGCAGCGATTCCGCCATCCTCGCCTGGATTGAAAAGAACGGCAAAAACAAGCGCTCACCGTACGAGATTGCCGTCTGGTCCAACTTTGTGGAGCAGCGTGCGCCTTCCGAGGTCAGCTCACGGGAATATTTTAATGGCCTGGCCAAGGCCTGCGGCGCCAAGCGCAAGGATATCTCCACCTGGTTTGAAATGCTCGATGTGGATGACTACGTGTCCTTCGGCGGCCAGTCATAATTTTTTCGTCCATCGGTTAGTCTCAAGCACCCGGCAAATTTTGCCGGGTGCTTTGCATTATGTGCCCGGATCGGGCGCCGTATCGGGGAAAATAATGATCGAGATGCAAATTTCATAAAAATTTAAACATCAGCGACTTGTCTGTTCCTCGGGCGGGCTATTGATTCTTCAGGCAACCGGGTTGGCACTCTCTCTGCAAAAGAGTGAAAGCATCAATTTTGCTTTATGAATTTTGCCGCCCATCTTTCCGGATTCTCCTCCCTGCTTTTTTTGACTAACTGTGCCATGGCCGGGTTACTCGTGCTCGACGAATCGCCCAAGGTTGTTAAGAGTAGGGGGGCCCGCTCTCGCACTTCTTGGATTTTTGCCCACGCCACCATGCCTGCCGACTCCCAAACCTTCCTTGCCCGTTTACTCATCAGTTTGCTGCGCCCCTTGGTGCGGCTGGTTTATCGCATCAAGGTCGAGGGCTTGGAAAACCTGCCTCGCGAAGGCGGGGTCATCGTGGCGCCCAATCACCTTTCCTATGTGGATGTGGTGCTGCTGGCCATTATCAGCCCCCGGCCGTTGCGGGCGATGGCCTGGGGCGGCTTTCAGCGTTATGCGTTCTTTCGCGCTATTTTCCGGGTCTTTGGCGCGTTGCCGGTCAGCCCTGACAACGCTCGTGCCTCGCTCAAGGAGGCGCTCAAAGTATTGCAGGATGGCGGCGCGGTCTTGATTTTTCCCGAAGGGCAATTGTCCCGCACGGGCGAGCTGCAGCCGATTGCGGGTGGCTTCAGTCTTCTGGCCCGGCATTCCGGGGCCAAGGTGGTGCCCGTGCAGTTGGCGGGCGTGTGGGGTTCCATTTTCAGTTATGAGGGCGGCCGCTTTTTCTGGAAATGGCCGCGTCACCTGCCATACCCGGTGACCATCCGTTTTGGCCAGCCCATGGACGCTGCCCAGGCAACCGTGGCCAATTTGCGCAATGCCATCCTCGCGCTCATGCGTCCGGAGGACCCTGTTAACGCGCCCATCCTGCATCCGGCCCACGAGCCGCCCGCTCCTCCCGCGGAGCCGCCGCCCGCCAGTTCGCCCAAACCGCCGACGCAACCCCAGGGCGCGCCGTTGATTGATTTGGATTCCCAGAGTTTTCAGGCCCATCCGGATTTCAGTGGCCATCTCGCCGTGGAGTTGGTGCGCAGTTTGAAAAAGCGTGGCGGAGAGGAAGTGGTGTCAGACTACACGACCGAGTCTGCCCAACGCATGACGGCGACGAAGCTGCTCGCCGTGTCCCTCGCGTTGGCGCAGCGCCTGCGCCGTGAGGTGCCGGAGGAGCGCGTGGGCATTGTGCTGCCGCCGGGGCTGGGTGGTTATATTGCGAATTATGCCGTCATGCTCTCGGGCAAGACGCCCGTGAACCTGAACTTCACCATCGGCAAGGCCGCGCTCGAAAGCTCCCTGCGCAAGGCCGGGGTCCGCACGACCATCACGGACAAGACCTTTCGCGC
The DNA here is from genome assembly GCA_048497935.1 of Verrucomicrobiota bacterium. Lineage (GTDB taxonomy): Bacteria > Verrucomicrobiota > Verrucomicrobiia > Opitutales > JABDGR01 > JABDGR01. The sequence continues at coordinate 52,569 of JBEHYY010000009.1, forward strand.
CAAGCTCACCGCCCGCATCCCCGACCTGCCCTGGTCCGAGCGTGTGCTGGACCTGCGGGAGGAAATCGCGGCGCTTTCCAAGCCGGCGCTGGCCGGCTGGTTCCTTACCGCCAAGTTTGCCTCGCCGGGTTGGATCATCTGGCGTGCGCGCGTCCCCCGCGAAGGCGGCGACCGCGAGGCGGGCCTCCTCTTCACCAGCGGCAGCTCCGGCGAGCCCAAGGGTGTCGTCCTTACCCACCGCAACATCATGGGCAATTGCGCGCAGATTGACGCCAGTGACGTGCTGCCTACAGGCGAGGTTTTGCTGGGCAACCTGCCCATTTTTCACAGCTTCGGCTTCACCATCATCCTCTGGTATGCCATCCAACGCGGCTTGCGCGTGGCCACCGTGCCGTCACCGCTCGATTTGCGCAAGTGCGTGGACACCATCCGCGCCGAGAAAGTCACCGTGCTCCTGGGCACACCCACGTTTTTCCGCCCCTACCTCAAACGCGCCGAGCCGGAGGACCTCGCCAGCGTGAAGTTTGTCGTCGCCGGGGCGGAGAAGACACCCGCCGGTTTTCACGAGGAATGGGAAAAGCGTTTTGGCAGCCAGTACTGCGAAGGCTATGGCCTCACGGAGACTTCTCCGGTCGTTTGCGTCAACCTGCCCGCCACACCGGGAGAGGCGTTGGAAAAAGTTCGCAAGAAAAAGCGCCTCGGCTCCGTGGGCCGCATCTTCCCCGGCCAGGCCGTGCGCATAGTCGATACCGAAACCGGCGCCGACAAGGGCCTGAACGATGTCGGTATGCTCTACCTCCGCGGGGTGAACATTTTCCCCGGTTATCTCGATGCGCCGGAGAAGACGGCCGAGGCGTTCAACGGCAGTTGGTTTGTCACCGGCGACCTCGCCAAGATTGACGAGGACGGCTTCCTCTACATCGAAGGCCGCCTGTCGCGCTTTTCAAAAATCGGTGGCGAAATGGTGCCGCACGGTACCGTGGAGGCCGCGGTTATTGCCGCTTTGGGCTTGGGTGCCAGTGAGGCCCCGGTGGTGGCCGTCTCCGCCCGGCCTGACCCGGCCAAGGGCGAAGCCATCGTGCTGCTGACCACGGTGGATGTGAATGCCGACGAGCTGCGCGGCAAGCTCTCCGCCGCCGGCATCGCCAACCTCTGGCAGCCCCGCATCATCAAGAAGGTCGAGGCCATCCCCGTTCTCGGCACCGGCAAGCTCGACCTCAAGAAAATCAAGGAACTGGCAAAGGAGGGTTGAGGGAAGGGGCTGTGAATCAGCTGCAAGGGGCTTTAATTATTATTCTCAAGGCATTTCCGTTGGCACGGGCCTTGCTTATTCTTGGTTGCCTGCCGGGTTTTTACAGCCCGGTGGCGCAACCCAACCCCTTACTTTTTACATGAAGCTCATCAAAGCCATCATCAAACCGTTCAAGCTGGAAGAAGTCAAAGAAGCCCTGGCCGAAATCGGCGTCGAGGGCATGACCGTCACCGAGGTCAAGGGCTTCGGCCGCCAAAAGGGCCATACCGAAATCTACCGCGGCAGTGAATATACCGTGGACTTCCTGCCCAAGGTGCAGCTGGAGATCGCCGTCAGCACCGAGCTGACCCCCAAGGTGATCGAGGCCATCAGCCAGGCGGCGCGCACCGGCAAGATTGGCGACGGCAAAATTTTCGTGGTGCCTCTGGAGGAGGCCATTCGCATCCGCACCGATGAAAAGGGCAAGGCTGCGCTGTAACAAGCACCTGCCGCGCCTGGCGCGCATGAGGCGAATGCCCTGGGGGCATCCGGGGGTTCGCCAGCTCTGTTTTCGCTGGCCTAATGGGCTGGGAGTCGCAAAAATGCGCCCCAGCTCATGAAAAAATATCTCACCGAATTCCTTGGAACATTCTTTCTCGTGCTCACCATCGGCTGCGCCGTCATTGGTGGCGCCGGGATGCCCCCGCTGCCCATCGCGGCCGTCCTGATGGTGATGATTTACGCCGGCGGCCATATCTCCGGCGCGCATTACAACCCGGCGGTGACCTTGGCTGTTACCTTGCGTGGCCGCTGCCCTTGGGCTGACGTCGTGCCCTACTGGGTTGCGCAATTTGTGGGTGCGGTGCTGGCTGCGTTGACCGTCCGGTATCTCTACCATGCGGGCCCAAACCCCGTGGCGGCCACGGATGTGCTGCCCATGTTGCTGGCGGAGTTCCTCTTCACCTTTGCGCTGGCATTCGTGGTGCTTAATGTTGCCACGGCCAAGGCCACGGCGGGCAATTCCTACTACGGCCTGGCCATCGGCGCCACGGTCCTGGCCGGTGCCTTTGCCGTGGGTCCCATTTCCGGCGGCGCATTCAATCCGGCCGTGGCTGTCGGCGTCAGTGTGATGCAGCTTTCCGCCTGGGCAAATTTGTGGATTTACCTGCTGGCCAACTTTGCCGGCGGCGCGGCGGCGGCGGCTGTTTTTCGCTTCAGCAACCCGGACGACGTTTAAAGGCCGCCGCTTTTTTCCTTTGCAGTGGCCGGGGCGTGGGTGTAATCTGCCAGTGTCTTTACCGCCTTATGAAACTCATCACCGCCGTCATCAAACCGTTCAAGTTGGAAGAAGTCAAAGAAGCCCTGGCCGAAATCGGCATCGAGGGCATGACTGTCACCGAGGTCAAGGGTTTCGGCCGCCAAAAGGGCCACACCGAGATCTATCGCGGCAGCGAGTACACCGTCGATTTCCTCCCCAAGGTCAAGCTGGAGATCGCCGTGCCCACCGATGGCGTGTCCAAGACGATTGCCGCCATCTCCAAGGCCGCCCGCACGGGCAAGATTGGCGACGGCAAGATTTTCGTGTCCGCGCTCGAGGAAGTCGTCCGCATCCGCACCGACGAACACGGCGAGGCCGCGCTCTAGCCCGGCCCCCTGCGCCATGGAGGTCATTTTTCTCGGCACCGGCACTTCGCAAGGGGTGCCCATGATTGCCCAGCCGCCGGGCACCCTCAACTTGGCCAACCCGCGCAATTGGCGCACCCGCAGCAGCATCCACGTCGTCTTGGGCACGACGCATGTCCAGATCGACGCCGCCCAGGAATTCCGCCTCCAGTGCGTGCGTGAGGACATCCGCAAGCTCGACTATTTCATCCTCACCCACGGCCATGCGGACCACGTGCTTGGCATGGACGACTTGCGCCGCTTTTGTGATGAGTTGCCGGGCAATGCCATCCCCGTTTATAGCACGCCCGCGGGCCTCGACCGCATCCGCAATATTTATCCCTACGCCATCGGGGTGCAGCCCGCCGCCAAAGGCTATCCCTGCTTCCGCCTGCGCGAAATGCCGCGGCGGCTCGAAGTCCCTGGCGGCGTCATCCATTCTGTTTTGCTCCCCCATGGCGACGTGGAGACGCTCGGCCTGGTGTTTGAGGAAACCGCCACCAAGCACAAATTTGCGTACTACTGCGATTGCAAGGAGATCGGCGAGCCCGCGCGGTCGCTGGCGCGCGGGGCGGATGTCGTCGTGCTCGATGGCCTGCGCCCCCACGAGCATCCCACGCACATGACGATAGACGAGGCCGTGGCTGCTGCCCAGGCCATCGGCGCGCCAAAGAACTACCTCACGCACATGACTTTCCAGGTGGACTATGACGCCACGGAGAAAGCCCTCCCGCCCAACGTGCGCCTGGCCTATGATGGCCTCCGGCTGAAGTGGTAGGCAAGCAGGTGGGGGTATTTTTCCCCATCTCCGAGGGAATTTTTAACTCGCAGCCTTGGCCAGGTTGGCCTGCTGCACTTCCTCGTACACGCCGAGTTTGCGGTATTTCTGGTAACGCTCCTCGATCATGGTTTTGGAGGGCAGGGTGGTCAGCCGCGCAAGGTTTTCCACCAGCACCGCCTTCAGGTTCGCCGCGGCCTTGGCGGGATCCAGGTGCGCGCCGCCCAAGGGCTCGGGCACGATGGCGTCCACAATGCCCGCTTCGTAAAGCTTGTCTGCCGTCATTTGCAGGGCCTCGGCCGCGCGGGGGGCATGGGCGCGGTCCTTCCACAAAATTGCCGCGCAACCTTCGGGCGAGATGACCGAGTAGTACGCATTTTCCATGATCAGCACGACATCCGACACCGCGATGCCCAGCGCGCCGCCCGAGCCGCCTTCGCCGATGACGACCGCGATGGTCGGCGTGTCGAGTTTGCTCATCTCGCGCAGGTTGACGGCGATGGCCTCTGCCACGTGGCGTTCCTCCGCACCGATGCCGGGGTAGGCGCCGGGGGTGTCCACCAGGGAGATGACCGGCATATGAAATTTCTCCGCCATGCGCATCAGGCGCAGGGCCTTGCGGTAGCCTTCCGGGTTGGGGCAGCCAAAGTTGCGCTTCAGGTTTTCCTTGGTGTTGCGGCCCTTTTGCTGGCCGAGGATCATCACCGCGCGCCCGTCGAGGAATGCGGGTCCGCCGATGATCGCCTGGTCATCACGGAAAAAACGGTCCCCGTGGAGTTCCTGGAAGTCTGTGAAAATCCCTTTGATGTAGTCCAGCGCGTAGGGCCGGTGCGGGTGGCGGGCCAGTTGCACCTTTTGCCAGGGCGTCAGGTGCTTGTGGATGTTGGCCTTGGTGGCCTCCAGCTTCTCCTCAATGGCGCGGATTTCCCCGCGCACGTCGAGCTTCTGCTCTTCGGACAGCTTGCGCAGGTTTTGCAGCTGGAGTTCGAGCTCATGCAGCGGCTTCTCGAAATCCAGCGTGAACTTGGGTTTGCTCATAGGCGACCCGGCTATCCTACCGCCCTGGCCGGAAGGATGTCAATGCGCAGGGGTGGACATTGGCCAGCTTGTTGCTATACTGCCACTTATGAAAGGCGAAGTCGTCTATCTTTACGCGTTCGACGTGGCCAACGAAATCACCACGTCCCGCGTGCGCGAAATCCTGTCGGAAAAGCCTTTTCCCTTCGAGATTCGGATGGACCGCACCCTGCCGAAGGATATGCCGCTGTACAAGCCGCTGGCCATCGCCCCGTGCCCGCTTTCGGCCCCCTTGCGCGGCCAGCCGGCGCGCCTGCTGGTGCGTGTTTACGATGTCGGCGTGGTCACCATCATGGTGCGCGCCTCCTTTGCCGTCGATAAGCTCGCCGATTTGATGCCCTACCACCAAGCCGTCCTCGACGACGGTCGCGCGCTTGCCACTGTGGCCCGTGAGCTTTGCCGGCAGGTTATCTCCAGCCTTCGGCAGTATATCAGCGGCCCTTCGGCGGGCGACTTGGACCCCGAGGCCTACACCGTCTTCTGCCTCTCCGACCTCGACACCCACCGCGATGCCAACCTCTGGCTGGCCGAAAACCGTCGCGAGGTCGCCGGTCTGCTCAGCGAGACGCAGGCCGACCGCTTGAGCGAGGCCCAGGTGGGCGAAGTCCTCCGCGTCCAACGCTCTTTTGAGAATACCGACCTGGTGGTCGTGGACTGGGATGCTGCGCTGGTCGTGGACCTCGGCGAATATACCGACCATGTGCTCTATGCGCTGGAACTCGCCAACCTCCAGTTGGAGGAGCTGCGCGTCATGGACCAGCGGCTCGACCGCTACTTGGAGCGTGCCTATGAGGACCTCGACCGCCGGCGGCTGCCGTTATTTGGCTCGGCCTCCGTCTCCCTGCGCAACCTGCGGCGCTTCCGCATGGACGTGACCAAGCTGACCGACGAAATCACCCATATCACCAAATTCTTTGGCGACTGGCATCTCGCCCGCGTCTATCTCGGCGCCAAGGAGCGTTTCTACCTCGAGCAATGGCGTGCGAGCGTCGAGCAGCGCCTCGCGCAGTTGGATAACCTTTACAGCGTCGTCCATTCCGAGACCAACGAGCAGCGGATGCTCGTGCTGGAGATTCTGGTGGTTGTTTTCTTCGCCTGGGATATCTGGCTGCTATTTTCTGGCCGAAAATAAACGGCTCAATGCATCCATCCATCGGCGAATTTAGGATGTATTCGTGGCCATTCGTGGATTAAGTTTCAGAAACAACCCATGAGCACCCCCATCGACCCGCGCGTGGACATCGGCCACGTCCACCTCAAGGTGGCGGACCTCGAACGCGCGCTGGCGTTTTACTGCGGTGTGCTGGGCTTCCAGCTGATGCAGCGCTATGGGGACCAGGCTGCTTTCATCAGTGCCGGGGGCTACCATCACCATATCGGCCTGAATACGTGGGAAAGCCTCGGTGGCTCGCCCCCGCCAGCGGGCACCACCGGGCTCTACCACACCGCCATCCGCTATCCCGACCGCCGCAGCCTGGCTGACGCCCTGCGCCGCCTGCAAACGGCGGGCATTGAGCTTGACGGCGCCGCCGACCACGGTGTCAGCGAAGCCCTCTACCTTCACGACCCCGACCACAACGGCGTCGAACTCTACTGGGACCGCCCCAAGGACCAATGGCCCCGCACCCCTGCCGGCGAATTGGCCATGTTCACCCAACGGCTGAATTTGGGAGAGTTGTTGAAACAAGAGGAAATGTGAATCGCTGCCGGAAATGACAGCTAGTGCCAGACTTCCTGAGAAGGGAGAATGCCTTGATTCGGTCGCGGTGTCGGATTTGCTTGAGACTGTTTTATTCGATTAAGGATCTTAGCTTTTGCATCATCGGCAATCGGTGCACTTTCAAGAGCGGCTTTCGCAGCTTCCGCATCAATTTTTACCCATTGTGTCATTACAATATTAACATTATTTGCCCGGTTGGAAGGATTCGCTGTGGCAATAGCCCATAGGTAGGCAGTTTTCGGATCGTTGGTTGCCTGGTTCATGACCAAGAGGTTAATGGACAATTCACGTTCGGGGCTGGTTTCCGGCAGGGAAGACATCCACTGAGATGCGCTGTGGGGATCTTGGTTGAGCCAGTTTGCAAGGGTTGTTCTTACGGTTTCGTTGCGGACAGGACCGGAAGGAAGATCTGCCATGAGTGAATTTGCGGCACTCGCTGGATCGGATTGGCTCCAGCTTTTAATGACAGCACCCAGTGCTGCGGTCCGGCTCTCGCCTTGTGGAAGATCCTGGGCAAGCTTTAGCGCTGCATTCGCGTCAAAAATTGCCAAGCCGGATAAAGCGCCGGAAATCGCCTTATCGCGAGGAGGACCATCAGGCAATGATTCGGCCCAGGCAAGCGCATCACTATCGTCATTCTTTGCCCAGGCAGTGGTCAGTCTGCCAGCTTCATTGGCAAAGTTTGAATCATCAGAGTATTTTAACAGATAAGTTGCGGCTGTGGTTGGATCGGAGTTGGCCAAAATATCTAGCATTGCTTCGACGGCATACTCTTTGGAGGTGGGGTTATTATATTCAGGCAAATGATGCGCCCAATCCAAGGCGGCATAGGTATCCTGTGCCGCCAATGCGGCTCCGGCCGCATCCAATAATTGATCGCGAATGGCGCCTTGTGGAAGTTCGGGCAAGTGGGCTATCGCCATTTTGGGGTCGGCGGTAAGCAGCTGTCTGAGTACGTCTGCCATCGCGATATCGCGTGTTGTTGCGGAAAGATTCCGGTCCACCCAAGTTAGCGCCAATACGGGATCTTGGACTGCCCAGGCACTGATTGTGCTTTGCAAATAATTTTCCCTTTTGGTGCCTTCAGGTAGCTGTGCAATATAATTTATCGCTGTTTGCGGATCCGTTTTGTCCAGTTGGGCTAATACTTTTTCTACTGCGTTGTCATAACTTGCCCCGAGAGCATTTTTCTCTAGCCAGGCTAAGGCGGCGGCTGGATCGGTATAGGCCCATTTTTCAGCCAAAGACACGATGAAATTGCTCCGGACATTGTCAGTCGGAAGATCGGCAATATAATCCGCTGCGGCCAATGGATTTTGCAGGGCAAGTTTGTCCAGGCTTGCTTGTAGAGCTTTGGTGCGTTCTGTCCCCGGTGCGTAAAGCATAGCTGCTTTTAAAGCCGCCAAAGGGTCTGCTTCCGCCCAACCCTCAAAAAGACTTTCCACTGCTTGGGTGCGGATGGCGCCCACCGGGAAATCTTTTATCACCGCAAGGGCACCTCGGGGATCCCTTGCAGCCCAGGTTGTGAAAATAGGGTCAATGAGTTTTGCCGATTGCTCACCCAATGGCAGACTGCGGAGCATGATTAAAGCTTGGGTAGGATCAACAGCAGCCATGTTGGCAATAATGGCGCTCTGAAGCACGCGACGGGACTTGACATTCTCGACTTGGTCAAGATTTGACCAAGCTGCGGCAGGATCCGTCTCTGCCCAGCTTTGAAAAAGGCTTTGTAGGAGGCCGGGTTCGGCTGCACCCTGGGGGAGTGCTTTAACAGCGGAAATTGCCACCAAGGGATCTATTTGAATCCAGCCATCCGCCACCTGCCTTACCGCATCTTGGCGAAACACCACCCGATCCAATTTTAAGGCAACATTCCAAGCGCTTTTTGGATCCATTTTTCCCCAAGTGGAAAAAACAATCGGTAACTGTTCCAATTTCCCCACTTTCACCGCATGATTATAGGCATGATCCAAAGCGGCCTTCGGATTGTTTCCCAGCCATTTCGCATAAGCCAAATAAAAAACAAGCTGACGGCACTCACTGGATGGGTAGCTTCTCGCATCGTCGATCAACCCGGCGAGTCCTGCAATCGGCGTGCTTTCGACAAGTTTTGCGATAACCGCCAGGCGTTCCCCCCCGCCATATTTGGCTAAAAGAATACGGAGGGAGCCTTGCGGAAGTCTTTGGGCTGTTATATTTTCAGTTGGTTCTTTCTCATAAATATTACCCGCTTGTGAAGAAGAGAATGTACCCCATTTCAAATGGGCTGACCAGCCCAGCGCAACGCCACCTAGGATTGCCAGTGACAAAGCAACTCCACGGGAAAACAGTCCAGTCAACCGCTCTCTTTTCCGGGCCCCGTGTTGGCTGACTGACGAATCACTCATGAAAAAATATTAGTTTCCTGACAAAACAACTCCAGCAAAATATTTGACTTGTGGATAGCTATCTACGTCCAAATTTTGCTCTCATATCTATTGATATAAGAGCCATTACCATTTATGTTTCCATATCGGCTTAATATTTGGGTTGCTTGACGGGTCTATAATATGTTCAAGCGTCAATCTTTCTCCCTTAGCTGGTTTTTTGACGAGGATGGTGAAGTAGTCAGCACGGGATTTTTTGAAGCTAGGCTTTTTATTAAAGCTGGTTGTTTTTGTCTTATTGGTTCTCGCCAACTTTAGCGTTGTCGCCACCACGGTAGATCCAAGCAGCCCCAATGCCCCGCGTCTCGAAATTGTTTTTGTTTTCATATCCTTTATTGTGTTTGCGATGGAATTGATAATTAAAATTCTTAGGCAGGTGATGGACAAAATACAAAATATACAGCTAAGTCACAGCTTGCATACCCTGCCTCGCCTCCGATGCGTGCTGCATCCAGGGACGCTATAAATCCCAATTGCTCATCTTGGGCAAACAACTGAGGAAAGCCAGTGAGTGTGTCCATGGGGCCTTCCCGGTGCGGACCCTCGCCCCCGGAGGGCGTGCAGCGAAAGGTGCCACCATTGTCTATCCAGAAGGTTAAATACGCGCTCTGATAAATCATTGTCCCTGGAGAGGAACTTAAGCGGGCATTAAACTCAATTTCAGCTGTAACCTCACCAGTGCAAAAAAGCCCATCAGGATCCATGCCCGGTAGTGTAACTGAGATATTGGCCTCAACTTCGTTGTTACTGTATTGCGAAGCCCAGGAAACCCCACCGTCTGACCCGTCTTGATCTGAATCGCAATCTATATAGGAAAGCCGGAATGAATGATGGCCTTCGCTTGCCATTAGGGACAAATTTGGCAGTTTTACCGCCTTGAGCCATGCTGAAATATATGAATTGCGCCGTCTCTTTAATAATCTTTTAGCGGTAATCTTGGTTGGGGTGTAAGCAAATTTCTTCATGAATATGGTATGAAATAGTATCATTTAAGAATACAAATACAAATATATTTACACAAAAATAATAATATATAAGCTTTATTAAAAAACAATTTGCATGGAATGCCTGAAGTAGGATTGCTTATTTGCGAAAACAAATTTTCGCAAATAATTTTATACTCCCCAAAAAGCTTGAGGAAGCTGCGCGCATGAGCACCCTTGTAAGTTGATCATGTATTTGGCGGCGGCTGCTTCAGCTCATCCTTCCAGCCCAGCATCCGGGCTTGGGCGCCGAAGTGCTCGGCCTTGGCCTTGTCGCCCATTTCCATGTAGATGCGAGAGAGAGAGGTGTTGATGTGAATGTCCCCTGGCTGGAGTTCGTGGGCCTTGGTGGCGGCGGCGAGGGCATTGGGCAGGTTGCGCGTGGAGAAATAGATTTCCGCCAGGGCGTGGTGGGCGGGGAAAAAGTTGGCATCCACGGCCAGGGCATCGTCCAGCTTGCGCAAAGCGGCGGGGATGTCGCCCAGGGTGAAGTCCAGCGTGGCCTCCTCGACAAGGGTCTGCGGGTCGCGTTTGCGGCGGGGGTCGGGAAGATTAATGGGCATGGGGCTAAGGCTAGGCTGCGCCCGCACGCGGCTCAATGCAATTCCCGAGGTTGCTGAATTGTGACAATTCCCGTACTTGAATTTGCCCGCAAAATGCAACACCCTCGCGCCTAATCTTTCCACCGCATGAACGGCATTGCTATCTTCGCCTTTGGCTTGGGCCTGTTTTTTGCGGGTCTGACCCAGTTGGGAGGCAGCCTCAAGCAGATTGCCAGTCACCGCTTCCGGGTCTTGGTGAAGCGCTATGCGCACCCCCGCGGCAAGGCCCTGCTTTTCGGCCTGGTGTCCGGCACCATTTTGCAGAGCTCCTCCGCGGCGTTGATGATTCTCGCCAGTTTGGCCGCTTCGGGGCTGGTCACCGTGGGCGAGGTGCTGCCGATTCTCGCCACCTTCAACGTGGGCGACACGGTGCTGATTTTCCTCGCCACCTTTGACATCCGGGAGACAGACCTGCTCATCACCGGCCTGGCGGCCATCCTGCTCTATTTCGTCAAGCGCGAGGACTGGCGCCGCATCCTGGGCGTGCTCATGGGCCTGGGGTTGATTTTCTTCGGCATCTCGCAAATGCGCGAAGGTGTGAAGCCCTTGCAGCAGATGGAGTGGGTCGCCCATCTCGTTGCTTACAGCGCGCAGCAGCCGCTCCTGTCCATTGCAGTCGGCGTGGGGCTGGGCTTTGTGATGCAGTCATCCACCGTGGTGGCGGCGGTCGGCGTCGGCTTGGTGAATGCCGGATTGCTCGATATGCCGCAGACCCTCGTGATGGCCTATGCCTCCGCCGTGGGTTCGAGCCTCTTCAAGGTCGCCTTGGGCGCATCCTTCACCGGTTCCGCCCGGCAGGTCGTGCGTTACCAGAATATCTTCAACTTTCTCGGCGCGGGTATCTTCATCCTGTTGTTCTACATCGAGAAATACCTGCACGTCCCCCTCGTCATGGCCTTGGTGCAGAATATGGCCGCCCGGCCGGAGACACAGGTGGCCATCGCCTTCCTGCTCTTCAAAATCACTTCTGCGGCGATATTGACCGCGGTCGAGGCCCCCCTGGTGCGCTGGCTGGAAAAAAGCCTCCCTCAAAGCGCGGAGGAGGAGCTGTCCCGGCCCAAATATCTCTCCAACTGGCTGCCGGAGGAATCCACTGGCGCGCTGGAGCTGGTGCGGCGCGAACAATTGCGTGAGATTGCGCAGATTGCGGATTTCTTTTCCACCGCCCGCCCCGCGCCCCAAGGGCCGAGCCTTGCGGGACGCTTGGAGGCCATCAGCCAATTGGGCAAGGAAGTGGAAAGCGCCACCCGCGCCATCATGGGCCTCGACCTCACGCAGCACGATTCCCTGCAATTGGCCTATTACCAAAGCCGGCAGACGGTCATCATCGAGCTGGCTGAGGTCGCGGGCGAGACGGTGTACGCCATCGGCCAGACGCGGGAGAACGCTGCGCTCGCCGAGCTATCCGGCCAGACGCTCGAGGCACTTGAATTTCTCCTCATGTCCACGGCGCAGGATCTCGAGTCGGAGGACCCGGTCGCGCGCACCATGCTCCTGGAGCTGTGTGGTGACCGTGGCCCGATGATGGCCAAGCTGCGCAAGGCCTATCTGCAACCGGAAGGCAACCTCTCGCTGGCCGACCGCAGCGCCGTGCTCGCCCTTACCAACGGCATGGAAAAATGCGTGTGGCTCTTGCGCCGCCTCGTGACGATGCACGTGGCGGAGGAAAAAGCGGAGCAGGCCCCGGCGGATTGAATTAACCCAGGTTCAGCAACCGCAGGTGCTCACCGAGGTGCTTGACGAGCAGTTCGGAGTGCAGCGCGGCGTTCTTCTGGAGGATTTCGAGGATGGCATCCTTGAACAGGCGGCCTTGCGCCGTCTGGCCGATGGTCAGCGTCGAGCCAAAGGTGACGTGCAGCAACTGCCGGCCCGTCGTCTCGTTGAGGTACACTTTTTCGTAGTCCGCCGCCGCTGTCTTGGCCAGCGCGGCCACGCCCGCATCCGTCGCGGAGATATGGTAGCTCTGTTTGTCCTGCGCGAAACGGCCCGCGGCAAACGCGGCAATCTCGCCAAAGAGGTTCTTGTCCACCCGCACAACGACACGCAGGGCTTCGAGGTAGTTGGTGCCGGCCGTCTTCAGGTGCAGGCGGGTGCCGCATACGCGGCCGATGGTCGGGTAGATGGAGAATTTGTCCGAACCCGAGTGGATGGAGATTTTGTAGGGGCCGTATTTGTCGCCGATGGCGGCATGGACGCGGAGCTGTTTCTCGAACTCCTGGAGGTCGCCCTTGTAGTCGATGCCCTTTTCAAACTCGCCAATGAAGCGCGGCGCCAGGGAGACGACGTTCTTCACATTGCGGCGCTTCAGTTCCAGCGCCCAGAAGAGGTGCTCCAGCGGCTTGGTGGGGGTGTCCGTCTCGTCCACGGAGACTTCGACTTCGTACGGCCGCTTCAGTGTCTTTTCCAGGTGGGTGGTCAGCACGCCGATCTGGGCGATGGCGCGGCCATACTTCACCGCGGCGCGGTGCAGCCCGGTCTTCTCGAATTTCAGGGATCCACCGGCGCCCGCATCATAGGCGTTTTTCAGGTATTCCGCATCCCAGCCCGCCGGGAAGATGCCGTCCTTGAGCAGCGAGGCGACTTCGGTGGCCAGGGTGGCCTCATCCAGTTTGTCGGCCTGGTTGTTGACGAAGGGCGAGGGGTCGAGCGTGAAGAAAGTGAAGCCCGCCTTGGCGGTCTTGTCGATGTCCTCGGTGGTCTTGAGGTGGTCGGCGTCGGCACCCCAAGCCTCGGTGAAGTTGGCGGCGGCCACGCTGCGCTGGGCGGCGGCCATGACTTCCTCCGCGCTGCGCTGCGTGCGCGTCATCTCACGGATGGACTGCTGGGCGAAGATGCCCGAGAAGCCCTTGCCAAACGTGCGCAAAGCCGCGATGTGGCCGGGAGTGGCGAGGCCCAGGCGGTCGCCAAAGCCAAAGGATTTCTTTAAACCGAGGGTGACGGGAGTAGGGAGGGACATGAGAGCCCGCCATCATGCCCAAGGGCGCGGGGCGATGGCAAAATAAAAAAACGGCGCCGCGGACCAAGTCCAGGGCGCCGTTTTTGAAGTTGGCCGCAGCTGCCTGCGCGCGCAACGGGTCGGGTTAGTCTCCGAGGTACCAGAGGCCGTTTTCCTTGACCAGGCTCACATCCTTGTCCTTGCCGATCGGGGGATCGAGCGTGAAGGTGGCCTTGTTGCCCGAGGCGTCGAGGGTGGGCGTCATGGTCTGAATGCGCTTCAGGACGTCAATCATCGTGTTAAACTGGGCTGCCGCGGACGGGTCGGCGGTCATCATGGCGACCAACTGGTCCACCGGCACGGGGATTTGCGCCAACTGCGAGGGCGGCATGAACGTTTTAACAAAAGTCGCGTAGTCCTTGGCCTCCAGCAGGCGGATGGCTTCGGGAATCGCTGTCTTGATGTCACCACGGGGATCCGGGCCCGTCGGTTTGGCGGCCGGAGCCGCAGCACCGGAAGCCATGGCCGACGCCGGTTTGGCCGCCGCAGCCAATGCCGCGCTGGCCGCCGCCGGGGCCGAAGCCATCGGCTTGGAAGCTGAGGGCGCAGCCACAGCCGGAGCTGCCGCGGAAGTGGCAGCAGGCGCCGCTGCCGGGGTGGCGGGCTTATCCGCTGCCGCCGGGGTGTCGGATTTGGAGCAGGACCAGGCTGAGGCGCTGGCCACCGCCAGGAGGAGAACGAGGGTGTTTTTGGATTTCATGGAATAGGCGATCGCGGCTGATGAAATGTCAGTCCGCATGAAACTGGGTATTAAATCCGAAAAACCGGCAAAACCAACGCTAATCGCGCCGTGGGGTTAACGTCCGCTGCGGCAGGTTAAAGCTCCACTTCCAGCCCGTCATAGGCGCCCAGGATTTCCGAGGGGAATTTCGCGGGGCCATTCACCTTGCTGCCGGATTCCTGGTGATGCAGCTCGGCATACATACGGGTATTGAAGAGCGTTTCCTCCAGTTCGGCGTCATTGTCATGCGGGTCATGGTGAAACAGCGCCAGGCGGCGCACCTGGGCGCGCGAGGCCAGCTCCACCCCGATGACATTGCTCGAATGCCCCCAGTCCGCCTTGCTGTAGATGGCTTCTTCAAGCGAGTACATCGCGTCAAAGACCAGCAAGTCCGCATCACGGAAGAAATTAACCAGCGGGTAGTCCGGCGCAACGATTTCCGCTTGCTTGTGCTCACAGTCCGTGGAGTACACAAACACCTTGCCGCCCTGCTCAAAGCGGTAGCCGTAGGACACGCCGGGGTGGTTTTGCTCGCAGAGGCTGACTTTGGCTCCCGCGATGTCATAGGTCTGTCCCGGCGAAAGTTTTTTGTAGTCGATCTTCGCCTTCAGATAATCATAGGGCACCGGGAAAAACGGCGTGGAGAACTGGGCGCGCACCGCTTCCTCCATTTTGTCATGGGCGCCATAAATGGTGATGTGCTGGCCGGGGGCGTAAATTGGGTAGAAAAACGGCAGGCCCTGCAGATGGTCCCAATGCAAGTGCGAGAGCAGCAGGTGAAATCGCGAATCCGCCGGAAAGCCGGGCTTGGAGCCTTGGCGGTGCCGCTGGCTGTAGTCGTGGGCAAAATCCCGCAGGCCCGTGCCGGCATCGAGCAGGATATGCTCCGCGCTGTTGGTCGTCACCTGCACGCAGGCGCTGTTGCCGCCATAAGTGCCGCGGGTGGCGAACGGCAGGTGCTGGCGGACCCACTCGGTCAGCGCGCCTTCCTCCGACGGAAAATCCCGGCCATGGGCGGCGGCAAGCGCCTGCACCACTTTCTCCTGCACTTGCCGCGCGTTGAGCGGCGCCGGCAGGGAGCCACGGGTTCCCCAAAACTTTATTTTCATAACGGCCAGAGCGTACGGGGCACTCTGCCGGTGAACACCAAGGGTGGCGAGCTAAATTGACGGAAAGCGGGATAATATCCGCTGCCATCCTACGGCTTGGCGGTGACCACCGGCGCCAGCACCACGCGCAGGCCGATGGCGCTGGAAACGGCTTCGGGCTGCGCGCTCAAATCGCGCCAGGCTGCGCGGCAATCACTGGCATAGTCGCTCCAGCCGCCGCCGCGGTATTCGCGGCGTGCATTGGCATCGCCGGTTTGCAGGGCGGGGGAGTTGACGGTGTCGCCCGGCAGTCGCGATTTGTAGGCGTCGAGCACCCATTCGCCAACATTGCCATGGACATCGTAGAGGCCCCAGGCATTGGGCGGATAGGAGCCTACGGGCTTGGTTCCCGTGAAGTTGTTTTGCGACGCGACGCTGGTGCCGGTTTGCCCTGGGTAAGTGCCTTTGAAATTGCCTTTGCTCGGGTCGGCCTTGTCGCCAAAGCTGAAGGGGGTGGTGGTGCCGGCGCGCGCCAAATACTCCCACTCGGCCTGGCTGGGCAGGCGGTATTCATAGCCTTCGGGCAGGCGTTTGGCCGTGCGTTCGCGCTCCGTAAGTTTTTGGGCAAACTCATTTGCTTTCGTCCAGGAGACCATTTCCACCGGGTGGCGCCCCTGGTCGAGCGTGTTTTTGCCATACGTCGATGGATTTTCGCCCATGATGGCTTGGTATTGCTCCTGGGTCACTTCGTAAACCCCCGCCCAGAAACCCGCCGGCACGATGACAGTGGTGGCGGGCCCTTCACTCTGGCCGATGCGGTTGAACTCCGTGCTGGGGCTGCCCATGGTATATTGGCCGGGCTTGATCCATTTTAGCGCAAGATTCAGATAGGGCACAGTGTAATCCTGTCCCAGCGCAGGCGGTGTCAACACGCTCAAGGCCACATCCCACGCCGCCGTTTTATTGGGGCCGAGGGTGAATTCCTTTTCGGCGTCGGCATAGTTTTGCGCCTGCACCCGCACTTTGACTTTCTGGTCCGGCGGTAGCGTATATTGGCCGTTGGCACCGGGGGTGACCGGGTTGTTGTTGAGATAGACGACAATCGGCAGCGCCGGCGTGGCGTGGATGGCCAGACGCGCGGGCTTGGGCAGCAGGTTGGCGGCGATGGCGCCAGTTTTGCCGTCCGCAATCGTCACCGGCACTTGTGCGGTCGTATAGTCCGGATGTTCAAAGATGGCGGTGTAGGTGCCTTCCAGTATGTCGCCAATATGCTTGGTCGTGGCTGGATAGGTTTGGCTGTTGAGGGTGATCTTGGCATCGCGCGCTTCTTCCGCGGTCGGGGCATGGCCGCCCAATTTAAAATCCAGGTCCAGCTCGCCCATGCGGGCGGTCAGGCTGCCCAGATTGTCCTCCACGGTGACGTTGGGCGACACGCGCAACCGGCGCGGCACACTTTGATAGCCTTGCTTTTCCAGGGTGAGGCGCACATCCGTGTCCACGGGTATCTTGGTCGTGGTAAAAGGTGTGACTCCCAGCACTTCCGTCCCCATGCGCACAGTCACACCCGGAGGATCCGTCTTCAGACTCACCGTGGCCGGCTGGGCGGCAATCTTGAGGTCAAAGTGGTAGGTTTTTGTCAGCTCGATTTTTTGATTGTCCAATGACGCCGTGGAATAGTCGGTTTTGCTGGCCGTGAAGGTGTAGGTGTCGTCGCCGAGGTTTTTGGCCACATGCAGTTTGCCGGCAGCATCCGCCACGCCGAGTTGGATGGGCGGTCCTTTGGCTGGTTGGGCCATGACGGTGGCGCCGGGCGCGGTGTCAAAGTCCACCACCGCCCACGCTGGCGTCAGGTTTACAAAGACGGTGTCTTGCTCGTTCTGGGTGGTGTAATTGAGGATGGTTTTGGCGTATTTGGGCGGCGAACTGATGGTGATGGTGTAGGCGCCCTTGGCCATCGACACCGGCAATTTGCCAT
This sequence comes from Verrucomicrobiota bacterium, assembly GCA_048497935.1. Lineage (GTDB taxonomy): Bacteria > Verrucomicrobiota > Verrucomicrobiia > Opitutales > JABDGR01 > JABDGR01. The sequence continues at coordinate 69,827 of JBEHYY010000009.1, forward strand.
CGCTGACGTTGAAGGTGGTCTTGTCGATGGTGACGACGGCGACGTGCGGGGTGATGTTGAGCATCAGGCGCACATTGTGCCCCGGCTGCGCGCGCACGGGCACGCCGGATTCAGCATCCTCGCTCGTCTCCACTTTGATATAGGCAAAGGTGGCCAGGGCCACGAGGAGCAACGACGGCAGGCCGATGAAAATCAGCCGTTGCACGAGGGTCAGCGGCTTGCGGGCGTGGCGCACCCCTTTGGGCGGCTTCACCTTTTTGGGCAGGGGAGTCGCTTTGCTCGATTTCTTTTTTTCCGGCGGCGGGGTGGGGGCTTCCGGCGCCAGCAGCAGCTCGAGGGGCTGCTTTTGCATGACGGGCGTGAGCATCGCGATGTTGCGCAGATCCGTCAGTGCCGCGGTGGCGGAGGCGTAGCGGTCGTCCAGTTTGCGCTGTAGGCAATGCTGCGTGAAGGTGTCCCAGCCCGGTTCGATGCCAGGGACAATTTGCGATGGCGGCTGGTAGGGCGAGGTCGGCTTGCGGCCGGTCAGCAGCCAGTGCGTGTCCACGCCCACCGCGTAAATATCGGAACGGTACTCCAGGGTCGTGCGCAGCCGGGCCTCGGGTGAAAGAATGTCCGTGGTGCCGAGGAAGGAGCGGTTCGGGTCCAGCTTGAGCGGCGGGATGCCCGCCGAAACCAGCATTTCAAAAAGCTCCTGCCCCAAAATGGCGAGGAAGTGGAAGCCATACACCTTCACCTCGCCGCGCACCGCGCGCAGAATTTTGGTCGGGTTGAGGTTCAGGTGCATCACCTTGCAATCATGCGCATAGGTGAGGCCCGCCAGCACCTGCTCGATGATCGGCGTCACCTGCTGTGGGGGCAACGTGGCGGCTTGTTTGTTGTCCGATGAACTCAACTGCGAGCCGGTCAGCAGCATCAGATGCTCGGGAATGTTGAGGCATTCAAACGCCTCGCCCACCAGGCAGTAGCTGTTGTGGATGATGATCGGCTGCGTGAAATTCAGCAGGTTCGGGTGCTTGAGCACACACAACTTTTTCGAATGCGTGGCAAAACGCTCTGGGAATTCGTGGTCTTGTCCCACTAGCGAGGGAAAGATAAAGAGCGATTCATTCTGCCCCGTCTGCTGGTTGGTGGCCAGATACAGCGTGCCCAGCATATCATAAGCCAGGCAGCGGACGATGGTGTAGCCGCCGAATTCCCGGCCGTCCTCGAGAATCTCGTAGGCGCGGCCCAGCGGGACGGATTTGGCCATCGGGTTGGGGTCGGGCATGGGCGGCAATTAACACGGCCGGTGCATCGGAGAACCAGCCTGGCGCGCCAGTATAACGTCCCCGCCTTCGCGCAGAAGCAAAAAATGAACTTTCCGCCGCTATTGCGGCCGGTGTTCGTACAGCCTGCCCACCGGGCAGGTTTAGTTGGCCGCCGCCACGTCTTCCGGCAGCACGTGGACGATGCGCTTCGCGGCATCCCATTTCACCAGGCCGTCCTTGAGGGCGAACAGGGTGAAGTCACGGCCTTGGCCCACATTGTCACCGGCGTGCATCTTGGTGCCCGTTTGGCGCATGAGGATATTGCCGGCGAACACGAATTCGCCGCCGTAGCGCTTGACGCCGCGCCGCTGCGAGTGGCTGTCGCGGCCGTTCTTGGATGTTCCCTGACCTTTTTTATGTGCCATGGCGGAGAGTGGGTTTAAAGGATTGAAAATTGCGGGGCCCGCTTAGCCCTTGATGCCTTCGATCTTGATGACGGAGAGTTCCTGGCGGTGGCCGCGGCGGCGCTCATAGCGTTTGCGGCGCTTTTTCTTGAAGACGTCCACCTTGTCGTCGCGCTTGTTCTCGAGGATGCGCGCGGTGACGGAGGCGCCGGCCACCAAGGGGGTGCCAATGCGCACGTTCGCGCCTTCGCCCACCAGGAGCACGTCTTTGATCTCGACGGTGTCCCCGGCGTTGGTGTTGGGATAGCGGTTCACCTTGAAGATGTCGCCTTCTTGGACGATGAACTGGCGTCCCTGGGTCTTGATGGTGGCTTTCATGGATTGGAAAATGGGCAAGCGGTCAAAAAAGCGCATTTCCAGACCCAAGGCAAGCGTTTTTCACCCGCTTTCTTCCATCTTGCTCCCACATAAGAAATCTGTAACCTTAATCCTTTCCAGAGGTTCAAAGCCATGTGTGCGGGGTCTACCCCGCCCGCACCATGCTCGCCGGATAATATGGGAAATACCGGGTCAATGTTGCTGACTTTCGGCTCAGGGGTGGCGGTCACGCTGCTCATGGGTTGGTTGTTTATACGCTTGCGCAAGCGCGACTTGCGTGAAAAAGCCGATAATATTTTAAAGCTCGCCCGCAAGGAGGCCGAAATCCAGGGCCGCGACCTCCGCACCCAGGCCGAACAGGAAATCGCCCGCTCCCGCACCGGGTTCCAGCAGGAGCTCCAGGCCGCCGCCGAAGAGCGGGCCCGCCTCGAAACCCTCGCCCGTGAGATTGCCCGCCGCGAGTCTTTCTTCAATGGCCGCCGGGCCGAGATTGAGGCCCTGCGCGACCAGTTGGAGCGCCAGGCCCAGCTCTACCGCGAACGCCTGCGCGCCGCCGCCACCTTGAATGAGGAGCAGCTCCGCGCCGCCTTGCGCGAAGAGGTGCGCACCGAAGCTGCCGCGGAACTGCGCGACCTGCGCAACCAGCTCCGCAATCGTGCCGAAACCGAGTTGCAGGAGGAGGGCCGCCGCATCCTCATTGATTCATTGCAACGCCTGAGCACCACCGTGCCGTCTGACATCGGCGCCACGCTCGTCCGCCTGCCCAATGAGGAAATGAAGGGCCGCATCATCGGCCGGGAGGGTCGCAACATCAAGGCCTTCGAGTCCGCCACGGGCGTCACCCTCATGATCGATGAGACGCCGGATGCCGTCCTTGTCTCGAGCTTTGACCCCGTGCGCCGCGAGGTCGCGCGCCTGTCGCTCGAGCGCCTGGTGGCCGATGGCCGCATCCACCCGGCCAGCATCGAGGAGCAGGTGCGCAAGGCGGACGAGGAAGTGCGCCACAATTTTTCCGTCCTTGGTGAAAAAGCCATTGCCCGGCTGCACATCAGCGGCGTGCATCCGGAGCTCGTCTCGCAGCTCGGCAAGCTGCACTTCCGTCTTTCCAATAATCAGAACACGCTGGACCATTCCGTCGAGGTCGCATCCATTTGCTCCTTCATCGCCTCCGAGCTCGGGCTCGACCCGGAGCCCGCCCGCCGCGCGGGGCTATTCCACGACATTGGCAAGACGTTGAATGGCGACCACCCGGGCAGCCACGCCATCGCCGCGGCCAACCTGCTGCGCTCCTACGGCGAGGACGAGCGCGTCATCAACGCCGTGGCCGCGCACCATAATGAGGTCCCGGCGGAGAGCGTGTATGCTCCGTTGCTCATCATTGCCGACGCCACTTCCGCCGCCCGCCCCGGTGCCCGTTCGGAGTCCATCGAGGGCTACTTGCAGCGCGTGCGTTCATTGGAAGACCTGGCCCGCACCTTCCCTGGCGTCACTGAGGCCTACGCCATGCAGGCGGGCCGCGAGGTGCGCGTCATCGTCGCGCCCGAGCGCATGGATGACGATGCCGCCCGCCAACTCGCACTCGACTTGCGCCGCCGCATCGAAGGCGAACTCAATTTCCAAGGCCCCATCCGCGTCACCGTCATTCGCGAGACACGCTTCAGCGAAACGGCGAAGTAGGGCCAGCGCTTGCGCTGCGCCGCTGCATGGATAGGGAAACTTGCACTGCAGGGGTGTTTTTGTAAAGCGGCACAGCGCAAGCGCTGGCCCTACCTGCCTTATTTCCCCGCCGCCGGCTTCAGGCCCAACTCCGCATCCGTTTCCGCAAGTTTGGGTGTCCAGCTGCCGAGGACATACGCCGGGTTGCTGTAATTCGCAATCGTCTCGGCATCCGTGTCTTTGTCGAGCTGTTTGGAGCCAACGGCGCGCTGGCTGGTGTCGGCGGGTTTTTTACTGGCCAGGTTGGTGCTGTTGTATTCCCAGTAATGCATGCGGGAGGTGTCGCCGCCCAGGTTCCACGCCGCGGGGCTGAAGCTGCCAAGCTGGCAATTCAGTAGCACAACTTCGCTTTCCGGATAGGCTGCGGTGTTGCGCGCCAGCGGCCCGCCCGCCCGCCCGCAGTCAAATGTGCAGTTCAGGAAGACAAACCCGTGGCTGGCTGAGGTGCTGCGGATCCACATGATTGGGTTTGTGGCGAGTTCTTTGATGTCACAATTGTTGAAAAACGCCGGGCCGCGCCCCCAGATGAAGTCCGTGCCGCCTTCGATATAACTGTCGGCGATATACACGGAGTCATTGAGCTGGATGGTGTCCGTGTGCCCATACAGGCTGACGTGGCTGACGATGTTTTTCCCGCCCATGAGGAGCAGGGCTTCGCCCTGCGCGCCATTTTGGATAAGATTTTTAATCGTCAGGTTGACGATTTCGATGCCGCTGGAATGGTCGCCGTGGAAGGCCGCGCGGCGGTAGGGAAAGGTCGTCGGCAGTTCGTTGGTCTTCCCGGTGTCTGCCGCCTGGCCGTTGAGGGTTTCGTCATTGGCATAGCCGATGATGACTTTCTCCCGGTCTTCGCCGAGGAAGGTCAGGTTGGTCTTGTTGCGGAAATAAACAATTTCCTCATACGTGCCTTTTTTGATGTAGATGGTCACGCGCTTGTCGTTCTTGTCGGCGGTGAAGTCCACCGCCCCCTGCACGGTGTTGAAATCGCCCGAGCCATCCGCCGCCACCACCAGCCGCACGGCATCCTGGGCTGGTGGGGCCTTTTTGGTTGTGAATGTCCACCCGTCCTTGCCGGAGACGCCCTTGAAGCCGTCGTCCGCCACCGTCAGCACCCCCGGGTCGATTTGCACGTAGTAGGTCTTGTTGTAGGCGAGCTTGTTGTTGTGCGGGTAGAGGACTGCCACGTTGTCGTGGATGATGACGGGATAGAAGTGGAAGCCTTCCTTGAAACCGCCAATGATGTTGTTTTGGTAGGTGGGGGGAGTTGCTGCTCCCCCGGGGGCGGCGCCCCGGCCACGGGCCGCCGCGGGACGCGGACCGGGTGCGATGCTTATGTCTAGCGTATCTACCAGCTTGTCATCCGTAGCATCGTAAATACGAATCTGCCCGGCATTGCCCAGGGTGGGCGCATGGTCGAACCGCAGGATCAAGTGTGTATCCGGGTTCACGTTGCTCGCCTTGTCCGCTGGAAAGCGCGGTGCCACAATCCCGCCCGTGAGCGCGCTGACGGGGCCGATGGGCGCAATGCTCGGGTTCGGGCTCACGCCTTCCGGCGCGGCGTTTTGCGCATGGATGCGGCTGGCCGCCAGCGCCAGCCCGGCGAGCCATAGGAGGAGGCGATGGTTTTTCATCAAAGGAAATCCACGGGCTTAGACGCTCTCCGGCACCGCAAACCCTTGGCGGTATTCGCGGCGCAGCAGCGCGTTGGCGGCGTCATTGTCCTTGAAGCGTTCAGCCGCCGGGTCCACCGTCAATGCCGCGCCGAGGGTCACCGGCGTTTGCGCCAAGTCCACGGCATTGGCCTTCAGGTGCTCGTTCATGCGGCCAAAGGCCTCGCTTAACGAGGCATTGCCTTTGATTTGTTCAATAATGGCAGCCGGGGCCAGCGCCTTGCCCAGCTTGTGCGAAATATTGCCCGCGTGCGCGAGGTTGCTGGAGGCATGGCCTTCGGCGATGGGCGCATACAGCGTCTCCGCCTTGCGACTGCGCACGGCTTCGATAAAGTTGCGCGCCTGGGAGATGCCGCCGGTAAAGTCTTTGACGACCTTGCCATCCTTATCCAGCGCCTGGGCGGAGGTGTAGCTCGACGGCACCACCACCGTGCCGCCTTCGCATTGGACAATGACACCCACATTCTGGCCCGCCATCGCATCCATCTGGTTGCTGCCGCTGCGCACGGGCAGCCCGCGCACTTCAAACACCAACGGCGCCTTCGCATAGTCATACCACACGGTCAAGGTGTTCGGCGTTTGCCCGTCATCAAGGTAGCCCACGCGACCGCCCACACTCATCACGTGCGGCGGCAGCGCCGCTTCGCCGAGGAACCAGCGCGCGATGTCCAGCTGGTGCACGCCTTGGTTGCCCAGGTCGCCGGCGCCATAAGCCCACTGCCAGTGCCAGTCGTAGTGCAGCTTGGAGCGGCGCAGGGGCGCTTCCGGCGCAGGCCCTTGCCACAGTTCGTAGTTCACCGTCGCGGGCACGGCCTGCGGGCCGGTGGTCAGGCCGATGGTGTCGCGCCGTTTGTAGCAGAGGCCGCGGGCGACCAGGATTTTGCCCAGGTTGCCGGCGCGCGTCCACTCCACGGCGTCGCGCACGCTTTTGCTCGATCGCGCCTGCGAGCCTACTTGGATGATGCGTTTATATTTGTCCGCCGCCTCGATGATCTTGCGCCCTTCCCAGATGTTGTGCGACACCGGCTTTTCCAAATACACGTCCTTGCCCGCCTGGCACGCCCAGACGGCTTGGAGCGCATGGTGGTGGTTGGGCGTGACGATGACGACCGCGTCCACATCGCCCTTGGCCAGCAGTTCACGGTAATCGGCAAATTTTTGGACGGTCTGGCCCTTGTCGGCAAATGTCTTGGCCATGGCATCGAGCACCGCCGAGTCCACGTCGCACAACGCGGTGATGCGGGCATCCGTAATTGGTCCAAAATCCGTATTAATGAGTGCCTTGCCGCGGCCATTCATGCCCACGACGCCAAGGCGGATGGCGCTATTGGCCCCCGGTACCTGGGCCCACGAGCGCGGGCTGAGCGCCGCGGCCGTGGCCGCGAGGCTGGTTGCTTTGAGAAAGGAACGACGGGTAATGCGGGGCATGGGGGTAGGGGTGGGACTATATAATAGCTTTTGGAAATGTCGTGCAAGCTGTCGTTCGCATTTGAGTCAGGTGAGCATAAAATTAAGTTACATTAAAATATTAATAAATAATCATATAATAAGCTGAAAATCAAACAGCCTGGTTTCCGTGGATTTAGCGCACTCTCCTTTTGGTTGGGTTTTTTTCAAAAATTCTGAGAAAAAACCCGAAAAACTTTTTCACAAATTATGCACAAAGCAGGTTGTTCCCAATGGGGAATAAAAGGCTGACGGGGTTGTTCACCAAATATAGGCGATTAAGCTGCTGCAAATGGGAGGGTTGTGGAGTTGTTCACTTCCGGCGGCATAATCTTCAACCGTTATTCCATAAGTTGTTGACCGCCAGAAATTATTTTGGCGCACCCCTTGCGGATTTTTCCGGCTGTGCGATACTGTGTCACGGTTCTTTGAGAGAACGGAAGGTCTGCGCCGGGAATGCCCTTCAACAGGCACTCCACTGGCCAGGTCTTCTGGGATAATCCCGGGTAACCGGGGAAAGGTCGGGATTAGTTGGTAGTCCCGGCCCCTTGCGGCCAGTTCCCACTTTCGGGTGGTGAGCGCCCAAGGCATGTTTCACCCCTTCCGCCTCGGCGAGTCGCATTGCCGGGGTTGTTATTGCGACCAAAGGAAGGCGGCGGTCAGGCGCGCAAGCGAACGCGCGTGCCAAGCCGAGTCAGGACCACGGTTAGTTCGTAGCTGTGGTCGACACATGGTGGCCCCAAGATCGGGCCAGATTGACTACCATGAATACCAATCTGCCGGACACGGAGTCTCGAGGGCACCTCGGGAAAGGCTCTCCCTCGGAAGAGGGAAGCGCGTAAAGCTCCGGGCCAGGCGGGAGGCGCGACGGTCCCAGAAGCGGGGGCCGCCCGGCCTGCATAACAGCCGTGGGCGCGCAAAACGCGTCGGCGGCCTGCACCATCAAATGTCACTTGAGGGATAAGAGGCAAGACCCGTCCCTTCAGGCCAACGCTCCGGGGGCAGTTCCCGGGGGCCGACCTGAAGGACAGCGGTAACGAGGCCGTGTCGCAGCGGTCTCATTACCTTGTGCGGCGCACTTCCCCGGCAGGGGCCGTGTGAACCGCGCTGAAAGGCCTCACCCAACACTCGCCGGAAGCAATTCTGGCGACGGTCCTGCCAAGAGACCGAAAATCCCGCGTTGCCGCGGGGACTGGCGTCGAGGAGCCGGCCGCCCACCTGCGAGGGGGGAGCGCCCAAGGACCGGCGAATGGGAAAGAGTGCGTGGCGAGCACCCACCCCCGTTTTTAAGGCCCCGGATGTTGCAAAACATCCGGGGCCTTTTGATTTTTACTGTTTCCTTCCCACGCCCGCTGCGTCATTTTGCGCCTTTACTGTCATGTCCGCCGACGCCGCCAAGCCTGCCGCTGAATCCGCCCAACCTGCCCGGAAGGTCCTGCTCACGTGTGTCCAGCCCACCGGAGCCTTCCACTTGGGCAATTACCTGGGCGCCGTGCTGAACTGGCAGCGCATGCAGGACGACTACGAGTGCTACTTTGGCATTGTGGATATGCACGCCATCACCTTGCCGATTGAGCCGGCCAAGTTGCGGGCCGCCACCTTGGACCTTGCGGCCTGGTATCTCGCCGCCGGCCTCGACCCTGCCAAGGCCAGCTTCTTCATCCAGTCCCACGTCATCGGCCATGCCGAGCTCGCCTGGGTGCTGGGCTGCCTGTGCCCGCTCGGCCAACTCGAGCGCATGACGCAGTTCAAGGACAAGGCTGCCAAGCAGGAGAGCGTGGGTGCGGGCATTCTCAATTACCCCGTGCTCATGGCGGCTGACATTCTGCTTTATAACGCCCATGCCGTGCCCGTCGGTGAGGATCAGAAACAGCACCTCGAGCTGACCCGCGATCTCGCGGAAAAATTCAACCGCACCTATTCGCCAACCTTCAATGTGCCCGACCCGTTTATCCCCAAGACGGGCGCGCGCATCATGTCCCTGGCGGATCCGGAAAAGAAGATGTCCAAGTCCGACGAGAATCAGTCGGGCACGCTCTACCTGGCCGATTCGCCCTCCGTTTTGCACAAAAAAATCATGTCCGCGGTGACGGACTCTGGCAGCGAAGTGCGGGCGGGGAAGGACAAGCCGGGCGTGACCAATTTGCTGGCCATCCTCAGCGTCTTTACCGGCCGGGCCATCCCCGAGCTGGAGGCCGAATACGCCGGCCAGGGCTATGGTGCGTTCAAATCAACGGTCGCAGACGCCGTCGTGGCCGCCTTGGAACCTGTGCAAAAGAAGCACGCCGAACTGATGGCCAACAAAGACCATCTTCAGGCCATTTTGAAAACGGGCGACGAAGCCGCGCAAAAGACAGCCTACAAAACCCTCGCCAAAGTTTACCGCAAAGTTGGCTTTCTCGAGCGCGTGCGGTAAAACGATTCTAGCTCTTCGCAGGTGCGGGGACGCTGTCCTTGCTCACTTCAGCTGAATAAGGATTCGGTAGCGAGGCGGGAAGGGTCACGCCAGTCGGTTCCGGGGTGATGGGGCCGCAGCACGAATCGCAGGTGGCGGCATCCGCGGCCGGCGCCGGGCTGGCGGAAGCCGTGGAGGAATTCGAAGCACGCACGTACGCGACTGCGCCAACGGCTACGAGGGCCAACAGACCGGCAAAAAGGCGAAGTTTGGACATAGCCTTACTATAACCGCATCAGGCGGTCCTGCAAGCGGAATACCGGACCCATGATTAGCGCTTGACGATTTTACTTTGTTATGCAAAGCTATCAGCAGTTTTCCCGCTGCCATGCCGTTGCCAATCATACCTCCGCCGCTGGCCTGGACGCTGTCCCTGCCGCCGCCTCCAACCGCTGGGTGGGAGGGGTTGGAGGATTCAGCCCGGCTTCATGCCTTGTTTCGCCCCATGGCCCCGCTGCTCGGGCTGTCCGGCGATTCCCGCCAGGAGGGGTTTCTCGCGGGCCTTGTGGCCCATAATATTGTCGGGGCTGCTTCCTTGCCGGCGGTGCCGCTGCGCCGCACCGCCTTTCAATGGATAGGTTTGGAGTTGGCGGATACCGGCCGGCGTTTTGAGCATATCCAGGCCGGTTGCTGGGTGTGTGGGTTCCCCTCGGTGGGCCGGGGGCGCGAATTGCTGCGGCTCGGTGGTTTGGCCGATATTGCCGGATTGCAAGGGACGCTGGATGAAGTGGGGCAGACGGCCCGGGGGACCTCACTTTATTTCAACTTCCATTATGATGAGGCGGGATCGGCTTGTGAGCGGGTTTACGTCTTGGACGCGGAAGCAGGACGGCTGCACGGCTTTGCTTTTTCACGGTCGGCACTTGCGCCCGCCAAATTGAAGTGATAATAAGGTTCCTGTGACGCCCTCCCTCCACGAGGCCCTGCGCCAGGTCCGCGAACTGCAGCAGGCCATACTCGAAAAGCAGCGCTTCAAAGGCTATTCCGGCCGGGCCCGGGCGCTGGCGGGGTGCGTGGCGCTAGGTTCCGCGCTGGTGCTGGGCGCGCCGCGTTTTCCGACCTCGGCGGAAGCCCATTTGATTGGCTGGGGCGTGGTGTTTGTGCTCGCGATGCTGCTCAATTATGGAGTTTTGATCTATTGGTTCCTGCATGATCCCGAAGTAGGCCGCGATTTTCGACGGCTGCGCCCGGCCTTGGAGATTGCCCCCATCCTTGCCGTGGGCGGGGTGGTGACCCTCGCGTTGGCCTCCCATCAACAGTATAATCTTCTGTTTGGTATGTGGATGGTGCTGTATGGATTGCTGAACTTCACCGCCCGCCAGGTGCTGCCCAAGCGTCTATTTTGGGTCGGCCTCTATTATTTGATCTGCGGCACCTTGTGCCTCATTGCGCTACCCAACTTGTCGTTCACCCGCGATTCCTGGGTTATGGGCATCGTGTTTTTTGTCGGCGAGCTTTTTGGCGGGCTGGTTTTGCACTACGACGAGAGACCCTTTCCCTCCCTGCGCACTTTTTTTGGCCTGCCCGCCGCCATCCCCACCGAGGAATCTGAATAGTCCTTTTGGACGCTGCCACGCCATGTCCTCCGCTGAAACACCATTTTCCTCCCTTTCCCGCGTGATGCACGAACCTAACCGCCTCGCGCTGATGTCGGCGCTGGCTGCGGCGGTGGATGGCCTGTCTTTCGGCGAGCTGAAGGATGTCTGCGGTCTGACGGACGGTAATCTTAACCGCCACCTCAAGGCCCTGGAGGACGACGACATTATCGCCCAGCGCAAGGAAACCATCAAAGGCGGCCGTCCGCGGACCACCATCACTTTGACCTCCACCGGGCGTCGGCGCTTTGTCAAATACCTCGAAAACCTCGAGGAGGTTTTGCAGGCGGCGGCGGCAGCGGTTGGTTCCGCACCCGCTTCCCCTTCGTTATTGGTGCCCCGTCCCAGCCGGGCCTGAAGCCTTTCACCCCCAATTCATCTATTCCCATGGAGCCGGTTGACGACATCCTGATTCCCCAGGCCGAACCCAAGCGCAGCACCCAGCGCCTGACCTCCAAACACGTCCTGCGCGCGCTGGCCGTCATCTTGATGGTGGCATCGCTGGCCTATATGGGCAAAGTGCTGAAAATTGACGGCGAAAAGCTGGTTTCCAACCGCAAGGAGGATATGCTGGCCATTGCTCCCTTCTTTTTATTCGGTGTGTTGCTGTGGTGGTATGCGGGCCGCCGTGTGGATGAGCTGGCCCGCCCTCTTTTTCGCGACAAAAGCGATGCGCCCTCGGCAGTTCGGGTTGATATGCGTACCATCCTTTGGTTGACGACCAGCCTGGTGTCAGGGTTGGCGGGGTTCAGCGCGGTGATTATTGGCGTGGTGTTTTCGCGCTATGCCGCCGATTTGAAAAAGACCATGCCCGTGTTTTTCGACAAACTGGAGCGCGGCCTCCCCCAGGTCCAACAGTTGGAGGCCAAGCCCATGCCGTTAATCATCACGGGCGTGGCGCTTATCGTGGTATCACTGGTGGCGGTGGCCTTGGCCACGCGCCAATCGCGCCGCGCGAACTGAGCCTTCTTATTTGCTGGTGGCTGTGCCGGAACCGGTCGGCTTTGCTGGTGCACCGAGCCCAGGCGCCGTGACGGGTTTTTGCGTCAGGTTTAAATGCTCAAGCTTGGGGGCAATGACCAGCGGGCAGTAAGGATTGCTGTCCTTGTTGTTGTTGAAATATTCCTGGTGGTAATCCTCCGCGCGGTAGAATTCCTTGGCGGGCGCAATCTCCGTCACAATGGGATTTTTGAAATTCTTTTGCGCATCCGCCTTGGACCGCTCGGCCAGAAGCTTTTGGGCATCGGTCGTGTAGAAGATCACCGAGCGGTACTGGGTGCCATGGTCATTGCCTTGTTGATTCAGCGTGGTGGGATCGTGCAGTCGCCAGAACCATTGCAGCAAATCCGAGAAGGAGAGCACCTTGGGGTCAAACTTTACCTGCACGACTTCGGCGTGGCCGGTTGTCCCGGTGCAGACCTGCTCATACGTCGGGCGGGCCACTGTACCACCCATGTACCCGCAGGTGACTTCCCAGACGCCATCCACCCGCTCGAGCACGGCCTGCGTGCACCAGAAACATCCCGCCCCCAGTGTCACGGTTTCCAGATTAGCTGGAGGGGTCTTGTTTTTGGCGGGAGGAGGGGTGGGCGGTGTCGCGGCAGACATGGCGGTATCGGGATTATAGAGAAATACAAAAACAAAGATGACCACCCCCAAACCGAGGGCCAGATAGTTGAAGAGGGCGCGAAAAGAAGGGGAAGCGGGCATAATAAGAGATGGAACACGATAAGCCCCGTCCGGGTTCCGGCGCAAGGGTGAAGACGCTAAGGTAAAGTATAGCCAACTTTAGGGGAAAAATACCTAGTCTTATGCTTGTGTTTAGACCCTCGTTGCGTCCATGATAAGCCACTAGTTAATTTTTCCACGCAGGCTCATTGCCGGTTCAACCCAATCTAGGATATGTGTGCGGATGTTAAATCTGGCGCCGGCAATGCCGATGAACGGCACGGGTCGGCTATGGACGGGAAAACTCAAGGCAAACGGTCTGAAGCTCAGGTTTCATCCGCTCCCAACCAGCCGCGCCATGACTTGTCCCACACGGAAGCCACCATCCGCCGTGATGATTATATCCTCTCCCAGGTCAAGGATTGCGTCATCTGCACCGATGCCGACGGTTTGGTGACCTACTGGAACAAGGGGGCCGAGGAGATCTTTGGCTGGAAGGCCGAGGAAATGCTCAACCATTCGGTATTTGACCGGTTGCCCACGGAAGAAGCCCGGGCTTGGGGCAAGCAGCGCTACAAGGTGGTCATGGATGGCGCGGAGTCTTTTGGCGTCCGCCATGATTACCGGCGCGACGGCTCCCGCGTATGGCTCGAAGTGCGGACCACCCGCATGACGGATGCCAAGGGCCAGCCCATCGGCTTGGTGGCGGTGGCGCGCGACATTTCCGAGCGCATCCAGGCGGATGAAAAAATTCATCAAAGCCAGCAAATGATGGCCTCCGCCGAACGGGTCGCGGGCTTTGGCAGTTGGGAGCTGGAGCTGGGCCACCCCGATCTTAACCAAAACAAACTGCAATGGTCGGATGAGGTTTACCGGATCTTTGGCCTGGAGCCGGGTTCTGCCCCGGCGTCCAATGAACTTTTTTTCAACCGTATCCCACCGGAGGAACACGCCGGAGTGCTGGAGGCCGTCACCCGCGCGGTGACTGAACGCGGCGTCTATTCCATCGAGCACCGGGTCATGCGCCCGGATGGCGAGGTGCGCTATGTGCATGAGCGCGCCCAGGTATTTGTGGACGAGCGCACGGGCCAGCCGCTCAAGATGGTCGGCACCGTGCATGACATCACCGAGCGCCGCAAGAGCGAGCTGGAGCTGCGTCGCAGCGAAAACCAGTTCCGCAGCGCGATGGAGCATTCATCCATTGGCATGGCCCTCGTGGCCCCCAATGGGAAATGGCTGAAGGTCAACTCGGCCCTCTGCGCCATCATCGGCTATACGCCCGAGGAACTGCAGGCGATGGACTTCCAAACCATCACGCACCCGGATGACTTGGAAAGCGACCTCGCCCAGATTCGCCGCGTGCTGGCCGGCGAGATCAACACCTATCAGATCGAAAAACGCTACTTTCACAAGGATGGCCGTTCCATCTGGGTTTTGTTGAGCGTCTCGCTCGTCCGCGACGCCGCTGACCGGCCACTCTATTTTATCTCGCAGATTCAGGACATCGCCGCGCGCAAGCAGGCCATGGAGGAAATCGTCAAGGCCAAGGAGGCCGCCGAGGCCGCCACGCGCGCCAAGTCGGAATTCCTGGCCATGATCAGCCACGAAATCCGCACCCCCCTCAACCCCGTGCTGGGCGCGGCGCAATTGCTGCTCGACCAGAAATGCGCCCCCGAGCAGCGTGAATTACTCCAGATTATTCATAATGCGGGCGAGCATCTGCTGACGCTGCTCAATGACATCCTGGACCTCGCCAAGATGGAGGCGGGCGCCGAGCAATTATCCCTGGCTCCGGCCCGCATCGGCGAACTGGTCAAAGGCGTGCTCGACATCAAGAGCGAGGACGCCCGGAGCAAGCAGCTCACCATGCAGGCCGAGGTGGACAAGAGTCTCGCCTACGCCTACCTGCTCGACGAGCCTCGCGTGCGCCAGGTGCTGCTGAACCTGGTGGGCAATGCCATCAAATTCACCCCGAAGGGCGGCGTCACCTTGCGTGTGGAGCGCCTCGAGGCCGGCCCGCAGAGCGACTTGCTTCGCTTCACGGTGAGCGACACCGGCATCGGCCTTTCCCCCGAGCACGCCAAGCGCATTTTTGAGCCATTTTTCCAAGTCGATAGCTCGACCTCGCGACGCTACGAAGGTGCGGGCCTGGGCTTGGCCATCTGCCGGCGCTTGGTCGAGATTATGTGCGGCGAGATCGGTGTGGACAGCAAGCCGGGCGATGGCGCCAATTTTTGGTTCTCCGTTTGGCTGGAGCGCCGGCAGACCACGGCCGGCAGCGGCACTCCCTGGCCCATGCCATTGACGAGCAACCGCCCGCGCCATGTGCTCTTGGTGGAAGATGACGAGCGCACCCGCCTGATGCTCACTTCCATGTTGGAACGCGCCGGCTGCGAAGTGACGAACGTGGAAACCAGCGCCGGGGCGCTCTCCCTGTTCCGGCCCGGTGCCTATGACTTGGTGTTGCTGGACCTGCGGATGCCCGACCTGGACGGCAGCGAAACCGCGGTTTTATTCCGCCAACGTGAAAAAGACGCCGGCATCAAACCCGCCACCATCATCGGCCATGGCGCCGGTGCGGACGTGCAGCACACCCAGGTGGCCAAGCCCG